>DASWVC010000296.1:0-5771 GCA_036401335.1 Chthoniobacterales bacterium
CCCGACTTTCCGCCTCGCTCCCTTGCTAACCCCCTCCCATTCTACCTAACCCTCCATGAAATCGATTACCCGGCGCGCCCTTCTGTTCCTGGGGCTTCTGACTGCACTCAACACGTTTGCGACCGCCGCCGACACTTACGAACCTGAGTGTTTCAAACCGTTCAGCCCTGCCACCAAAACCCTTAAGTTCCCTGCAAAAAAACCGCCGTACCGAATCGCGTTGGCCAACGGGTTTATCGGCAACACCTGGCGCATCGAGATGATCAAGGCATTGCAGGCCTATGCAGATTCGCCCGAAATGAAGCCGCTTATCAAAGAGTTGCGGGTGGTGAGTACGGGCACCGACGTCGCTGCCCAAATCGGAGCAATCGACAACTTTATCAACGCTGGTTATGACGCAGTCCTGATGAACGCGGTAAGCCCAACGGCGTTCAAGCCGGTGGTGGAGCGGGCCAAGCGGGCCGGAGTTATCCTGGTTGCTTTCGACAACGTGATCGACAGCGATCAGATCTTCCTGGTGAACGAAGACATGGTCGAGATGGGCCGGATGGCAGGACGCTGGCTCGAGAAAGAAATGGGCACAAAGGGCAGTGTGCTCGAGGTCCGCGGCGTGCCGGGCAATTCGGTGGATGGGGACCGTCACAAGGGGTTTCATGAAATCCTCGACCAACACCCCGACATCAAGTTTGTCGAGGTAGTCGGTAATTGGGACGATGGGACGGCCCAGAAAGCAACTGCTGACGCCATCGCGGTCCACGGACACTTTGACGGCGTTTACACGCAGGGAGGGTCGACGGGAACCGTGCGTGCATTCATCGATGCCAAACAGCCGTTTATCCCCGTTGTCGGCGAAGGAGAAAACGGATTTCGCAAATTGATTGCAGACCACGCCAAGGACGGCTTGAAAGGCCTCTCCCTGAGCCAGTCTCCCGCACTCTCGGCCATCTCCCTTAAGGCCGCCGTCGCCGCGCTCCAGGGCAACCCGTTACCGCAATTCATTGCCATTCCTCTTCCTCAGGCCGATTACACCACCCTGAAAGCCGGTGAAAACTATTTCCCAGACCTGTCAGATGACTTCTTCGTGGCTACCGGCTTTGAGCCGTGCGGGGTAAGACTCGATGCCGCCCAGTTGATGAACGCGGCAAAAACAAACCAGCAATAGTGGTGACGTTGGAACCCTCGGGGGTTTTGGTCGCTGCATGACGGCCGGGCAACCTTTGACGCCTCAGGCGATGGACAACGCTTTTCTGAGGCTGGAAGGGATCACAAAACGCTACGGCGGCGTCACCGCGCTGGCGAATGTGAACTTCGAGTGTTTCCTCGGCACGATTCACGCAGTCATCGGCGAAAACGGGGCAGGCAAGAGCTCGTTGATGAAAGTCATCGCGGGCGTCATCCACCCGGACGAGGGCCGGGTTTACGTAAATAACACGCCGGCCCATTTTGGCTCGCCTGCGGAGGCTGCCCGGCAGGGCATTGCCTGCATTTTTCAGGAGCTTTCCCTGGTGCCTGACCTTTCCGTTGCGGACAACATCTCGATCGCGAACCCGCCGAGCCGGTTTGGGCTGATCGATCGACGCCGGCAATGGAAAATGGCTCAGGAAATCCTCCATGAGATTGGTTGCACCGACATCCACCCTTCGGATCGGGCCAAGGATCTGCCGTTGTCCCGTCAGCAGATGGTGGAGATCGCCAAAGCCCTCGTGCGGCGCCCTCGCCTGGTCATCATGGATGAAGCGACGTCTGCGTTGACGGCACGAGACGTCGATCAGCTCTACCGGATCGTCCGACAACTTCGCGAGCGAGGGCTGGCCGTTCTCTACATCTCTCATCGAATGCACGAGATCACGGCCCTTGCGGATACCTGTTCGGTGTTCCGGAACGGCAAACACATCGAGACTTTCCCGACGGCCAGTCGGACCATTCCGGAAATCGTTCCGCTCATGATAGGACGGGACGTGGCACAGGCGTATCCGCCCAGGGTTGGCAGTCCGCCCAACCTCCTGCCCGGAGGCGACCGCGAAACCCTCCACGGTAAACCTCAGGAGACGGCGCTCGGCGTCCGGCAACTGCGTTGGGAACACGTCTTGAACGGCGTCTCCCTGGACGTCCGGAAAGGCGAGATCGTTGGTCTGGGCGGCCTCGATGGCCAGGGACAAAGCGAAATACTGCTGGCGCTCTTCGGCGTGTTGCGTGGCGTCGGGGGTGAGGTGCGGATTGACGGCACGCCACGGTCAATCGGCAATCCGAGGGAGGCAAAAGCATCCGGCGTCGGCATGGCCTTCATTCCGGAAGACCGCAAGACCCAGGGATTGCTTCTTTCCATGTCCATCCGGGACAACCTCGTGCTTGCGGCAGCTCCCGACCTGAGCAGGCACGGGGTGATCGATTCGGCCAAAGAACGGACGGCAATCGATGCAGCGGTACGCAAGCTGCAAATCAAGGTAAATGACCTTGAGGCTCCGGTTCGGACCCTTTCCGGCGGGAACCAGCAGAAGGTCGTCATCGGCAAATGGCTCATGAAAGAGCCTCGAATCCTGCTTCTGAACGATCCCACGCGCGGCATTGACGTCGGGACCAAACAGGAAGTGTACCGCCTGATCCGGGAACTGGCGGAGGCTGGGATCGCGATCCTGTTTTACTCCACGGATTATGAAGAGCTTATCGGGATGTGTGACCGGGTGATGGTCTGCTATGGAGGCAAACTCATTCGCGAGCTCGAAGGAAAAGACCTCAATGAACACAACCTGATCACCGCATCGCTTAACCTCGGTGAAACCTCCACCGGGCCTGCCGCCGCATCGAAGGCCGTCCATTCATCGGGCGACCCTGGCCGATCGAAACGGCAGGCGTTTCGCCGGCTTTGGCGGCAGCAGGCCGGACCGTTCATGGCCTTTGTCGTGTTTGCGGTCATGTTCCTGCTCTTCTCGGCGCGACAACAGAATGGCCTGTCGACCAACGTTCTGACTTCGGTCTCAAACAAGGCGGTGGTGCTCGCACTGGTGGCGATGGGGCAGACGCTGGTCATTATCACCGGCGGGTTTGATTTGTCCGCGGGAATGGTGATGACGATGGCATGCTGCCTGGCCTCGGTGACCCTCAACGGTTCACCCGGCCGAATTGCCTGGGGGGTCGCGGCCGTGTTAGGCAGCGGTTTGGCTGCCGGCGCAGTCAACGCTGCGGTCATCGTGCTTGGCCGGATTCAACCGATCATCGCCACGCTGGCCACCGGCGCGATCTTTTTCGGGATCGCCCTCTGGCTGCGGCCAAGTCCGGGAGGCGACGTCAGCGAAGACCTGGGTAACGCGTTGACCTATGACCTGGCGGGAATACCGACCACCCTCCTCCTCTTGACCGCGGTTTGTCTTTTGGTCTGGTGGCCGTTCCGGAACTCCGTGCTGGGCCGCACCTGCTTTGCGTTGGGGTCGGCGGAAAGTGCCGCGTACATGTCGGGTCTCGCGATCGGACGATCCCGGTTCGCCGCGTACTCGCTGGCGGGCGTTCTGGCTGCGGCCGGCGGCTTATTGCTCTCGCTCGTTTCCCTATCGGGCGAGGCGAGTGCCAGCCAAGGCGGGCTCTACACCCTCAACTCGATTGCAGCGGTGGCCATCGGCGGCACGTCCTTGTTCGGCGGCTCGGGAGGAATGATCGGCTCAATTCTCGGCGCGCTGGTACTCCGGACAATCAGCGACCTGTTGTTTGTGTTCAACGCCCCCGCGCTTTGGCAACCTTTGTTTCAGGGATTCATCTTGCTGGGCGCAGTTTGCCTCGGCGGGCTACGCGTCCTTCGCCAAAAAAACCAGATGGATGTATTCCTATGAACTCCTGGTTCTCCCACGCAAACCGACCCCTCCTGATTGCGGGGGGGTGCCTGCTGGCGATGCTGGCGGTCGGAGCGGCCATCAACCCAAACTTCCTTTCGCTCAACTACCTGCTGCAACAACTGGAAGTGGCGTCGTTCCTCGGGATCACGGCGGCGGGATTGATGCTCGTGATCCTGCTGGGTCACATCGACCTCTCAATCCCATGGACGATCACCATCGGGGGCATGATGGCAACGGCAGTCGCCAACCTGCAGGCAACGGCGGGCCTGCTGACGTTGCCCGTGGGTTTGGGTTGCGGGTTAATCGTCGGGTTAATCAACGGATTAGGCGTGGCCTGGTTGCGCGTGCCCTCAATGATCTTCACGCTGGGCATGAACGCGGTCCTGCAAGGTTTGGTGGTTTTGTACACCGGCGGGGCAGCGCCAGCGAGTCACGCCACCAGGCTGATGTCGCTAATGGCAGTGGAAAAAACGTTCGGCATTCCCAATGCCTTTTTCATCTGGAGCGCGGTTTCGGCAGCGGTCGTGTTCCTGCTGCGATCCACCCAGTTTGGCCGCTACATCTATGCCGTCGGCACCCGGGAGCGTGCGGCCTACCTTTCCGGGGTTCCTACCCGTTTTGTCATCGTGTCCTGCTTCGCGATCAGCGGGCTCACGGCCGCGTTAGCCGGGATCCTGCTGACCGGGTATTCGAGCAAGGCATATCAGGGTATGGGGGACCCTTACCTTTTGCCGTCCATTGCGGCCATCGTGCTGGGAGGGACAAATGTTCTCGGCGGCAGCGGACGTTACGCGGGAACCATCGTAGGCGTCTTGTTGATTGTGCTGCTGCAGAGCATCTTATCAGTCCTGCAAATGCCTGAAGCCGGCCGCCAGATCATTTACGGCGGCGTTCTTCTTACCATGCTGCTGATCTACGGCCGCGGCGCCCGCCTGAGGGAGTGAAAACCAGGGATCACGCATCCCCACGTGCGGTCGGGGAGCAGGTCCATTCGCCGCTTGGCGAGGTGTCGGCCGGTAGGGCGGCGAGTCCCTTCGCCGCCGGGAAGCGGCCGCTCTTCCGCCCCCCTCCCTTTAAGCGGAGCTTCTCGGAAAGACCTTCTGACAACCGCCACCGGCGGGTCTGTGGACAGTTGTGTGCGTCAAGTTCTGCAATAACGGGCTGGCTTGCGGCTGGCTCTTTGATCCTTTGTTACTTCCGTTTTCTGTTTTTGTTTACAAGGTTAGGCGGCCTCGGCCAGGCGGGCGGTGCACCCCGCCCCGGCCGGGCGGCTGCGACGGGGCTGCGTTTCCACCCCCGTACCCCGGCGGCGAAGGGACTCGCCGCCCTACCGGCCCCCGACCTCCCGGCGGCGATGGGACTCGCCGCCCTACCGGTGGCGATGGGACTCGGTGCCCTTGTCGGTTGAAAGTGTGCGCTCGAAGCACAAAGGCGCGGTTCGAGCTTGATCGGCGCCTGGAACCGCCGAGTCCGCCTGGTCGCGGAACCCGCCCGCGCCTGGCTTGATGTGAGTGGGTGCGGCCTCGAACCCTTCGTGGCGCAGGCCGACGGGGCAAAGCCGGTGCCGCTCGGAGACCAGGGAGAGCCACCCACCGACGCGCGGCAGGCCGCGATCCTTATGAACCCCCCTTATGAAAACACCCCCTTTGTTCGTCGGCAGTGCCGTGGCCCAAAAGAGCCCCGCCCTCTTTTGCGCCGAACTTCCCCTTTCCTGCTCAAGGGCCCACCCCCTCCGAAGGGATCGCGACCGTGGGCCACGCCTTCCGGGCGCACGGGGACCGGCGGCTTGGAAGCCGCGCTGGGGGCCGCCTTGCCCGCCGCGGGGCCGAGCCTCCAGCGCGTTGAGGCCGGCTTTTTCCTGGCCCGTGGCGCCGAAGGCCGAGCCGACCGCCCCACCCAAAAGCAACCCCCTCAGAAACATTTAGCCTGGAAAACAAACACCGTTGC
>DASWVC010000297.1:0-9290 GCA_036401335.1 Chthoniobacterales bacterium
ACTCTTCGTCATGGAAAAGGCGTTCAGCAAGTTTTGGGTCTTCCAGCATCGGTTCGAGCAGGTCTTCCTTGCCGCGAACCAGGTTCATCACATGGTCATGATCACGCCGGGTGGTCGCCACTGTCTCTACCAGGAACCGAAGGTCGGACTCGTTCAGGTGCAACATCGTCTTCTTACAGCATGGAACATGCTGCGATCGGGTCTCTCGTAAAGGGAGTTTTGCGGCCCGGGAGGTTCGCGTTTCGTGTTTGGTTCCCACTCGTCTGGCTACCCGCCCGAGCCGGCTCCCTCCGAACATGGGACGAGATTGACTGGGACGTGCCGCTGGTACCGGACAAAATCTTTGTCCGTGGTCAGGATGGCCTGTCTGTTCCGGTCAGCAGCGGCGCAGATCAGAAAATCCGTTGGGTTGCCCTGAATTCCCTTTGCCATACAGGCATTGAAAAACTCTGCCGCCAGCTCGTGATCTTCGGTTTTTACCACGAGGTCCGGGAAAGCCCGCAAGTGAACTCGAACCTTGGCGTACTGATCGGCGATGCGAATCCCGGAAAGCAGTTCCTGCCGGATGACGCCTAGCATCACCACCCGGCCGTCCCGAACGAGTTCAGCCAACAAGGTGCGGTGCACCGATTTTACGGGTGCTTGGCGTCGCAGCGCGAGTGCCCAGACGGAGGTATCAACAATGACCTTCACCGGCTTTTCTTCCGGAGTACTTTGTAATCGTAGGCCGGATCGTAATCTATCTCGCCGAAAAGCTCCAAGACATCGGCCTGCTTGCGGTGTTCCACGTACTCGCGAAGAGCGGCTTCGATGGCGGCACGTTTTGAGGGGTGGTGCCCGAGTCGCATTGCCTCAGCCATGAGATCCTCATCCAATTGGACATTGGTAGCCATGCTCGCACCTTTGCACAAAGAAACGCACAGGGCCAGCCTCAAGCAACAAAACGTCATGCCACACCCGGATGGGCTCGGGCACCGTCGCCGGGTAAAGTGAATATTGACTCGATAGGATAATTGCTTTACTTCTTTCGGCGTGGCTGATTTGGTGACGTTATCCTCCAAGTATCAGGTGGTGATCCCACGGGCCGTCCGCGTTCGTCTTGGGCTTAAGCCAGGGATGAAACTGCAAGTGATCGAGTTTGAAGGCCGGGTCGAATTTCTCCCCGTGCGTCACCCGTCGATCTTGCGCGGTTTTCTTCACGGGATGAACCCAGAGATCAAGCGGGAGGGTGAAGATCGCCTGTGAACCTCGTGGACTCGTCGGCCTGGCTTGAGTACCTGAGCGGCTCCAGCCGCGCCGAGCTTTTCGCCGACCCGATCGAGCAGACGGCGGCGTTGATTGTGCCTGTGATTGTTGTTTACGAACTCTTTAAAAAAATCTACCGGGAACGGGGCAAAGCCGAGGCGCTTGAGGTTTATGCATTGCTTGCTCAAGGTAACGTGGTGGACGTTGACGCGGGCCTGGCGTTAATGGCCGCGCAGAACGGATTGCCGCTTGCCGACAGCTTGATTTACGCCACCGCCCAACGTCATCGGGCAACGCTTTGGACTCAGGACGAGCACTTTGCCGGGCTTCCCGGGGTAAAATACCACGCAAAAGCGAGTTGACGCCGGGCGGGCGCTTGAGGACACGCGACCTCCGGTAGGGGAGCTTGTCCTCAAGCGCCCCCGGGGATGGCGCCGTCCGGTAGGGCGGCGAAGGGACTCGCCGCCCTACCGGACAGCGCCGATCCCCACATGGAGTTATTTTGGAACGGACGGTTGAGCAATGCTAGGGACGCCGGCAACGGTCGGGGTGCGGTCTTTCAGCACAGTTTCAATGGCTTCGCAAATCCGGGTGACCTCTCCGTCCGGATTCCGGAACCAGTCAGTCGACCAGACCCGGTGCACGCGCCATCCCATGCCTTCCAGCACGCCTTGACGAAGCCGGTCACGGTCGCGGGCCGATTTGGAGGAATGGTAGGATGCGCCGTCGCATTCTATGGCTAAAACGAATGAGCCGGGTTTATCCGGGTCGCGGACTGCCAGATCGATGAAATACCCTGCGGTTCCTACCTGCGGCTGGCACGCGAAGCCGCAGGCCTCGACGGCGGCACGCACCTGGTCTTCAAAAATGCTGTCGGAAGGGCGGGCAGGCAAGCTGATGACCGGGAGCTTGCCCGTACGCGCGAATTCGAGGTAGCGCTTCAGGCTCTGCGCCCCGGCGCTGCTCTCCGGGGTCAAGGCAAGGTCGGCATCCGTAAACGAGGCGTAAACCTGCACCCGTTTACGTGCCCGGGAGAACAAGACGTTGAGCCGCCGTCCACCGTTCCGGCCGTTGATTGGGCCAAAGTTCTTGCGCAACACCCCTTGGGCGTCGCGTCCGTAAGTGATCGAAATGAAGATGACGTCCCGCTCGTCGCCTTGAACGTTTTCCAGGTTTTTGACGAAAACGCGCTCACCTTTCTCGAGGTCCCAACGCTCAGCGTTGGCCTGCGCCATCGGATCCTCGCGAAGCCGTTTTTCCAGCAGCTCCTCAATGAGGTTGGCCTGAACCGAATTCATGGCTGCCACGCCTAAACTCTCTTCCGGGCGCTGCCGGAGCTGGTTGAGCACGGCCGCAACCACGGTTTCCGCTTCAACCTCGTTTTTGCTGCCGCCATACACCCCGCGAACTTCGATGAACTTGACCCCGTACGCTGCGGATTTTTCGTGAATCGACGGGAAGAGGATCAGCTCGTTCCCGTAAAATTCTGCGTTGGAAAAGGCGATCAGCGACGGGTGCTTTGACCGGTAATGCCAGCGCAGCATCCGGGACGGCTGGTACAAACTGGACGCGGCGTCCAGGATGCTTTCCGATTCTTCAATGGCAACAACGTCTTCTTCGGGCTCAACGCTGTCGAGGCTGACGTCAAAAAAAGAGGTGGGCGGCAGCTGTTTGTTATCGCCGACAATGACGCACTGCGCGCAGCGCGCCATGGCGCCCAGGGCATCTTCCGGCCGCATCTGCGATGCTTCGTCGAGGACCAGGAGGTCAAAATGAAATTTGCCGCGTTCCAGGTACTGCGCCACGGCCAAAGGGCCCATCATGACGCAGGGCTTCAGGGCGAGCACGGCACCGGCTGCACGCGAGAGAATGTCCCGGAGCGAGCCGCGCGGGACCTGCCGGCCGACCTGGTGCCGAAGCAGGGCCAGCTCCGTTTTGTCGCTGGTTTTTGGCGAATTAACGCCGGGAGGGATCGGTCTGCTGCCGAGTCGCGCCGCGATTGCCTGCCGTGTCACTGCCTGAAATTCGAAGTCGCGGGCCCGGAACTGCGTTTGCGCCGTGTCCCATTTGCCAAGCTCGCCCTGCAAAAGCGGCTCCTGCCGGGTCAGGTGCCGTGCCAACGGTTCCCAGGTCAGGTACTGCAGGATCGTGAGGCCGAGTTCGACCGGTACCCGGCGGTTGAGAACCGCGTGCGTGACCGGTCCCAGCCCGCTGGCGCCAAGGTTCTTGCAAAGGCTGTTGAACTGAAGCCAGTGGTCCAGTTTCTCCGGGCTTGCCAGCGCGCGGCCAATTCGGTTGTTGAGGCCGTCGCCTGCTTCTTCATAGCTCGGCCAGGCACCCGGTTCCAGCTTGGCCAGGACCGTAAAACGGGCCAATGCGTCATTGTACGCTTCCTCCGCGTGCGCCAACGCCTCCAAGCCTGAGAGTAGCCGGTTTATGGCCGGTTTTGGTTCCGCGGCCTCGACCCAGCTTAACAATGCACGATCCGGAGCGGCCGCGGTAACTTGGCGCCATAGATCTGCCTGGCGCGCAAGGTCCGGCACGTCGGTGTCAATCCCGCGGTACAAGGAACCGAGGGCGCCGCAGCGTGCCGACGAAAGCTCGAGGGCGGCGTTAAGTTGGCGAAGGTCGGTCACCCCCGCGACCACTTCGGAGAGCGGCAATGTTTCATCCGGGAACAGTCCGCGAACGGCCTCCAGCTTGCCCTTGATCCGCTTGGCCGCAGCCACGGCAGCATTGAATCCCGAAAGGAGGGAATCGTGTTCGGCACAAACAACGAACTGGGCACCCGCCTCTGCCAGGGCATGGCAAAACCTCTCGAAAACCTCTCCCTTGGAGCCGCCAACACGCTGTTTCAGAGACTCCAGCCGGGAGGCCTCCAGGGCGAACACTGCCTCCCGGGCTTTGCATTCTTTTGGAGACCCCCACACCGGCAGGTGTTCGTCCACCGAGCGCACCCAGTCCCGCGCACCGGTCAACCTTGTCCAGTCCGTGGAGATGCCCGTGAATGCCTGGCCGAAGGCAGCCCGGTATGCCGGCGCACGCTCGAACTGTTCGACGGCGATTTTCCATTCAGCAACGCGGCGGAGCGCTTCAGCAGCCGCTTTGTAGCCCAGCTTCTCACCCTTCCACCAAGCAAGGGCGCGCCGCCGGGCGTCCCGGCACGCTCTGTTCAGGAAGGGCAGCCACCGGTGTTCCGTCAGGCAGGCGGCGTCTTGCAGCAGCACCTCGGAGGACGCCGCCTGGGAGAGGTGAAACTCCTTGGCCAGAAGCTGGCCCTGGGCATTGATTTGTTCCGCTTCGAGCGTTCCTTTGGCCAACGCCGACGAAAATTCCGGGCTCAACAGCGTGCTTGGAAGCAGTCCGGGAACCTGCACCGCATCGCCCAGCAATCTTACCAGGGCAGAAGCGCATTGCCGGTCAGCCGTGGTGAGGGACAAAGCAAAGGTCTGTTCCCATTTCCTTAACACCTCCGCGACCGCGGGCAGGGCGGTTTCCAAAGTCACCAGTTCGTCCACGCACCGTCGCAGGTCTTCAAGCGTCCGGTCGGATGGCACCAGGTCACCAAGGTCCAGCAACCCGGAAAACGCGGCTGGATCGAACCGGCCGGACAATCGCCACCGGGTGGTGAGAACACCCTTAAGGCGGACCACCTCCTGCAGGCTGGCCAAGGCAGCTGATGCTTGTTCAGGCACCGCCAGGCAACGCAGGGACTCAACGCTCCAGCCGTTGCGGTTGGCCTCGAGCAGCCCATGCAAGTGCCGGCACCGTTCAAGGTTGCCTGCCGTCAGCTCGAAAGAGCAGCCGTGCCCGGCCTGGAGGTTTTCCGCCTGTTGACGCAGCCGGTGGAGCGCGTCGCGGGTTGATTCCAGGGAGCCTATGATCTCCTCCGGCACTGCCTGGGCGGCTGCCGCCCTCACGCCATGCCAGGGGTGTTGATCGAGGGTATCACCCCTGGGGCAGAGTTCTGCGACCAGGTTTTGGAAACGTTCCAGGCGATCGGTCAGGCCGTCGAGGGCGGCGGGATCTACCGCGTCGCGTTCGAGGTCAAACAAGGTGGTTAAAGGCTGACGGCCTTCAGGCCGGACCGATTCCAGCTGCCGTCGGCTCTTCGTGGCTCGGGCCAGAACGTTCTGCAGGGCCAATCCTGAACACGGTTCCCGTTCTTGCAATTTAGACACCAGCGCATTGAGCTCATCCCAGTGAACGCGCAGGCGGGTTCTCGCTTTCTCAACGTCTTGCGGCTCGGGGTACTTGCCATCGAGCCGACGGCGGAGGTCTGCGTAAAAGCGTGGTTTGTTCGCGTTGTCGCTGTGCAGTTCGAGGCAGAAATCACCCAGGCCGGCCTTGGCCAGACGGTCCTTGACCACCTGCAGGGCGGCTGCTTTCTCGGCCATGAACAGAACGGTCTTGCCTTCACCAAGGGCCGCGCCGATGAGATTGGTGATCGTCTGCGATTTGCCGGTGCCGGGTGGACCCTGGATCACCAGATCGCGCCCTTTCATGGCGTCGAGGACCGCGTTGTGCTGGCTGCTGTCCGCATTCTCAATCAGCGGCAGTTCCCGTTCCGCAACCTTGAGGAGGTCGATGGAAACGTCGTCGGCATGCCCGCCCTCGCTGCTCTTCTCGCCCTCGAAGAATTCGCTGACCCGCGGGTGTTTCACGAGCATGGAGGGGTCCGGCCAATTTGCCGGGTCGAGGTCCTTGTGCATGACCATCTTGCGGAACTCGAGCAAGGCAAGCGTAGCCGCCCGCTGGACCCGCCACCGGGGCCGCGAGCCGACCGCTTGAGCGCACGCCTGCGCGTAAAGCTCCGGGGATTGGGCCTGGTCGAAGCCGGGAAAGGCCAAACCGAAATCAACCTGGAGCTTTTCCATCAACGAAAGATTCGGCATGAGTTCCTCCTCGGTGAACCCAAGGTGAAACTCGTAGGCACTCGTCCCCGCGTTTTGCGCACGGCGGAGCGCGACCGGAATCAGGAAAAGGGGCGCAAAATTCGGCTGGTTGGAGGTTTCGCTTTCGAACCATTCCAGGAACCCCAGGGCAAGGTGCAGGACGTTGGACCCGGTCTCCTCCATGGCAAGGCGGGCAGCGTTCTTGATGGATTGTGCCTTCGCTTCCAGATCTTCAGCGAAATGCAGGGTGTTGACGAGGTGAGCCGCGCTGGTCTTGTCGTCAAGGGTGGCAGGCAGTTCGAACCCATTTGATACTCCGTGCAGAACCTCGGCCACAAACCTGACCTGGGCGGCTTTGTCGCCTTTTCCCAGGCCCGCATAAATGGTTTCCTGTTCGGCGCTCAACGCGGCCGGCGCCGGCCGTGGCACCGGCACGAGCCGGAGTTCCTTTTTCCGGTTTACCAGGCGTTCGTAAATCCAGTCCGGGGGGAGGTTGACCAGACGCAGGGACCTGGCGGTCGGTTTAAAGTTGAGGAGTCGATTGTTCCGGCTCAGGTCGAGCAGCCTTGCCCTGAGGCCCTTAAGACCTTTGGCGGTGTCGCCCCCGAAAAGGGTGGGATCGCCCGTCGGTTCCGGCGACGTCACAACCGGCAAACCTCCGGGAGCATCGCGCGGACGCAGGAGCGGCCGAGACAATGATGCGGGCATTCGCCCGGCAGCAGAACTGAAATAAGTGGGTTTGCCATCACCATCGACAACAACGGCATGCTTTGTAGCGGGTTGAGCCCGGTTCGGCAAGTTCGGACTCCGGCAAAGCGCGGGCCTGGGTTTTCGAGGATCAGCGGGAAAACGCCTGTAGGACGTCGGAGGGGGGGAATAAGAAAAGCGGGGCGCGTCCGGCGTAACCCCGTGCAGAGCTCGAGGCCGGAAAAAAGGAACCGCGAATCCGGGACGAAAATGGCCTCCACCCATTGAAATGACTGTACCAACTGCACCATGCGCGAAACGTTTGTAATTTAGGTTTTTGTTAGGCGCCAAGCCGCTTCCTTTTTCATTGTGGAGGCTACATCGGGACCCCTAGGTTTTCCCGAATGGCAGACAGACGGCCGGCATTGCTTCCTATACCATACACCCCATGGGTAAATGGAAGGATAATGGCGGCCGTAGAAATGAAGGCAGCCGCAGGCCTGAACCAAAACGCGGCACCGCAATCATGAGATTAGTTAGAATCATAGATCACCTGAAACAAACTTTTTCACCCGTCTCCGGCCTTGTTAGCGGCTCTTTAGGAGGAGTTGGCTGCCTCTGCGCTGCGTTCACCGCGACGGGTCTGGCGGTTGACACCTTAACGTCGCGCGTTGATAACGCCCGAACCAGTCTGAATGCAGACGAGGTGACGCTCACCCCTGCAAACGTAAACCTGAATGCCTTCGGAAAGCTGCGCGTTTTTCCTACCGACGGGCAGGTCTACGCACAGCCGCTTTACGTGTCGAGTGCACCGATCTACGATTCCACCGGGGCCAATTTCCGAGGGCGCTACAACGTGGTGATCGTGGGTTCGGAAAAGAACACCCTTTCTGCTTTCAACGCCGATGCCAGCGGGCCCGCCCTCTGGTCCAACCGTCTCATGGGGAGCAACGAGGCTAACCCGACCAACGATGATTTTTCCTGTGCGGACCTGGGCCCCACGTTCGGCATCACCGCAACGCCGGTCATTGATCTCCAGCAAGGGCCGCACGGGCGCATCTTCGTCACGACGTACACAAAGTCTAGTGACGGCAATTTCCACCAGTACCTGCATGCCATCGATTTAGCGACTGGCCAGGACGCCCTCCCGGCGGTGGAGTTGGGGGCCACCTACCCCGGCACCGGTCCGGAAAGCAGCAATGGCACTCAGACCTTCCATCCGTTTGCGTCCTGGAACCGGGCGGGGCTCGTGCTCTCCAACCGTACGATTTACATTTTCTTCGGGTCGCACTGCGACAACGAAACGTTTACCAACAGCGTGACCGGTGCGCAGTACGCGAACGGTTACAGCGGCTTCATCATGGCCTATGACGAAGGGACGCTGAAGCAGGTCGCCGTGGGCAACCTCAACCCCAGTGGCGGCCCGCCGAACAACTGGGTCAAGTACGGCTCCGGGAACACGATCTGGAATGCCGGGTGCGCGCCAGCGGTGGACGCTGCCGGGAACATCTATGCGCCCACCGGCAATGGTCCTTTTAATCCCAGCCAAGGCAACTACGGCGACAGTTGCGTGAAGCTCTCCACCGATTTAACCGGCGGGCGCATCAACGTGGTGGATTCTTTCACTCCATTTGACCAGGCCACGCTGGCAAACCTCGACAAAGATTATGGCTCGGGTGCGGCCATGCTGATCCCGGGTCAGACCGATGCCAACGGTCAGAAACATTACTTTGTAACGGCCAATGGCAAGGACGGCAACCTTTACCTGCTCAACCGCGATAACCTGGGCGGGTACAGCACCAGCGGTTCAAACGACAACGCCTACCAGGAAATCGTGGGTGGCTTGCAAGGGGGTGTCTGGTCTTCACCGGCGTACTTTCACGGGGCTTTGTATTTCGGCCCGAACGGCCAGCCGCTCCGCCGCTATGTTTTCGACCGCACGCCGCTGCTGAAAGCATCCTCCTCCTCCAGTTCCGGCACGCCCTATCAATACCCGGGCGCGTCGCCGGCGATCTCGGCGTGGGGAAGCACGAATGGCATTGTCTGGGCGCTCCAGCGCGTGTCATCCTCCGCTCCTGGGGTGCTGCATGCCTACAACTCCGGCAATCTTGCCCTTGAACTCTGGAACAGCGGCCAGAATTCCGGGCGCGACGGCCTGGATACGGCCGTAAAATTTGTCGTGCCGACCATCGCCAACGGTCGGGTATTTGTTGGCACAGCCACGACGGTCAGCGAGTTTGGCCTGCTCAATCCGACGCCGGCCGTTGACGTGACGGGTTCGGTGACGGTGTTGCAACACCGGATCTCTCGGAGTCCGATCAACGGGTATTACCGGCAAACGGTGACGCTGACCGACGCCGGTTCAACGGTGCTGAGCGCTCCGCTCAGCCTGGTGCTGCCGGGCCTTTCGCCCAACGCACAGCTGGCCAATCGGTCCGGTGGGACGACGGGTTCAGCCAATCC
>DASWVC010000298.1:0-2163 GCA_036401335.1 Chthoniobacterales bacterium
GGGAGCAGCGGCACCCGACCAGAAGTAAACGCCCATAGGGTGCCTTTTTATCCCGGCTTCGGCATCGCGCACCAGAACGCAGTTCAACGAATCTCGAAGGTTTTGACGAGCCCCTTCTCGAACCGGAAATGGTGGCGAACCATTTGGTCGGCCACAAGCCCCCCTTCCAGGTCACGCACGACCTGGTGGACCTCGACCAGGGTGCCGCCGTTCTCGTCGGTGAAGCGCTGCGGTTCCACCCGAGGGTCAATCAGCCGCCATTGGCGGGTCCAATACCCGCGAACGGCATTTCGGCCTTGAACCGTTCCGCCGTCCATGCCGTTTGCCCAAACCACGTCAACGTGCATTCCCGCCAAAGCGGCCTCAAGGTCACGGGCGTTGAAGGCGGCATAAAGCGCCTTCAGAAATTCGTGTTCGGCAACCATTGAACAATTTGCGCTCTCGAGAGCCCGGGCACAAACCGTTCCCGAATCCCGCACCGGTAAGGAGTGCTTCGGGTCCTGTTGACCGGCTCACTTTCGGGTGCCGTGCGATTGGAACAAGCTGTACAGGATCAGAAAAAACGGCAAAAATCGCCACCGTCCAATGGCAATAAAGTTGATCACCGGCGGGTGCCATTGCGGAGCGGTGCGCTACGAGGCGGCTGAACCGCCCTCGACCGTCAGCCATTGTCATTGCGTCGATTGCCGCCGGAGCAGCGGTGCCCCGTTTGTGACCTGGGCTACCTTTCCGCGCAACGCCGTCCACTTCCGCGGGAACGAGCCCCGGCAGTTCCTCCGGGAGGGACGGCTCCGCGGCTTCTGTGCGCAGTGCGGCACCTCTGTGACGTTTCTCGTTGGAGCGGATGCGGGTGCAATCGATGTGACGGTGGGCAGTTTTGACGAGCCGGAGACCGTCCTGCCCACGTGCCATTCCTGGGTAGAGGACCGCCTGTCCTGGACGCCGCTCGCGGATGAATTGCCGGCGTATGCCCAGGCACTGCCGGAAGGGGTGCCGTAACTGTCGGAATGCTGGCAGGGTTGGGTATTCTCACCGGAGACTGGAATAAAAGGCCGTCAAGTGTCCTGGGCGCAGGTGCATGTTCGTCGTACCCTTGATTCGAAACAAAACAGAAAGGCAAATGTGAGCACACAATCCACAACGTCAGAATACCTCCTCCTGTTCCGCGGCACGAAATGGGATCAAGGCTTGTCCCCGGCCGAAATCCAGAAGGTCATGAGCGATTGGATGGCCTGGTTCGAACGTTTGACCCAACAAGGAAAGGTCAAATCCGGCCGTCCGTTGGGGGACGAAGGTAAAATCGTTTCCGGAAAGAAAGGGCGGATGGTAACCGATGGCCCGTTCGCGGAATCCAAGGAAGCCGTTGGCGGCTTTTTCCTGCTGGACGTCGATGGTTGGGATGAAGCCGTGGAGATTGCCAGGGAATGCCCCGCCCTGAGTTACGGTTTAACGGTCGAAGTCCGGCCGGTGATTCAAAGCTGCCAGATCGCTCAGCGCGCCGGGCTGCAACTGGCACACGCAACGGCCTGAAGGCGTGAGCCCGAGCGAAGAAGCAACCTGCGTTGCGCCGGTGGAAGACGTTCCCCGGTTGGCGGACCAGTTTTTCCGTCGTGAAGCGGGAAAGCTGGTTTCTGTCCTGACCGGGATTTTCGGCATTGACCACCTTCAACTGGCGGAGGACGTGGTTCAGGAAGCGCTGGTCCGGGCGTTGCAGACCTGGCCTTACTACGGGATTCCCAAGAATCCGGCTGCCTGGATCACGCAAACCGCCAAGAACCTGGCCCTTGATCTGGTCCGGCGGGAAAAGCGGTTCCGGGACAAGCAACCGGAAATCGCCGCTTTGGCGGAGCGGTGGACGGGCGACCCGGCATCGGGCGAATCGCCCTTTTCGGGCAACGAAATCAACGACGGCAGTTTGCGGTTGATGTTCGTCTGCTGCCATCCCCTTGTCCTGCCGGAAGCGCAGGCTGCGCTGGCACTGAAGACGCTTTGCGGGTTCAGTGCCGCAGAAATCGCCAAGGCCTTCCTGACGACTGAAGCCGCTGTGGCCAAGAGACTGACCCGGGCCCGGCAGAAAATCCGCGAGCTGCGCATTCCTTTCGAGATTCCATCCGGCCACGAGTTGTCCGGTCGTGTGGACGGCGTGCGGCAAACGCTTTACCT
>DASWVC010000299.1:0-19099 GCA_036401335.1 Chthoniobacterales bacterium
GTCTCCCAGATTACGTCCGGCAAAGTGCGGCTGGCCGTCCGCCCGATCAACCCGGCCATGTTGGTGCGTTCGGCCGTGGATAGTGTGCGCCTGGCTGCAGAAGCCCGCCAGATCAGGCTGGAGTGCGAGGTCGCAGAATCCATCGGGGCCGTGTTGGGCGATCCGGACCGGTTGCAACAGGTGTTCTGGAACCTCTTGTCTAATGCGATCAAGTTCACCCCGCGCCAGGGTCGCGTTTCGGTGTACATCGATGTGGAGGCATCCCATATCCGTTTCGCGGTAAGGGATACCGGGGAAGGCATCCCGCCCGAGTTTCTGCCGCACGTTTTTGACCGTTTCAGCCAGGCGGACCCAAGTTCGACCCGAAACCATAAAGGCCTTGGATTGGGTTTGGCCATCGCGCGGCACCTGACGGAGCTGCACGGAGGAACAATCAGCGTGTCGAGTCCGGGGGCAGGCCAGGGGGCAACCTTCACGGTCCTGCTGCCCTGTTTAAGCGGCTCGGTGCCGGCGCGGGCTGACGCTCCCTCAGAAAACCCATTGGTCCGCCGTGAGCTCGGCGCAGATTATTCCACTTCGCCGCCACCCCTCCTGTCGGACGAGCTGGCCGGCGTTTCCATTCTGGCGGTGGAAGACCACGACGACGCGCGCGCGTTTTTGCAACAGTTACTTGCCTCGAAAGGTGCGGCCGTGGTGGCGGCTGCCAGTGTGGACGAAGCGTTTCGTTGCCTGGATGGTTGCCTTCCCGACGTCATCCTCTGCGACATTCAAATGCCCGGCGAAGATGGGTTCGCCTTTATTCGAGCGCTGCGCGCCCGTTCAGCGGTGGAAGGCGGCCGGATCCCGGCCGCTGCCCTTACCGCGCACGCGCGACCGGAGGATCGGCAGCGGGTGCTCGAAGCCGGTTTTCAGCTTCATGTGCCCAAGCCGATCCAATCGTCACGCATCATTGAAGTCGTGAGTCAGTTGCGGCACGCCATCTTCGTAACAGGATGAGCCGCGCCGCGCGGCAGAACGTGTCGGCGTAACGGCATATGGGGGGTATCGGGGTGGAAGAACGTGGGGGTCGCGCCCGCCCTACCGGGCCGCCGCTCGATCCGGTGCCCCGTTACGGTCTGAAGGTCGTTATCTTAGTGCCATTGCCCCGACACGTTCTCCCCGGTCGGCAAAGGGACGTACTTTCAACCCTGGTTCTCCTTGAGGGCTGGAAAGATCGCCAGGATTTCAGGGATCGTCGGCCGGCGGACTTCCAGAACGGCGATCTCCTGGAGGTTTCCGTTGATCATCTGGGTGAACCGGTCACCTGCCCGGTGCCCGAGCAGCGCCTTGCCCAACGGCGAGTTGTAAGGGGTTGGCACAATGTCGCCTTCGTTGGGGATGTGGGTGTCGCGCGCGCCCGCAACCAGAAACGTGTCCTTCGCACCGGCCAGTTCAACGGTGACGACGGTTCCAAGGTCAACCTGATCGACTGGATCCGTGCTCACCCAGGAAAGCGGATCGACAAGCGTGTGGCCTTGCGCAACCAGCGCGTTCATCTCCTTTGTGAGCCGGCGCTGAATCCGGCCCATGGTGCGAAACTGTTCTTTGGCGGCCTGGTAAGGAGCGTTTTCACTCAGATCGCCGTCCAGCTTTGCGAACTTGGCCTCACGCAGGGCCGCGTTTTTTTGGGCCACCGTGTCTTCAAAGCGCTCGCCTAAAGCCCAGGCACTTACGGTGGAAAGAATGATTTTTTCTGGCATAAACTTACTCCAGGATTGTGCGAACTGTACGGGAACGGCAGGATGCCATCCCGCGCGCGGCACGGCGAACCGAATTTGCAGCGCAAAGCACCTGCACCTCCCTGGAACAAACTATGAATCCTGTTGGCATACACTTCGGATACTGGACCCAGTCCTGGCAATCGGACCCCCTCCAATTCGTGAAAAGAGCCCAGAAATGCGGCTTTGACGTTCTCGAAATCAACGCCCCTAAAGTTACCCGGATGAACCCGGCGGACCGGGACGTGCTAAAAGGTGCGGCGGCAGACGCAGGCCTCAGCCTGACTTACAGCATTGGCTTGACGGCGGACATGGACCTGGCGTCGGAGGATGCTGCGACGCGAAAAAATGGGGTCGCTTTTCTGCAAGATGTGGCACGGATGATGAAGTACATGGGCGGCACGGTGCTGGCCGGCATCAATTACAGCTCCTGGCCTCGTAAATTGAATCCCGGGGAAGACAAACGGGTCCTTACCGATCGCGCGGTGGAGGGCGTGCGCGAGGCGATGAAAGTCACCGAAGATTGCGGCGTGCTGTTTTGCCTGGAAGTCGTCAATCGCTTTGAGCAGTTCATGATGAACACGGCCGCGGAAGGGATTGCATTTGCCGAACGCGTCGGCAGCCCGAACTGCAAGCTTCTTCTGGACACGTTCCACATGAACATTGAGGAGGACAGCCTGCGCGGTTCGATCGTCGAAGCCGGTTCCTGGCTTGGTCATTTTCACCTTGGCGAACCCAACCGCCGTCCTCCCGGACGCGGCCGGATGCCGTGGCCGGAAATCTTCGGGGCCCTGCGCGAGATCAACTACCAGGGCGCGGTCGTCATGGAACCGTTCCTGGTTCCCGGCGGTGACGTCGGCCGGGACGTCTCGGTTTTTCGCGACCTCCTCGGCGGCGCTGACCTTGATGAAGAAGCGGCCCGTTCGGTCGAGTTTGTCCGGTCGGAACAAAAGAAGATTTAGCGGCACCCGCGCCGGCCGCGGGGTGCGGGTGCCGGCGCTTGAGGAGGTCGCGTGGGGACACGCGACCCTGCTACAAGGTACGCGTCCATGCCTCCTTTCCACTTCTTACGCCGACACGCCAATGGCACTAAGATAAGGAGGGGTGTAAAGGGCCATCGTCCCCGCGTGTGGGCGTGACCGGGGGCTCGGTAGGGCAGCGAGTCCCTTCGCCGCCGGTACAATCCGCAGGGGTCAACGTGGCGGGTCTCGGGGAAGCGGGGCAGTAGGAGCTGAGCGTGCCTTTGTCACCATGTAGGACGTCTGCCGACCGCAGGGTGAGGCGGGCCCACCGGACGGGCGCTTGCGGACAAGCTCCCCTACCGGAGTCGCGTACAGACACGCCACCCCGGCAGCGAAGGGACTCGTGGCCTTACCAGCACACCCTACCGTGGAGTGCCCTGCAGGCCGAAGAGAAGAAGGGCGAGCAAAGTCAACCAAAACCACATTTTCAAATCCAGCACCGGCCGAGTCGTCATGACGCGATTTATCGCAGGCTGCCGGGCAACGAAATTACCCGACCGGATAAGAGCAAAAACGTGCGATGGAACCTGACAAGGGGGTGAATACTTCTTTCTACCCGACTTACTGCGCTTCATGGTGTCCGGGATGAATCGAAAACAGTGGTCTTGGTTTATCGTCGTTGCCACCGTGGTTGCGACGTTGTTTTTAAGTTCCTGCATGAGCCAGGAGGGAGTTGGGCCGGCCGACGGCGAGCAGCGCGACCGACCTGCGCAAGGAAGTTGATGCGTGTGGCGACGGTTCACGGCTAGAAAAGAAATGGGCGGCCCGGTCGCGGACCACCTTGAGCAGCCTCTGTGCTCTAACGCAGAAGGTTTCCCGCCCGTTCCAATGCCGCCAACATGGCAGCGCGGGCCGCCGCCCGCTCATCCGGCTCATCTTCCCGCGGAACCATGCACTGAAAGCGGCGTGCCGTCCGGTACAAATCTCCTAAAGCCCGGTTGCGATCCCGCAGTGCCGAGGTCAGGTTCGTTTCCAGAATCTGGCCTTCGACGTCAAACGTTTTGGGGGCCGCCAAGGGAATCTCCATCCGACCGTGCTGAGTAAGGGCGACCCGTAAACGTTGCAAGCATTCCCAGGCGCGCAGCCGGCTTTGCCTTGAGGCCTCAAGCCGTTCAAGCAGTTCTTGAATGGCTTGGGGCGTCACCGGCATGGCATTTAGTGTTCATCGGAACACAAAAATTTGTCAAGCCCGGGAAGGGGAAGAGAACTGTAACAATTGTATGAGTTGTATCAGTTGTATCACTTTCATCAAAGTTCTGAATGAAGAAATTTTAGGAGAAAGGAATGCCGCAAAGGAGTGAGTGCCACGAATCAAAAAGCTGAAGAACGCCACAAATGAAGGGGTTTTCCATCTGCCATTCTTTGATCCTTTGACCCTTTGATTCGTGGCATTTGCCCGCTTTTTTAATCAAGAGGATGATTTGGCAGGCTGAAAGCTGAAGCGAAAAACTTCCGCACCAGGATCGTCCGCGTTTTCGCGTCGGATGAACTCGATGGTAATCGCGTCCGCATCGCGGCGGATGCGACAGGCATCAGGCCGAAAGTCGGCCGGCACCAGGCCGGGACGGACGGCCCGCATCACTCCGAAACGTTTCAGGAGGGCGTCATCGCTGGAACGGAAAAGGTCTTCAAAATCAAAGGCTATGGCGGTGGCATGAGCTAAGTTCGTAGGCATCGGGATGATGCCTGGGATCGGTCAATCCAGCAAAGCTTGAGCGCTAAACGCCGGGGTGGGTGACGCGTCAGAAACGCTGCCGGCGCCGACCGGCACTGGGGCAAGGGGTTCTTCCTCACGGCACCAGGCGCAGCCAGGAGTAACCGTACCCGGCCAGATCCACCGGGAGGGTCTCGCCTCTAATGGGTTCGCCAGGCCGTTGGTCAAACAGGAAGTGGAAATGGGTAAAATCGCGGCGCCAGAGGGGCAGCGTGACCCGCACGGGCTCGCTGCTGAAATTGTGCAACGCAACCACCGCATTCCCAACGTCGTCTTCGCAGGTATGGGAGAAGACGGACTGCGTCTGGTCGTTTTCAAGCCATCGGAAACGGCCCGCACCGATCTCGGGGTATTCCTTGCGGGTCCGGATCAATCGCTCAAGCGCATTCAACAGGGATTCAGGATCACGGCGCTGAGATTGCACGTTTACCTTCCGGTAATCGAACGGTCCGGCGCTGATGACTGGGCGACGGAGTTTAACCGCTGGGGCCTTGGAAAAACCGGCGTTACGGTCCGAGGACCACTGCATGGGCGTGCGCACACTGTCGCGCTCGTTGAGTTTCAGGTCATCGCCCATCCCGATTTCGTCCCCGTACCACATGATCGGCGTGCCGGGCAGGGAAAAAGCCAGGCTGTGCCCTAGCATCTGTCGCCGAACGTCCCCGCCCAGCATGGGCGCCAAGCGCCGCCGGATGCCCCGCCCGTAAAGTTGCATCTGAGGCTTTGATCCAAATTCACGGAAGCAAAGGTCACGCTCGATGCTGCCCAGCCGGCTGAGATCCAATTCGTCGTGGTTGCGCAGAAAATAAGCGAAATGGCAATTGTCCGGCAGTTTGGGGAGTTGTAGCAAGCTGCGTGTGAGGGGTTCCGGCGAGTGCTGCGCCATGGCAAGGAAAAGGTGCGGATTAACGAAAAAATTCAGCACCATGTTCATGCGTCCGCCGGTTTCACCGAAAAAGTTGAGCATCAGGTCTGGAGTGACGTTTGCTTCGGCCAGCAGGATCGCGTCGCCGCAACGCCAGGACAGAAAGTCGCGGAATTCGTCCAACAGCTCGAACGCTTCGTGCGGTTGTTTTTCGGCGTCGGGTCCCTTTTGGGAAATCACGAAAGGCGCGGCGTCGACCCGGAACCCGGAAACTCCAAGGGCCAGCCAGAACGCCATAACCTTCTTGATTTCCGCCCGCACCACAGGGTTTGCGGTGTTGAGGTCGGGTTGGTAATCGTAAAATCGATGGAAGTAGTAGGCTCGCGCGAGCCGGTCGTAGTGCCAGACGGCGGTCTGCGCTCCGGGAAAAACGACTTGGTCACGGGTGTCGCCCGGCTTGTCCTGCCGCCAGACGTAATAATCCCGGTATTTAGGGTCGCCGCGGCGCGCAGCCTGGAACCAGGGGTGTTGGTCGGAGGTATGGTTCACCACTAGGTCCACGATGACGCGGATGCCGCGGTCGCGTGCCTCGTGCATGAACGCAACGAAGTCGCCCAAGTCGCCGAGTTCCGGGTGCACGTTGATGTAATCGGTGATGTCGTACCCGTTGTCGCGCCCGGGGGAGGGGTAGAATGGCAGGAGCCAGAGGCAAGTGATTCCGAGGCCGGCCAGGTAGCTGAGGCTTTGCCGCAGGCCTTCAAAATCGCCCGTGCCGTCGCCGTTCGCGTCCCGGAAGGTGTCGACGTCCAGGCAGTAGATCACGGCGTTTTTAAACCAACGATTTTCCATGGGGGTTGCAAGGCGGGTTGAAAGGTGCGCGGCGGGGCCGGCGCACGTTAGACCGTGCCATTCCCCGCATCAATGGGCCGGATGAAGCGGCGGGCTCAAAACGTACCGGGCAACCGCACGTACCGTTGACAACTAGAGCGGCATCCACCTTGCTCTCTGGGATGAAAATTACGACTTACCTTCTTGGGGTGGGCTGTGCCGGCGGGTTGTTTGCCGGTTGCGCAATGACGCCGAAAAGGGCCGCGGACTCCCGGATCACTCTTGCGCAATTCGTCCAATCGAGTCCGGGCGGCCGGATCACCCGCAACCAGTTTGTTGATTGGAACGTTGCGCGGCTTTTCAAAATTTACGACCGCAATGGAGATGGGGTCGTTGACCGCCAGGAATTGCGCGCGGTCCAAGGCGCGGACCAGGATAACACCTTCCGGAGGCTCGATCGTTACCCCGATGAAAAGATCACCTTGGCGGAAGCCACCGCCGACGCGCAGGTCCGCCGGGCGATGGGGGCGACCTTTAAAGACGTTGACATCAATCACGATGGCACGATCGACGTCAAGGAAGCTACGGCTTACGCCCAGAAGCGTCAGCGGTTAACGCCGTGAACGCCCGTTACTCTTTCTCGGTGAGCCAGAGGGGCGCGGTCGAGTGGGGGCCAGGGAGCGGTTCCTGGATCATTCAAAGGCAAGGTCGCATGGGCGTGGGCGAGTGGGATTGTTTGCGGCATGCCGTTCTTGGGCGGGGCCAGGCGGCGTGGAGAACGGCGCTACCCTCGGAAGTGAGTCGCCAGCCGGGATGACAGCCCGCGAAGGAAGGGGCCGGCTCGATCAAGCCTTGCTTGTGGAGGGCTACCCGCACGCGCTCCGGCCCAGTTTCATCATGGTTAGTTCATTAACCCGTTGTGCTCTTTGGAACGTGATGGGCATGCTGTTGGTGCGTCCCCGCAAGAAGCAGTGGGCTAGCTACATGCCAGGTGTGGGAGGGTCCGGCACCATCTCCTATTCAACGGGAATTGGCCCGCGCCTGCTTGCCACCAGAGGGCTAATGAACTCGCAGATTGCCGGGTTTTAGCGGGTAGAACTCGCGAGATGCGAGTTCTCGGCGGTCGTGGCTGCAGACGTGCGCCTACAAGAGGGCTTAAACTGTCGTGGCACAAGAAACGCTTTTAAACCGTGTAAGAAACGGGTCCAAGTCTAACCATGGTTTACCCAACAGAATTAATGTTTGCAACTGGTCGGGAGTGCCGAACGAGTTTGGAATGAGCAATCGATCCTCACCGGAATTTGTTCTGCAGCGTGAAGGGCCGCCGACCATTCGCCCGTTGCTCCTGTTTCGGCTGATTGCTGGCGTGGTCGCGGTGATCCTCATTGGTTTTTGCGTGATGGACTCCTACTTTGTGGTCGAACCCACGGAGATGGCGGGCGTGCGGCGCCTCGGGCAAGTCGCGACCACGAAGCCCCTCGGGCCCGGCCCGCATTTTAAGCTGCCGTTCGTCGACAAGGTCGATCGGTTACAGGTGTCGATGGACACGTTCAAGCTCGACAAGCTTACCGTGAACACAATTGATAACCAGCCAATCGCCGTAACGGTTGGTCTTACCTATCGCATTCCTTCCCAGGCTGTGCTGCCACTGCTCTATGAGGTTGGGCGGGCGGGCAATTTCGATATTACAGAAAATTTCGAGCGGATCGTTGCCGATCGAACCGCGAAAATATTTGCTCAGCAGAACACCACTCGAATCAGTGAAAACCGCGACCAAATTCTAAATGCCCTTAAATCCCTTCTCTCGCATGACCTCGGGACCCTCTACCACATCGATGTGGTGGATTTTCAGATTGCGGGCATTCTCTATTCAGACAGTTTCCGTGCTTCAGTTGAAGCGGCCGTGAGGGCAAAGAACGAGGCGGTGGCAGCCGAGAATACGGTAAATCGAATTCGATTCGAAGCCCAGCAAGCCGTCGAACGGGCGAATGGCGAGGCTGAAGCGAAACTCAAATTGGCGGATGCGGACCGTCAATCGGCAATTTACAGCGCCCAGGGTAAGGCCGAAGCAATACGGCTTGAGGGTGAATCCCGTGCGGCGGTGCTCCGGATGAATGCGGAGATCCTGAAAACGAGCCCGTTGGTGGTCGATCTTGCAAAAGCAGACCGTTGGAATGGCGCGTTACCGCAGACGATGCTCGGGAGCAGCGGTGGTGTGCCGCTTTTGTCGCTGCAGCCTGGGGAAGCCTCTGAAAAAAAGTGATGAGCGGTCCCTGAAAATTGGAATCTTCGGTGCAGGATATCGGCAGGCGTCGCTGGCCGGAAGCTTTTGGTCAAAGGTTGGCGTGGCAGAAATCACGTCCAGCGGTCCCCTGAGGCACGATCACTTTGTCCAGCGAACCTCGCTTTATGGACATTGACGACCGCAATCCGCAGAATCCGCCCGCCGAGCCACCCACCCAAACCGACCTGATTCTCGGTCGGCCCGCTGACCTGGCGCCGAAGGACGTGGTGGCGGCGGTAGCGGATGAACAGCTCGATCCGGAAATGCGCTCCCGTTATCAGCAGCTCCTGCAACTGCGTGACTACGTGACCGACATGGAAAACGACCTGCAGACGCAAGGCGAAGAGGTGCAGCCGACGGATCGCCGGCAAGCCAACGCCGACTCCGCCACTTCCGTTAACCTTCGCGACATGGCGTTGGTCCGGGCCGGCACCTACACTGAGTTGATCGAGGAAATTGACGCCGCCCTGGGCCGCATCGAGGGCGGCACCTACGGCAAATGCGAGTTAACGGGCAAGGCCATTCCGGCGGACCGACTGGACGCCATTCCGTGGACCCGGTACACGGCGGAAGCGGAAGAGCAACTTGAGAAAGAAGGCAAAGCGCCAGCCCAATTTAAGTTCCCGGAGTCAGGACGGGTACGGGGTTCATCGGGCGCGTACGCTCTGGGTGACGACCCGCAAGCAACCGTCGAGGAAGGCCCGGCATCGCCTTCCTGAAACTTCCGGTGACGGCGGCCCGGTTTTTTGCCGCGTGGCTGGCAGCCCAAGCCGCCTTCTAATAACGATTGCGGGGACGTTTATGGTCGGAAAAGCGGGGCTGCCCGCCTTTCCGGTCCCGCCTGCCGTCGCGGTGGGGCGCACCGCCTTCCCGGTAGTTGGTTTCCTGGCGCGCGGCAGCCAGCTCGGCCTCCGGCGGGACGTCACGCGTCTGGTCGCGCCGGAGTTCCTGGAGCGCAGCGCAGGCGATGTCGGTGGCGCTGAACCCTTGTTCAAGCAATCGGTCTACCATGGGGGCCTCGGCCTGGAACTGGCCGGCAGTAAGTGCTTCGCGGAGGCGTTCAAAAAAGACGTTGGTTCGCTTTTCCTCAATTTCCTCCATCGAGGGAGGCCGCCGGCGGTTGATTTTGCTGCGGGTGTAACGTTCGATCGATTGCAGTTTGTAGATCTCACGGCCTGCGACGAAAGAAAAAGCCCGGCCGGTGCGGCCGGCGCGTCCGGTGCGCCCGATGCGATGAACGTAATCTTCTTCGTCCCAGGGCAGGTCGTAGTTGAAGACCACTTCAAGGTTTTCCACGTCGATGCCCCGGGCAGCGACATCGGTGGCGACCAACAGTTCAAGCCGGCCGGACCGGTACTTCTGCATTACGCGGTCACGCTGGGCCTGGGTCATGTCGCCATGAATCCGGTCAGCGGAAAACCCACGGCTCACCAGTTCTTCGGTCACGGAATCAACCATGCGTTTGGTATTGCAGAACACCAGACCGATCTTGAGATCATAGAGGTCCATCAACCGTGTGAGAACTTCCGTTTTCGACCTGCCACCGATCTCGTAATAGGCCTGTTCCACCGTCGGAACAGTCAGCACCTTGTGTTCGATGCGGACGGATTTGGGATCACGGCCGAAGGTGCGGATAAGGTCCTGGATCGGTTTCGCCATCGTGGCGGAAAAACAGATAAACTGCCGGGTTGGCGGCGCGGCCCGCAAGATCTGTTCGATGTCGTCCCGGAAACCCATGTCGAGCATTTCGTCAGCTTCATCCAGAATCACCATGGTCAAGCTATCGAGACGCAACGTGCCGCGGCTCAAATGGTCCAGGAGGCGGCCAGGGGTGCCAATGACGATCTGAGCGCCCTGCTTCAACGCCCGAATCTGCCGGTCATAAGCTTGGCCGCCGTAGATCGGGACTGACTGAATGCCTTTTTTGAAGGCGGACAACTTGAATACTTCCTCTGCCACCTGCACCACCAGTTCGCGGGTAGGACAAACGATGAGCACCTGGGGGATGCGCAGGTCCGGGTTGGTCCGTTCGATCGCTGGAATTGCGAAGGCGGCCGTTTTGCCGGACCCGGTCTGGGACTGCCCGATAACGTCGTGTCCTTCCATGATGAGCGGGATGGCTTCAGCCTGGATCGGGGCTGCTTTTTCGTAGCCCAGCTTATCAATCGCCTTGAGCAGAGAAGGCGAAATCGGCAATTCGGAGAAGAGCTTCTGATTCATAAAGGCGACCACGCGTTAAAAGACCAGAAACGCAAGGAAACGAAGGCCACCAATGCCACGGATAACCGGTTCTCACAAATCAAATGCCACAAATGGAGAGCGGAGCGAAGGCTCATCCGCCACGCTGTAAACATTTGTGGCATTCGCCTCGCCCCGTAACGTCGGTCGGCGAGGGACCGCCTCGCACCGTTCTCCGGTAGGGGAGCTTGTCCGCAAGCGCCCCGGGTGCAGACGTGTTTCCTCGCTCAGGCCTGGTTAGTCCCGCTCCGAGCGTCGTTGATGTTTACCTGGACCGAATCTTTCCTCCGCTTCCGCCCGGCAATTTCCTCCCCGGCGTCACTGGGCAACCGAGCGAAGTTTATGACCGAGAGCAACGAGATCAGGCCCACCACCAGGAACGACGGCCAGAAATCCGCTGCCACCAGGTTGCTGCCGTGCCGCCGGGCGAGACAAAACTCCAGGACCAAAGCGCCTATGGTGACCCCCAGACTGAGTGAGACCTGCTGCATCACGCTGGAGAAACTGGTGGCCTGGCTCATCTGTGCCTGCTCCATTTCGGCGAAACTGATTGCGTTGATGCAGGTGAATTCCAAAGAGCGGAAAAAACCGCCGGCCAGCAGCAACAGGACCATGACCGCGAGCGGCGTGGTGCTGGTAAAAATGGCCGGCGCGGCGATCAGCAACGCGCTCAGCACGGAGTTTACGACGAGCGTCCGCCGGAAACCGTACCGCCGCAAAATGGTGCCGGCGGCGGTTTTCATACCGATTGCGCCAATGGCGGTGACGAAGGTGAGCAGACCGGAGTTGAGCGGGCTGAAGCCGAAGCCGAGCTGGAGCAAAAGCGGCAGCAGCAAAGGTACGGCGCCCACGCCGATCCGGAACAACGAGCCGCCGACCACACCGGCGCGAAATGTGGTAAAGCGCAGAAGGTTAAGGTCCAGAATGGGGGCCGGGGCGCGTCGCGCGTGCCAGACGTAAGCTGCGCAGAGCATCAGGCCGGCGACGAACAGGCCTATAATGACGGCCGGCGACACGAAGCTGACGTCGGCGGCGGCCGCTCCCGAGACCACCGCCGCCAGGCCGAAACCGGACAAAAGAAACCCGAGGGTATCGAAGGGTTTCACGGAATCGGCGCGAACGTCAGGGATGTAGAGGGTGGCGAGGAGAATGCCGAGCGCCGCAATCGGCAAGTTGACCCAGAAAATCCAGCGCCAGGAAAAGAAGGTCGTTATGAATCCGCCAACCGGTGGGCCAATGACGGGGCCGATCAATGCCGGGATGGTTAACCAGGCAAGCGCATTGACCATTTCTGAACGCGAGACGGTCCGCAGGATCACCAGCCTTCCAACCGGCACCATCATGGCGCCGCCAATCCCTTGAAGGGCGCGAGCTGCGACCAACAGGTGGATGGTGCCGGCAAATCCGCACAGCGCCGACCCCAAGGCAAAGGTTGCAATGGCGAGGCGGAAGATGATGCGCGCGCCAAAGCGGTCGGCGAGCCAACCGGAAGCCGGAATGAAGACCGCCAAGGTCAGGAGGTAGGAAGTGAGGGCAAGCTTAAGTTGAATCGGACTTTCGTTGAGGTCACGCGAAATGGCGGGCAGGGCAGTCGACAGCACCGTCGCATCCAGGTTTTCCATGAACAAGGCGCAGGCCACGATCAATGGCACCAGGATGCGTAAGGGCAATCGACTCCGGACGGAAACGGACAGGGCGCTCATACAGGTCAGAAAACGTGGCGGATCCAGCGGTGGCAACGCGTGATCAACGTGGCTGCCTATGGCTGCGTCCGGCGAATCGCGCTCACAACGCGCGGCCGATCTGCCGGCCCAGGTCGGCAACCTCATCGCTGAGCAGGCGCGTGAGGCCGGCGTAATCGCCCGGTTGCCAGCCCGTCCGGTGGGCTTGGAACGTACGGCTGACCTGTGGTTCGCTGCTCTCCCCTGAAAAAACTTCGTACCGGGCCGTCATGAACACCTCACCCGTGTCGCTCCCCTCAAACCGGTCCAACCGGATTTCCACGTTGCGCGCATGGTCTCCGGGCGGGCTGTTTGGGGAAAAGGCGCTTGCCCGGACGCGTGCAAATCGATTCAGGCTTTCAGCCACGGCCCGCGCCACGCCTTGGTCCAGCGGTTCGGCCCACCGTGCCGACGCGGCATAATCCACCTGGTTGCCGGCTCGAATCGTTACCAGGCTATTCCTGGCCAGGTAACCCGGAACCTGGACCCGGCGAATGTACACGCTTGCCCCCTTCCGGCTGCCTTCATCGGCTGCATTGGGGGGAGTAAGGATGTAAAACTGCGGAAGCGCTTCCTTGGCGGCGCAGGCCGCGAGCCCAAATCCGAGACCGGCCATGGCGCTCATCCTGGCAAGAAGGCGGATCATCACTGCTTTTCCGCCTGGCCCGCATGCCGGCCGAAGATAAGGGAATTGGGGTGCCGCTGGAGGAAATCGGACAGGTTTTGGATGGAGGCAGCCGCAGAGCCGATCTGCGATAACGAGCTGTCCAGCTGGTAACGCAGGCCGGAGTTCGGCTTTAGCATCGTGTTCAGGGTGCCAACGGTTTTCTGCAGCGTTACCAGCGTTCGCTTTGCCTCCTCCAGGGTGGGGCTCAAGTTTTTCATGGCGGGCTGCAGGTTATTGTCCAGGTTTTTCAGCGTCGTGTTCAGCTGGTTAACCGTGGTGTGCAGGCTCTCCAGCGTTCCTTTCACCTCATCGCCGCCGACCAGGCGGTTGAGCGACTCCGACGTTTGGTTGAGCGACTTCCCAAGGTCAGCGAGGTGCATTTCATCGATGCCGGTCTTGGCGCTTTGCACCAGGCCGCTGACTTGTTTGGCCAAGTCAAGAAAATCAATGTTTCCAAGGTTCCCGATTGCTTTGGTCAGGTTCCCGAGAATGGCTTCGATATCGGACGGCTGACTCGGGATGATCAGGTATTGCGAATCACGCGGGTCCACCGGCACTTCGGGGGGGGCCGGGTCACGGAAGCGGTCAACCGAAACGTAAAGCTGCCCGCTGATAAGGCTTTCAAAATCCAGTTTGGCGCGCAAACCGCTCTGAACCGCCTTCTCGTGTTGAGCACGGTTGAACAGGTCAACGTTGGCGCCCAGGTTTTTCACCACAAGATCGGTATCGACCTCGTAGAACACCTTGACGTAGGACGGTTCGTCGTCACCCCGCACACTGAGCAGAACCTTGCTCACCTTTCCGACCGTAACGCCCTTGAATTTGACGTTGGAACCGACGCCAAGCCCGCTCACGGACTGGTTAAAGTAGGTGAGGAACGTCTGTTTCTTGGAAAACAGGCCTGCGCTGCCGAAGAAGACGACAGCCCCGATGGCAAGTGCGATGGCACCCAGGACAAAGGCCCCGATGAGCGTTGGGTTGGCTTTCTGGCTCATTTATGCGGAGGTTGGCAAATTCGCATGAACGGGGCCGTCGTGATTGCCCCGGTGTGAAAGTTCGCCGCGCAAAAGGAAATCGCGCACCTTCGGGTCGCTGTGCCCTTCCTTGACCAGTTCTTTCGGGTTGCCATGCGCAATCATCGTCTTGGTTTCAGCATCCAGAAAGATCGAGCTGTCCGCGATGGTAAATATAGACGCCAATTCATGGGTAACCACCACGATGGTGGTACGAAGGCTATCGCGCAACCGTAAGATCAGGTCGTCCAGCCGTCGGGAAGTCAACGGATCCAGCCCGGCAGAGGGTTCGTCAAAAAACAGCAACTCCGGATCGAGGGCCATGGCTCGGGCCAGGCCCGCGCGTTTGCGCATGCCTCCGCTGATCTCTGAAGGAGCGAAGTTTTCAAAGCCCTTCAGCCCGACCAAGGCGAGTTTCATGGACGCGATCTCCTGGATTTCACGGTGGCTCAGCCGCGTGTACTGTTCCAGCGGCAGGGCCACATTTTCGGCCAGCGTCATCGAGCTCCAGAGCGCGCCGCCCTGGTACAGCACGCCAAAACGCCGTTGCATCGCCTCTTTCTCAGCTGCGGTCGCCTTTGAGAAGCTGCGGTTGGAATACAAAATCTCTCCGTGTTCCACCTCTTTTAAGCCGATCATGTACTTGAGCAGCGTGCTTTTGCCGCAGCCGCTTCCCCCCATGATGACCAGCACCTCGCCCTTGCGAACGCTGAAGTTAAGGTCCCGCATCAAGACATAAGAGCCGTACCCCATGTTGAGGTTTTTGACTTCGATGGCGTTCGGTTCACCTTGATCGGACCCGGTCGTCCCGGCCGGTGCCGCCGCGCGTTCAATCGTTTCCGTAGGCATGGGTTAGTTTGGAAGCAGCGGAGGGAACATCTAAATTTTAAGGACTTGCTGAAGCACGTCGAGAACGGCATCGGACGCCACGATCCAGGTGATGGACAGAACGACCGCAGAGGTGGCAGCATTGCCGACGGCCGCAGCGTCATTGCCGCATTGGATGCCCCGCTGGCAACCCGCCATGGCAACCAACACCCCGAAGATGGCGCTTTTGACCACCCCGATGGCAATGTCGGTTAAACCCATTGCCCCCAAGGTCTGGTTCCAGTACTGACTGACGCTCAGGCTGAGAAAGCCCACACCGACCAGCGCGCCGCCAAGCATCCCGACAACGTCGGAGTACAGGGTAAGCAGGGGCATCATCAGGCAAAGGGCGAGGACACGCGGGTTAACCAGAAAATCGATCGGAGAAATCGCCAGGGTCGTCAAGGCATCGATCTCTTCAGAGACTTTCATGCTGCCAATCTGGGCGGCAAAGGCGGCACCCGTCCGGCCCGCCATGATGATGCCGGTCATGATCGCGCCCATTTCCTGCGCCATCGCCACCGCCACAAGGTTCGCCACATAAATGCCCGCTCCAAACTGCCGTAACTGGATCGCGCCGACAAAGGCCAGAATCAACCCGGTCAGAAAACTGATCAGGCTGACGATCGGAAGGGCCTGGGCGCTGCACTCCTGCATGGTTAACCAGAACAGGCGCCAGTTGAAACTTGCCCGGCCGCGGAGAATGCGGATCAAGCTCAAGAGGATCTCACCGATGAACCGGAGTGAGGAGTGAACCCCCTCGCCAGTGTCCAGGACCCAGTGGCCAAGGCGGGCCAGCAGGGGTGTGCGCGTTTCGCCACCGCGTCCGGTTTTCTTTTCAGCAACCTCAGTGGCAAGCGACAGCAGACTTGCGATGCCCGATGGCAGCGAGTCGTGCGCCAGGCGGACCCCGTTTTTCCGGCACCAGGCGTCCACCTTGGAAACAAAAACCAAAAAGCTCGTATCCCAGGAGCCGAGCCGGCCGGCTTCAAACTCGAGGGTGCCGGCCCCTTGCTGCTGTTCAAGGCCTTTCAAAGCGTCATCAACCTGCCGGCTTGGCGCTTGCCGGATGCTCCAATCGCCTTCAACGGTCACGACAATCCTCGACCCGTCGCGGTTGACGTTCGCAAGCGCGGCGGAGGAAGCCTCTTTCAGTTTATTTGTCTCCATGCATCGCGGGTGACCGACCGGGCGGCAACCCGCGCTAACTTACGCCGGTACAGAACGGGTCAACTCCGAAACATGACGACCAAGAAACCGAGAGGAGAGTTGTTTCGGGGGAAGCTGTGTTCACGGATTGGGAAACGGCCAAAGATTCGATCCGCGATCGGGTTAAATGAGGATTGAGATCCTTTCGGAAGCGGAGAAGGATCTGATAGCCGGGGCTAAGTTCTATGAAACTCAGGGCGCTGGGCTGGGTGACTACTTTCTGAACTCTCTTTATTCAGAGATTGATTCGTTGCTTTTCAGTGTGCGGGCTCAGGACAATCGGTGCTCAACCCGTCAAGACCTTCGTGATCCACGGTGAACGTGATGGTGGGGTTAGGGGTGGAACGCCGGTCCAGGCGCAGGACGTAGATGCGGTCGTAGTCACTTCCGGGCCAAGGGGGAACGTCCGCGGGATTGCCCCCGAATCGCTGGAGCAGGTGCCTGACGATCTTTTCCAACTCGCGGTGTTCCCAAGCCACGAAAATGAGGGCATCGGTGTAACCCGGCCGGGTCAGTTCCCGTTCCAGCTGGGCGGTGTCCTCGAAACGAAAATCGGTGTTCACCGGCAGCCCGAACCGAACGGCCGTCGGTTCAATGGTCGCCAAAGGCCGGACATAGTCGTATCCGGCCAAGGTTCCGTCGTGCGATTTTCCGGTGGGATCCGGAGCAAAGATAAAGTCAGGCCGGCCGAATTTCGCGAAGAGCACCGACGGCAAGGCGAGCGCGCGGTTAAGTCCCTGACAGGTAATCTGACCCAGGCCGTTCGGCGGTTTTTCGCCGTGCCGGACGAAAACGATGGTTTCAATCCCGGCCGCAGGGCGGAGGCCGGGGGTCGGCGTCTGGCCGTTCGCGGGTAAACCGGCCCTCAGAAAAAGCGTGAGAAAAACCGGGTAGAAGGAAAACCAATGTCTCATTCCGTCATTATGCACCCGAAGCCGATGCAAAAACCATCGCCGGTCAGCCAATCCGTGTTTACCTGCCGGCTTTGCTTTATCATTTACGCATAGGAACCGGAGGCCGTGATGCCCAGGGCAAGCCGGCGGGCTTTGCGCTCCGCCGCAACGCGGGTTTCGTAGCCGCTTTCGCGAAAAGCAACCAGCGGGTCGAGCGCCAGGTTGTGCTGCCTGCGCCACTCAAGCACCACCGGCCGGATATCGGTGAAGAAAGCTTGCCGCAGGCATTCTTCGGCGTCGACCTGCTCGTTGCGTTCCTGGTGCCGGGCCAGTTTTTCGTGGTCGACCGCGGCGGCTTTAGCGTACAACTCCTGGGCACTCACGGCGGTCTGGATCATGGCCTCGATCTTCGGTTTATCGATGTGGGATTGGTCGATCATGTACGGAATCCGGGGACGCTGGCCCGTTTCCCACCCGAAAAACTCGATTTCATGGAAAATCCGGAATGCCTGGTAGGGATCGATGGAACCAAACGTGAGGTCGTCATCGGCGTAACGGCGGTCATTGAAATGGAAACCGCCCAGCATGCCGGTATCCAATAACCATGCCACGATCTGCTCAATGTTCTGAGCCAGGTAATGGTGGCCGGTGTCAACCAGCACCCGGGCCTTGGGGCCAACCTCTTTTGCAACCACGTACGACATTCCCCAATCGGCCAAGTCAGTATGGTAAAAAGCCGGTTCAAAAGGTTTGTATTCCAGCAAGATGATCTGGTCGGGGTTCAACGCTTCGTGCAACGGCCGCAGGGTTTCGACTAACGCGCGTTTGCGCCACCGGATGTTTGCCTGCCCTGGGTAATTCGATCCATCCGCCAGCCAGATTGACACGAGCTGGCTGCCGGTCTGTTTGGCCAGTTCGGCGCTTTGCAACAGGTGTGCAACCGCCGTTTTACGCACCTCCGCATCGCGATGGCAAAGCGAGCCGTATTTGTAAACCTGATCCTGAAACAGGTTCGGGTTAATGGCCCCGATCCGCACCCCGTGTTTCCCCGCCAGGGTCACAAGGTCGGCTGCCGTCTGACCGGCTGGAAAATCCCACAGGACATGAAGGGCCACGGTCGGGCAGAGGCCGGTAAAGGCATGAACTTGTCCGGCATCGGCCAGTTTATCGTTGATGTCGATGGCAGCCGCATCCTGAAGAAACTTGCCGAAGCGGGTGCCGGTATCGGCGAAGCCCCAGCTGGGAGTCTCGATCCGGAAATGATCCAGGGCACTCTGGACGTTTTGACGCTGGGTCTCGGTCATAAGCAGGTGCTAAACCAGGGGGGTAACCACCAAGGGGAAACCCTTGGACAGCCTGGCACCTTCGCGATGAAAACCAGGCGTGTCCAGGTGGAAAATGTTAGAAATTTGTCTGGCCATGGCACAAAGGAAGGCGATGGTTTCACCGTCGGCTGAGTGGAATTAACCAGTAAATGGATTTGTCTTTCGACCTGGATCGGTCATGAGCAGCGAGCCCACCATTGAGTTAGTCGACCTCTACAAATCGTTTGGGAGCACCCGCGTGCTTGAGGGAGTCAGCCTGCCGCTGTTTCCAGGGGAGGTTCATTCGTTGATGGGCGAGAACGGGGCGGGCAAAAGCACCTTGGTAAAAGTCATGGCCGGGCTGCACCTGGCCGATCAAGGCACGGTCCGCATCCAGGGCGAGCCGGTGCTGTTGCGGTCGCCTTCCCAAGCCCAGCAGCTGGGGGTGTCCGTGATCTACCAGGAACCGACGCTGTTCGGCGACCTCTCGGTGGCAGAAAACGTGTTCATGCACCGTCAGCCGAAAACCTCGTATGGCTGGATTGATTATGCGGAGATGAAGCGGGCCGTGGCCCAGCACCTTGGTGAGCTGGGTGTCTCCTTGCGTCCGGAAGATCCGGTGCTGGGCCTGAGCATCGCGGACCAGCAGATCGTGGAGATCATCAAGGCGCTGACGTTCGAGGCGAAAGCGTTGATCATGGACGAGCCGACCGCCGC
>DASWVC010000300.1:0-4975 GCA_036401335.1 Chthoniobacterales bacterium
CAACCGGGCGCAAGGCGACAGCGCCTTCGGGGGCACGGGGGTGACGGCCACCTACCGGAACGTGAGCGCCTACTTCTTCTACAACCCGGAGTTCGGCTCCGGCAACCTCATCAGCCACACCATTTCGGGGGGCGTCCGGCTCACGTTTTAACCAGAGAAAAACCGCTTTTCTCGCCTGCGCAGGACCGCGCGCAACGACGAGTTGTCGCCCGTCACTGGCCTTGACAGGCGCGGTGAGCCCGAAAACAGGTTGCGGCCCGGATTTGAAGGGAACTATAAACTTTCAGAACACTTTCGGTAAGTGTTTTCCAATGAGGCGATTGGATCGCCTTTGGGCAGGAACTCATGGGTGACATAACCCGTGTGGCCGGTATCCTTGATGGCTGTGAGAATCGAGGGATAGTTCAGCTCTTGCTCTTCATCCAAATCGTTTCTTCCCGGGTTACCTGCCGTGTGGTAATGGCCGATGTACGGCCGGGCCGTTCGGATGGTCCGGATGACGTCGCCTTCCATGATTTGCATGTGGTAGATGTCATAAAGCAGCTTGATGTTAGGTGAGCCGACGGCTCGGCAAACATCCACACCCCACCCCGTGTGGTCGGCCTGGTAACCCGGGTGATCGACCTTGCTGTTTAAGAGTTCCAGGACCAAGTTGACCCCTGCGGCTTCCGCTGCCGCAGCGACCCGGGCCAATCCTTCAGCGGTTACCTCAGCCCCTTGGGCATCATCCACTCCGTTCCGGTTTCCGCTGAAACAGATCAGGTAACGAATGTTCAGTCGCTGCGCGTGGTCAATATTCTCAAGGATTTCCTGTTCGATCCGGTCGTGCTCGCTGCGACGGTTTAACCCGATCTCCAGGGATTTGTGGCCGGCCACCGCGGTAATCGTGAGGCCGTGGTCGGTGACCAAGGGCCAGTGTTCCGGCGGGACAAGTTCGCACCCGATGTAACCCGCTTTCGACACGGCGCGAACGAAAGATTCCGGAGAAAGTCTCGCCGGGACAAAACACCACCAGGCGACTGCTTGAGAAATGGCACTCATGGAAAAGGCTAAACTTTCGGCAGGGCCGCTTTAACTTCGTGGCTGACCCGACTTTTGAAGCTAGCGAAGTTATTTACAAACAGGAAGGCAAGCTTCTTCGCGGTTCCGCGGAACTCTGCCCGCATGATTTCAGGCTGAAGAAAGATCTCTAACGACAAAAAACAGTTCAGACTCAGGTCGGTTCATTGCTGACTGCGGTGCTTCGCCGCGTTGTGTTCGGCAAAAAGGTTCCGCGCCGAATTTACCAGGCCTACGTGCGAGAACGCCTGGGGCAGGTTCCCGACCTGGCGCTGCCGTTTTGCGTCGTACTCTTCCGACAAAAGGCCGAGCGGGCTGCATTTTGAGACCAGCCGTTGGAACAACTGCAAGGCCTCGTCCCGGCGATCCAGGAGGCACAAACAGTCCACCAGCCAGAAGGAGCAAGGCAAAAAGGAACCTTCGCCGGGGGGCAAGCCGTCCACCGAAGCCGATCCGTTGGTGGCGTAACGCAGCACGAAGCCGTCCACCATGAGTTCGTCGTGGATCCGTTGAACGGTGTTGCGCACCCGCTCGTCTTCGGGCGGCAGAAATCCGACCAACGGAATCATGAGCAGGCTGGCGTCGAGTTGGTCGGCCCCGTAGTACTGGGTGAAGGCTTGGCGCTTGAGGTTATAACCCTTGGCGCACACTTCCTGGTGGATCGCGTCGCGCACGGCTTTCCAACGGTCAACATCGCCTTCCAACCCGAAGCGTTCGACCGCTTTGACGGCCCGATCCAGGGCTACCCAGGCCATGACCTTTGAATGGGTGAACGGGCGGCGCGGACCCCGAATCTCCCAGAGGCCTTCGTCGGGTTCCTGCCAATGCGCCTCCACAAAGGCAATCAAGTGACGTTGCAAAGCCCAGGAAGCCGCACCGGCATGAATCCCGACGGTGCGCGCCAAATGCAGCGCGTCCATTACCTCGCCATACACGTCCAACTGGAACTGTCCGGAGGCGGCGTTGCCGATGCGCACCGGCTTGGAGTTTTCGTACCCCGAAAGGTGTTTTAGCTCAAACTCATCCAACCGCCGTTCTCCGGCGAGGCCGTACATAATCTGCATCTGTTCGGGATCTCCGGCCACCGCCCGCAGCAGCCAATCGGTCCAGCCCTCGGCTTCTTTGGTGTAACCTGACTGCATGAGGGAGTAGAGGGTAAAGGTGGCATCACGCAACCAGCAGAAACGGTAGTCCCAGTTTCGCACCCCACCGATTTCTTCTGGCAAGGACGTGGTCGCCGCCGCCACGATCCCTCCCGTGGGCGCATAAGTAAGTGCCTTCAGGGCCAACAAGGACCGCAACACGAGTTCCCGGAACTCGCCCTCGTACGTGCATTGCCCCGCCCAAGCCTCCCAAAATTGTTCCGTCTCGGCGAGTTCTCGCTCAACATCCAGCGGCGGAGGCGGCGCTTCGTGCGACGGGTACCAGTTCAACACGAACGTTTTTCTTTCGCCGGGCCCGACCCGGAACGTGGCGGTGCTAGACAGGTCCTCCTTGTTACCCGTTAACGCCACGTCGCTCCGCAGAACCAGCGCGTCTGGTCCGGCCACGGCCGTGATGCCGTTTTCGATCCGCTGAACCCAGGGAACCGCGAGCCCGTAATTGAACCGGATCGTCAGGTGCAGGTCAACGTCGACGGAGCCTTGCATACCTTCAACCACCCGGATCAACGCCGGCGCAGCGGAATGCGCAGGCATAAAGTCAATGACCTTTACCTCACCGTCATCGGTCTGAAAAACGGTTTCCAGGATGAAGGTGTGCCCGCAGTACCGCTGCGTGGTGTTGCGAACCGGTTTCGAGGGGCTGAGCCGCCAACGGCCGTTGTCTGCGTTGCCAAGCAGGGCAGCGAAGCACGCCTCGGAATCGAAACGAGGGAACCCGAGCCAATCGATCGATCCGTCCAAACCAACCACGGCACCGGTGTGGGTGTTTCCAATAAAACCGTATTCTTCAATTTTCATGCGGGAAAACGAACCAGGGCGTCATGCAGGATTTCGACGGGATGATACGCAGTCCGTCCGGTACCGTCCTTGATCTGGTGCCGGCAGCTCGTGCCGGGCGCAGCAATCAAGGCAGTGGAGGGAGCTGAGCGCACGGCCGGCAGGAGCACCAGTTCGCCAACCTGCATGGAAACGTCGAAATGCTCCTTTTCATAGCCGAAGGAGCCGGCGAGACCACAGCAGCCGGACGGGATGAGTTGGACCTGGTAGTTGGCCGGCAGCTCCAGCGCTTTGACGGTCGGCACCAGGGAACCCAACGCTTTCTGGTGGCAATGACCGTGGAGCCTGACCTGACGTGCATCTTCCCGGAAGGCCTCAGGCCGGATCCGGCCCGCATCGGCCTCCCGGGCAATAAACTCGTCAACCAGGAGTGCGTGGCTGGCCAACCCCTTGGCGGCTTCCCGCAGGTGCGGTGGAACGAGATCGGGAACCTCGTCCCGAAAACCCAGGATCGCCGAAGGTTCAATGCCCACCAACGGCGTCTGCGAACTGATGACACCCTGAAGCAGTTCGACGTTGCGGACCGCCAGTTGCCGTGCGTCGCGCAATAATCCTTTGGAGATTTGTGCCCGGCCACTGTCGGCGTGACGCGGGATCGCCACCTCGTAACCAAGCCGGTTGAGCAATCGGACGGCCTTGATGCCGACGTCCGTGTCGTTGTAGTTCGTGAACTCGTCACAGAAGAGGAATACGCGGCCGTGAGGAAAAGGGCCCGCTTGGTTGGCATGGCGCCGGTGCCAGCGGCGCAGGGTCGTCGCGTGCAGCCTGGGCATCGAGCGCCCCGGTGCGAACCCGGCCAGCCGTTTGAAAGCGTTTGCCGTCACCGGGTTGCTGACCACGAAGTTGTACGCTGCAGGAGCCACCGAGGCCAGGGCCATGGCGCGGGAAAACTCCCCGATGAGCCGCGCCCGCAGCGGCACCCCACGTGCGTCGTAGACCTGTTGAAGCCACTCCGCCTTGAGCCGCGCGACATCGACGTTGGAAGGGCATTCAGCCTTGCAGCCTTTACACGAGAGGCAAAGGTCCATCGCTGCCGCGACCGACTCGCTGTCGAACGGGTTTTCATTGGTGGAGCGTGTGAGCACCTCGCGCAAGGCATTGGCCCGGGCGCGGGTAGTGTCGCGCTCGTTCCGGGTGGCCATGTAACTCGGGCACATGGTGCCGCCCATCAGGTGCGATTTCCGGCAATCGCCCGACCCGTTGCACTGCTCGGCCGCGCGCAGGATGCCGCGGGAAGCCGAAAAGTCGAGCACCGTCTCGAACTCGCGCACCACTTGGCCGGCTTCGTAACGCAGGCTCTGGTCCATCGGTGGGGCATCGGTAATTTTGCCCGGGTTAAACACACCCGAAGGGTCCCATGCCCGTTTGACCGCGCGAAACAGCTCGTAATTCTTTGGGCCGACCATCAGCGGCAGAAACTCGGCCCGCAACCGGCCGTCGCCGTGTTCTCCGCTCAGGGAGCCGCCGTAACGTTTTGCGAGCTGCGCCACCTCGGTAGCCACCACCCGGAACAGCCGCCGGTGGTTGGCATCCTTGAGATTCAGGATCGGGCGCAGGTGCAATTCACCCGAAGCGGCATGGCCGTAGTGCACCGCGGATAGCCCGTAGCGCCCAAGGATCTCGTCAAAACCACGCACGTACCCCGGCATGTCTTCCGGGTCGATGGCAGTGTCCTCAATGACCGCCACCGGTTTGGCGTCTCCCGGAGTGTTTGAAAGCAGGCCCAAAGCCGCTTTACGCAGGTTCCAGACCCGGTTCTGGTCTGCGCCCCACACAACTGGGTAATGGTAGCCCAGGCCGGCCCCACGCAACTCTCCTTCAAGCCGGGCGACAACGGCGGCTACGTCCTCATGCGTGATTGCGGCCAGTTCAACGACGAGGATAGCGCCCGGGTCACCCTGCACAAAAAAGCGGTT
>DASWVC010000301.1:0-14252 GCA_036401335.1 Chthoniobacterales bacterium
TTTACCTTGCTAGCCCGAGTGCGGCGAGGCCAAAGGTGTATTCGAAAGCGGTTTCCCGCAGCTGGTCGTAGCGCCCGGATGCGCCGCCGTGGCCGGCATCCAGGTTGATTTTGAACAGCAACGGGTTGTGGTCCGTCTTGAGCGCGCGCAGCTTCGCCGCGTATTTGGCCGGCTCCCAGTAAGGCACCTGGCTATCGTTCAGTGAAGTAAGCAACAAGATGTCAGGGTACTTTTTGGCAGACAGGTTGTCGTACGGGCTGTACTGCTTGATGTAGTCGTACTCCTCTTTCTTGTTCGGGTTACCCCATTCGATGTATTCACCCGTGGTCAACGGCAATGAAGGATCGCTCATGGTGTTGAGCACATCCACAAACGGCACCTCAAGCACAGCCGCTTTGCACAAGTCGGGCCGCAGGTTAAGGGTTGCGCCAATGAGCAACCCGCCCGCGCTTGCACCCTCAATCACCATCCGCTCGTGTGTGGTGTACCGGTTAGTGACGAGGTAATCCGCGCAAGCAATGAAGTCGGTAAACGTGTTTTGCTTGGTCATCATCCGACCGCCTTCGTGCCATGCTTCGCCTAACTCGCCTCCCCCGCGAACGTGGGCCAGGGCAAAGATAAATCCGCGGTTCAGCAATGAAAGTCGGTCGGAGGAAAACGAAGCGTCGATGGGGAGCCCGTACGAACCGTAACCATAGAGCCAGCACGGGGCTTCGCTGTTCAGCGCAACCTCTTTTTTGCGGACCACATCCAAGGGGATTTTCATTCCATCCGCAGCCACGGCCTCCACGCGTTCGACGAGGTAATGCTCCGGGTCATAACCGCCCAGGACCTCCATGCGTTTGAGGCATTGCTGTTCGCCCGTCACAAAATTGTAGGAGAATACGCTGGGCGGGGTAACCGGGGACTCGTAGCTGAAACGAAAAGCGTCACTGTCGAATTCCGGATTTTGGGCCGGGCCCGCGTCGTACGCCGGTTCCGGCAGCGGGATCTCATGGAACTTCCCGTTGGCAAAATCCAGGACGCGAAACCGCGGCAGCCCGGCCTGTCGTTCCACCACCACGGCATACCTGGCGTACGGCTCAAAATCCTCCAACTTGACGTTCGGCTGCGCCGGCAAAAATTCCTGCCAATGCTCAATGCCCGGGGTTGCTACGGGGGTGGTGACCACGCGAAATTCTTTCGCCCCGTCGTTGGTGCGCAGGTAGAATTGTCCGTCGCGGTGTTCAGGGTAGTATTGGATTTCGTTCCGGCGCGGGGTGATGAGTTGCCACTCCCCTTGGGGCTGGTCAGCCGCCACGAAACGGTATTCCGTGGTGCGGCTGCTGGCGGAGCCGGCAAAAAGGTACCTGCCGTCGTGGGAACGGTCGACGCCAACCTCGAAAAGTTTGTCTTTTTCTTCGTAAAGCAAAACGGGCTGTTTCTCGCCCAGCGTGTAGCGCCAGAGCCGGTCGGCACGTTTGGCCTCATCCTCGGTGACGTACAACAACGTTTTGTTGTCTGCGGCCCACACCAGGTTCGCGACCCTGCCGATGGGCGTCTTGACTTCCTGGCCCGTTTCAAGATTTTTGAGGTGGAACTCGTAATCCCGATGACCGTTCACATCGGTTGAGTAAGCGAGGAGGGCATTGTCATCGCTGTATTCAAAGGCTCCCACCGCCATGAATTTCTGGCCTGCGGCCAGATGGTTGACGTCGAGGACAACCTCCTCCGGCGCGTCAAGGCTGCCTTTTTTACGGCAGCGAATGCGGTATTGTTTACCCGCTTCGGTGCGTTCGTAAAGCCAGTAACCACGCTGGCGGTAGGGATCGGAAACATCGGTTTGCTTGATGCGGCCCAGCATCTCCTGGTACAGCCCTTCCTCAAACGATTTGAAAGGGGCCATCACCTTGGCCGTGTAATCGTTCTCGGACCGGAGGTAGGCTCGCACGGCCGGATCTTGTTTGTCCCGCAACCAGAAATAAGGATCTTCCATCCGGTCCCCGTGCAGGCCGACCACCTTCGACCGGCGCTCGGCCACGGGCGGTTTCGCTCGGTCCGGGTGAAGCATTGGGAGCGTTTCTGGGGCGGCGGGTGAAGTCCATTGGATCATAAGCATAAGGGCGACGACGCCGAAAAAACGCTGGTTCATTATGAAGAAATTGTATCAATGGCATCAATTGAACGAATTCTACCAATTTACAGCGCTGATACCATTCCGGCATTCTTACCATTCATGGCATTGATACAATTCATCCAATTCAACCCTCACCGTGAATCCCGGTCAGGAAACTCAGCAAATGGGTTGTAGACTTTGATGCTGTAAAACCAAACCTCACGGCCTTGGGTGTTTGTCCGCATTTTCAGTGAGCCGAAAACCCGGGTTACATCCGCTTTGGAACTGGTCCCCTGGACGAGCTGAGCCAGCTTGCGTTCTTCAAAACTTTCCGGGCGGATGGTGTAGATGTAGACGGGAGGCGAAGCGACTTTTCCACCCTGATCAAACGCGATGGCAATGACGTCCTCGCCGTACCCGTGATTGAACGGTGTTGGCTCCTCCACCGGAGCCCGTCCGAGGCCAAAGGACCACCACCGGCCTGAATCCGACGAGAAACGGTAATACCCGCGGCTCCTGCCCAGGCGGACAAAGTCTGGATCAGACGGCGGGGCACTAAATCCCCCAGCCTGCGCCAGGGTAGCGAGCAGGAGCCAAACGGCCATCCATCCTGGTTTTTTCATGGCAATCAATCGTTGGAAATTCGCTCCCATGGGTTCCGCCCACCCTAACCCCGTTGCTGTTCCGCTCCCAGCACAACTTCGCGGCCGGTGCGGCTGGACTGGTAAACGGCGTCCAGGATTTGCATGAGTTGCACCGCCTGAAGTGCGCTGTTGACCGGTGCCGCGTCACCCCGAATGGCTTCGAGAAAATTCCGCATCTGCGGCACAAATTGATGCGGCACGTTTGGGTACGGCAGGTCGACTGAAACCAGTGCGCCGTTCTGATCTTCAAAGAGAGAGAGGGCGGGGCGTTTCACGTCCGGGTGAAGCTGAAACACATCAATGGTTCGCAGCGTGCCTTTGGGGCCGTACAGCGTGGTCTGAAAGAGTTCCTGGGTCCCCCACTTGCCGGCAGGAATTTCGTCGGTCAGGTTTGCGGCCCAGGTCACCTCAAAATTCACGAGGGCACCCGACTCAAACCGAATCATGCCGTAGGCGCTGTCCTCAACGTCAAAAACCACTGACTTGGCGAGCTGCGGAAATTTTTGAAACGTCTGCGCCGAGACGGTCCGCGGGTTCGGCGTGCCCATCAGGTACCAGGCGGCATCGATCGCATGCACGCCGAGGTCAATCAGCGCGCCACCGCCTGCTCGGGATCGGTCCGTAAACCAACCGTCGATCCCGCCTGGCGTGCCCCTTGACCGTACCCATTTCGTATGGGCATAATAAACCTCACCCAACCGCCGCTCCAGGATGATTTGCCGGGCGGTTTGGGTCGCACCGGAGAACCGCATCTGCCGACCGAAACAGTAGGTCAAACCCCGTCGGTCCGCCTCGGCGTGGATTTCGTTCATCTGTTCGGCGTTCAACGTTGGCGGCTTCTCGCAAAGGACGTGCTTGCCGGCTTGTAACGCCTTTCGCGTGGTCGGAAAATGAAGGGCGTTCGGCAGCGCCACCACCACGGCATGCAGGCCAGGGTCGGCGAGCATCTCGTCGTAATTTGAAAAAACTTTTTCCGGCTGATGTTTGGTGGCGAACTGCTGACGACGCTGCTCGTTGAGGTCGCAGGCAGCATAAAGGTGACCAATCCCGCACCCTTTCACTCCTTCTGCATGCCGTTCTCCGGGCCAGCCCAGGCCCACAATGCCGACGTTGATCAAATCCATATCGGTTTCAACTAAAGCTCATTTTCTCGGCTCTGCACTTCCCTCGCGGGCCCGATCGACTAGAGTTACCGTATGGGCCTGCCCCGTTTTACCCTGGTTGAGATCCGCAAGCATTGCGTGACTGACAAGCTCCCGGGCGAGGTCCACGGTCAGGTGGAAGGGCGGACGCAAAAACAGACGCGTGACGCCAAACCCTACCTGGAGGTCCAACTTCGGGACGGCACCGGCCTTTTCACGTTCCGGGTGTGGCAGGATCATGAGAGCTACCCTTTTTTGCTGCACGCGGCGATTGGCACATTCCTGGGGGTCACGGGCGAGTTTTCGATCAGCCCGCAATATGGCCTTGAGGTGCGCAATTACGTCATCCGGGCGCTCGGGCCTGAGGAAGTGGCGGGAGTGGTCGACGGTCCGGCAACCCTGCGTGAGAAACAGGCGAGTGATTTCCGCTATGTGGAAGAAGTGGTGACGCAGTTGCGGGACCCGCGGCTGCGGCGTTTGGCGGAATTGTTCCTGGGAGAATTCGGCGAGCGGTTTCGGCGAACCGCGGGGGCCCGCTATTACCACCACGCCCGACGGGGCGGGTTAGTGGAACACGTGGCCCAGATGCTTCGCACGGCTCGGGCGTTCGCCTTGGTTTACCCTCAGCTCAACGCCGATTTGCTCTGCTGCGGAGTGCTGTTTCACGATTGCGGCAAGATGTGGGAAAACTGCTTTCCCAAAGACGGCTTGTTGATGGCCCACGACACCCGCGGCGAATTGGTTGGCCACATCACCATCGGCATTGAAGTGGTTAACCGCTTGTGGAACCGGCTGCGGAGCATGGAGGAATACAGCCGGTGGCACCTGCTCACACCCGATTCGGAAAGCGTGCACCTGCACCTCCTTCACCTGGTGGCGGCGCACCACGGCGAGAAAAGCTTCGGATCACCCGTCGAACCGAAAACCCCGGAAGCGGTTGCCCTACACTTTATAGATAACTTGGATGCACGACTGGAGACCATGGCAGCGGCCTACGAGACCGGGAACCGCCTTTCGGAAGACATCATCGAAAAGGTGCGACCGCTGTCGACAAACGTGGTAACGCCGTTGCCCGCGGTGGTCGATACCCGAGCCGGCCAGAAACAGGCAGCCTGGTTAATCAAGCGGGAAGCCTACCCCGCCGACCTTCCGTTTGACCTTCCCCTTGCGCCTTAAGCTGTGGGCGGAAGAAGAGGTGTCGGGGTATCGGAGTATGGGGGTAACGGGGTGATGGCACAAAGGTAACGGCCTTTATACCGTAAAAGGGCATCGGTTCGAGCGGCGGCCCGGCCGGGCGGCGAGGTGCTTCGCCGCCCTACCGGGCCCAAACGTCCTTATCTTTGTGCCATGAAGATAACGGGGAAAAGCAGGACAGAGCACCTGACCCTATCCTCCACTCCAACACTTCCATACCCCGTTACTCCAACACCTTCTTCCTAGGCCAAGACCGGCTGCAGTTTCCTCTCCGTTCCTTCTTTGCCCAGCGGGTGCCGCCCTTTCTGGTGATTTTTGGCAAGCAGCATGTAAATGGAAGGCACGACAAACAGGGTGAAAAACGTGCCGATGATCATCCCCGAGACCAGCACAAAACCGATGCTGTTCCGGGCACCGGCTCCGGGGCCGTGGGCGAGCACCAGCGGAAAGTGCCCGGCTACCGTCGCCACCGAAGTCATCAGAATCGGCCGCAAGCGCGTGCCTGCGGCTTCCACCAGGGCGTCTATCTTGGCGCGGCCCTCTTCCTGCAGTCGGTTGGCGAATTCCACAATCAAAATGCCGTTCTTCGCAATTAACCCCACCAGCGTGATCAGGCCGACCTGGCTGTAGATGTTGTACGAGGTTAGGCCAAGAAAACAGAAGGCGAGTGCCCCTGCCAACGCCAACGGCACTGACCCCAGAAGAATGATCAACGGGTCGCGGAAACTTTCAAACTGCGCAGCCAGAACGAGGTAAATCAAGATTATGGCCAGCAGGAACGTGGTCAGAAAAGCGTTGCCTTCGTGACGCAACTGACGCGAAGAACCCGAGTAATCAATGGCGTACCCGTTGGGCAGGATTTTCGCCGCCTCATCTTCCAACACCTTAAGGGCCTGATCTTCCATGCCGGCCTGCACGGCACCTTGGATCTTAACGGAGTTCAGTTGGTTGAACCGGTTAAGGGAACGCGGCTGCACCTCATCTTTCAACGTGGCAAAAGTGGACAACTGAACGAGTTGGCCGTTCGGCCCGCTGACGTACACATCCTTCAACTGGTCCGGGGTCAACCGATCAACCCGTTTTATCTGTGGAATGACCTTGTAACTGCGGCCCTCGATGCTGAACCGGTTTACGTAATTGCCCCCCAGCAACCAAGCCAGGTCGCCCCCGACATCCTGCAGATTCAGACCCATGCTGGCGACTTTTTCCCGATCAAACACGACGCGGGTCTGCGGTTGATCGATCTTAAGGTCCGTATCGGCAAAAAAGAATTTCCCACTCTTCAGGCCAGCCTCCAGGATGCGGTTGGCGAATTCCATCAGCTCACGCGGTTCAACCGTGGAAGCAATGACGAACTCAACCGGAAAGTTGGACCCACCGGGCAACGGCTGAGGCGTGGTGGCGATCACGCGAACGCCCGGAATCATGGACAATTTTTTACTTACCGGCGGAACGAGTTGCTCCATGGTGTGGGTGCGTTGACTCCAGGGCTTCCCCACCATGCCGGAGAAACCATAACCCTGGCTGCCCGGAACGATGATCTGAAAAGTTTGCGCGGTTTCCGGAAACCCTTTAAACACGTTGTTTACCTCCTTCGAAAACAACGCGTTTTGTTCAATGGTAGAGTTTGGTGCGCTCTGCACTAAGCCGAAGATGATTCCCTGGTCCTCGTGGGGCGCCAACTCCCGTTGTGACATGAGGTAAAAGGGTACGGCCAGGAGCATAAAGATGACCGCCATGGTCACGATCACCGGACGGATGGTCAGCGTCCACCGCAAGATGCTCAGGTAAACTTGGCGCAGGGCATTAAACCGTTCGTTGATGAACCGGGTCAGGCTAAACCCGTGCCGCTTGCCATCGTTTAAATCCCTTCTTGGTTTGAGCAGGCGCGATGCCATCATGGGGGACAGCGTCAGGGCGACGAAGCCCGACACGGTCACAGCCCCGGCCAGCGTGAAGGCAAACTCGCGGAACAGAGCCCCGGTCAGGCCGCCTTGAATGCCGATCGGCGCGTAGACCGCCACCAACGTGATGGTCATCGCAATAATGGGACCGAAAAGCTCCCGGGCGCCTTTCTGCGCTGCCTCAAACGGCGAAAGGCCTTCTTCAATGTGGCGCTCCACATTTTCAACCACAATGATGGCATCATCGACGACTAACCCGACCGCCAGAACGATGGCCAGCAAAGTGAGGAGGTTTAAAGTGAAGCCAAAGGCCAGCATCAGAAACAGCGCGCCAATCAACGACAAAGGTATCGCCACCACCGGAATCAACACGGTGCGAAACGAGCCCATGAAAAGGAAGATCACGACGATGACGATGAGGACGGTTTCCGTGAGCGTCTTCGTCACGTCCTCCAGGGCATTCTGGATGTAAGCCGTGGAATCGTAGGGCACGCTAAGTTTCATTCCCACCGGCAGTTGACGTTCGATGTCCGGCAGAACCGCCCGCACCCCTTTGATTACGTCCAACGTGTTGGCCGTTGGAAGGACAAAAATGCCCATGAACGTTGCCGTGCTGCCAGAAAAGCGAACATCCGATTCGTAGTTTTCGGCGCCTAGCTCAACGTCCGCAACATCCTGCAACCGGACAATGGCGTTGCCGGATTGCTTGATGACCAACTGCCGAAACTCTTCCGCACTCCGCAGGTCGGTGTTAGCGACAAGGTTGGTAGCTACCATCGTGCCTTTGGTGGAGCCAACCGCCGCGAGGTAGTTGTTCTGACCGAGCTTTTTCTGGATGTCAGTCGGTGCCACGTTCAGCGCCGCCATCCGGTTAGGTTTCAACCAGAGGCGCATCGCGAATTTGCGTTCGCCTAAGATTTCCGCCTGCTGCACGCCGCTCACGGCAGCCAGCTTCGGTTGCACCACCCGGGCGAGGTAATCGCTGATCTGGTTCCGGTCCAGGTCATTCGAGTAGAAGCTCAAGTACATCGAGGCGAACTGGTTGTCCGTCGACGTAATGTCGATGCTGGGCAACTCGGCTTCAGGCGGCAGGTCGTTGCGCACCTGGTTAACTTTTGCCTGGACCTGGGTAAGCGCCTTGAACGGGTCGTAGTTAATCTTTAACTGGACCGAGATCGTGCTCAACCCCTGAGCACTCTGCGATTCCATGTACTCGATGCCGTCAACGGCCGCGATGGACTGTTCCAGCGGTGTGGTCACGAAACCTTGCACGAGGTCGGCACTCGCACCCACGTACACGGTTTTCACCGTGATCACGGAAATGTCGCTGCGCGGGTATTGACGGACGCTGAGCGTCCGCCAGGCCTGGTAGCCCGCCAACAAGATAATCAGGTTAACGACCGTGGCGACAACCGGGCGTTTAATGAAGAGGTCAGTAAAGTTCATGCGTCGTGCTCTCTGGTTGCCTGAGGCCTTAGCTGTCGGCCGGCGTCGGTTTTCGGTCGTTCTCCGGTCGGACTGAATTGTTAACTACCACCGCCGCACCGTCACGAAGCCGGAAGGCCCCTGCCGTGATGATTTCATCGCCCCGTTTCAGCCCCGAGGTAACCACGACCTGATCGCCCTCACCGGGGCCCAGCGTCACCGGTTGGCGACGGACAGCTTTGCCCGGCTTGCCGTCTTTTCCCTTCGCATCGGTCAACACAAAAACGGCAGTTCCGGTGAGGCTGTAATCGACGGCCGACGCCGGGATGGCCAGGACTTCCTTGGCTTCCGCCAGTTCCAGGGTGACGTTCACATAAGCGCCGGGCCGGACGATTTCAGACGGGTTCGGCAGCGTGGCCTGGACCTGGACATTGCGCAGATTGGGATCAACCTGGGAGTTAAGCGCAGTGACTTCACCCACAAGTTCCTGGTCAGGCAATCCATCAACCCGGATTCGGACGGGTTGGTGAGGATGCACCCGACCGAGGTCCCGCTGCGGGATGTAGAAGTTCACGTAGACAGGATTGAACGACTGGAACGAAACCATGGGTTGACCCGGGCTGACGTATTGACCCCGGTCGACCTGCCGGATCCCAACCACGCCGTCGAACGGTGCGCGGATGTTTTTCTGGTCGATCGTCGCATTGTACAAATCGACATTGGCCTGCGACTGCCGGTAATCCGCCTCGGCTGCGTCGAACTCCGATTTTGCGATCGTGTGCTTGGCCAGCAGGTCGCGGTCGCGGTCGAGCGTCAACCGGGAAAGCTCGCGGTGAGCCACGGCTTGGGCGAGCTGCGCTTTTTCCTGGCTGGCATCAAGCTGCACCAGCAGGTCGCCCCGCTTCCGGTGGGTGCCCGACTCGAAAAGGATGGCGTCGACAATGCCTTCAAGTTCCGTGCTCAGCGTAACGCCCTCCACCGGTGCCACGGTCCCCACGGCCTGAAAATTGGAGTCCCAGAAACCAGCTTGAACCACCTGGGTGGTCACGGCCGAGGGCGGCGGGGCGAAAGCACCCGACTGGGCCAGCTTAATAAAACCCATGATTTGATTCACCTTGAAATAGGCAAGCCCGCCAATCAGCAGCGCCATCGCGACAAGCATCGCAACGAAGGCAAGAATGAGACGCAACATAAACAAGGAAAGTTAGGAATGATCGCCCAGGGTCTCCCCCTGCATCGTGGAAGCTGCCTGGGAACCAGCCTCCTGGACGCTGACCGCCGCCCCGTTTCGCAGCCGGAAAACCTCGTTGGTAACAACAGCCACACCGGCGTCCAGACCCGACGTGATGGATACCCGGTCCTCCCGGGTTTGCCCCAACTTGACAAAATGTTGTTCGAGCCGCTTCACCGGTTTTCCAGCGGCGTCCTTTTCATCCACGACGACAAAAACGGAATCGCCGTACGGGGCGTACCTTACCGCGGCCAACGGCACCGCCACCACGTCGCGTTCCGCCCCGGTTTGAACGTTAACCTTGGTAAACATGCCCGGCCGCAGCTTCAGGTCTGCGTTCGGGAGGGTGGCGCGCACCTTGATGTAACGTGACCCCTGCTCCACCTCGGAGTTGATGGCGGTAATGGTCCCCCGGAAAGGTTCGTGGTAGGCGTCCGTAAAGACTTCCACCACGTTGCCAACGGCAATTTTGCCCAGGCTTTCCTGAGGCAATTGAAAATCGGCGTACATCGGTTCAAAGCTTTGCAAGGTCACGATGGCTTGGCCCACGCTGAGGTATTGGCCCACGTTGACCTGCCGAATCCCTGCGATTCCGTCGAAAGGCGCCCGGATGGTCTTTTTGTCGATCACCGATTGGGCCTCGGCGACGGACCCTTCCGCTTGGAGGTAGTCTGCCTCTGCCGAATCGTAGGTCGACTGGGAGATCGTGTGCTGGCTTAAAAGGTTGCGATTCCGGTCCAGGTTCAATTTGGCAAGGTCGCGTTTGGCCTGGGCCTGAACCAGCTGTGCCTTCTCGCGCTCAACGTTGATCTGGACCAGGAGGTCTCCCCTGGCCACGCGGGTACCCGAATCAAAATGGACCTCGACGACGTTGCCGCCCAAGTCCGTGGTGACCGTAACGCCGTTGACGGCCGTCAGCGAACCCACCGTCTCAAGGTAAGGTTGCCACCGCAGTTTTTCGGCCGGCGCCACCTGCACGGCATAAACCTCTGGCTGTGCGCCGGTCATGGCGGGCGACGCGGCGGCTGTTGCCGCCGGTTTGCCGAGTCCGTGGAGCATGCCTGGCCGGTTCACCACGACGACAACCGCAACGGCTACAAGGATCAAGAGAATGATGAGTCGTTTCATCCGGGTTAATTCAAGACCGCTGGTTGTCTCAGTTCCTCAGCCAGCACACCCATTTGCTGTTGCACTTTCTGAAGGAGCTCCACCAGCAGCTGCCGTTCCGGTTCCGCCAACGGTTCCAGCAGGCGGGCGAACCAACGAAAGTAAACGGGGCGGACCCGATCCAGAAAGGCTTCGCCTCGCGGGGTGAGCCCGACCCGGACCAGTCGGCGGTCGGACGGATCATCGCGGCGTTCCACGAGGCCGTCCTTTTCGAGGCCGTCGAGCAGTCCCGTTATCGTAGCCCGGGTGACCCCGGTGCATTCCGCCAAGTCGGCAGCGGCCGGCAATTTCTGGGCGCAGTGACCGAGGATGAGGAGCAGGTTGAACCGTCCTTGACGGGTGCCGAGGTGGCCGAGAAACTCGGCATCCAGCGACAGCAACTGGTCGCCGGTCTTTAGCAGGTGAAGGAACGCGTAACAAGCGGAAGGATCGAGTTCCGGGTACAACTGGGCTTCGGCCCGGAGAACATCATACCGGGGAACATCTTTAAGGAACGGCACTTGACCCGGCATAAGCTAAGGCACCTAACTATTAGTTTCCTAACGATTGTCAACTGGTTTTCTGGTTTTGCTCCCCGCCTGGTCCCCTCGCCCATGGCCGGATTGGGTACCCGGCTACTCGGTCCGCCAGTCCTCCGGATTATCATCGACGGCGCGAACCGCCTGGTTAAGGGTTAAACGGCAACCGGCTTCGGCGACCGCTCGAGGAATACCGTAAGGAGGGCCAGGTCGGCCGGCGTGATCCCGCTGATCCGGCCGGCCTGCCCCAGGGTAGCGGGACGAACAGCTGCCAGCTTTTGCCGGGCTTCCGCCCGCAGGCCCCGGACCAGCGTGTAATCCACTGCGGGTGGAATCGCTTTGGCTTCGTTGCGCTGGGCACGCAAGATCCCTTCGGCCTGACGTTTGATGTAGCCGGCGTACTTGAAATCGATTTCAACCTGCGTCCAGACCTCACGGCCGAACTCGGCGAGCAATGCCGGTGGCAACTGGTCAACCGTAAACTCCGGGCGTTTCAGGAGTTGCTCGACCCGATGATTGCCCAGACGGGCGGTGGCCGCATACGCGCTCGCGGCAGCGACGGCCTGGATTTTGCGGTCAACGGCCTGGGCCCGATCCGCCGAAACCAGTCCAAGGGCTCGGGCAAGCGGTGTGAGGCGAAGGTCCGCATTATCCTGGCGCAGGAGGAGCCGGTACTCGGCCCGGCTGGTGAACATTCGGTAAGGTTCAGGAGTGCCGCGGGCGGTGAGGTCATCGATCAGAACGCCGATGTAGGCCTCGGACCGGTGCAGAACAAAGGGCGGCCGGCCGAGACGTTTCAGGGCGGCGTTGGTGCCGGCGACGAACCCCTGAGCGGCAGCTTCTTCGTAGCCGGACGTGCCGTTGATCTGGCCGGCAAAATAGAGTCCGCCGACCTGCTTGGTTTCGAGCGTCGGCCCGACCTGAGTTGGCGGGCAGTAGTCGTACTCGACGGCGTAACCGGGTCGGAGGATTTCGGCTTGTTCAAGGCCGGGGATGGTTCGGAGAAACGCATGCTGCACATGGAAGGGCAAGCTGGTCGACAGCCCGTTGACGTAATACTCCTGTGTGTGGCGTCCTTCGGGCTCAAGGAACAACTGGTGTTCATCTTTGGCGGCGAACCGGACCACCTTGTCTTCGATGGAAGGGCAATAGCGGGGCCCGACGCCTTCGATGCGCCCGGTGTACATCGGCGATTGATCGAGGTTATCGCGGATGATCGCGTGGGTTTCCGGCCGGGTGTGCGTGATCCAGCACGGCAATTGTTCCACGTGGAACACGCCAGCGGCGGCGTGGTTCAACGTAAAAAGCTCGCCGGGGCAACCCACTGGCCCCTGCCCGTGCGAGAACCGGGGCGGGGGCGCGTCGCCGTCCTGGCGTTCGCACCGCTCAAAATCAATCGACCGCCCGTGGACGCGGCACGGCGTCCCGGTTTTGAACCGTCCGAGCTCGAACCCGAGCCGGCGCAAACTGTCGCTCAGCGAAGAGGGAGCGTCGCCCATCCGGCCGCCTTTCAGGTTCTGCAGCCCCACGTGAAGCAGTCCGCGCATGAAGGTGCCCGTCGTCACGACCACTGCGCCCGCATCGAACCGAAGCCCGAGATCGGAACTGACGCCGGCGATGCGGCCCTCTTCCACGAGCAGCTCCGTGGCATTGGCCTGGTAAAGATCGAGGTTCGCCGTCGATTCCACGACGGCTTTCATTCGGAACTGGTACGCTTTTTTGTCGCATTGCGCCCTCGGGGCGCGCACGCTAGGCCCTTTGTTGGCGTTCAACATCCGGAATTGGATGCCGGTTGCGTCGGCATTCTCGCCCATGAGCCCTCCGAGCGCATCGAGTTCGCGGACCATGTGACCCTTGGCCAGCCCGCCGATTGCCGGGTTGCACGACATCTGGGCGATCGTATCGAGGTTTTGGGTGAGCATCAGGGTGCTGCAGCCGAGCCGGGCCGCGGCCGCAGCGGCCTCGACGCCGGCGTGGCCTGCGCCCACCACAATCACGTCGTACGCTTTCGGGTAGCGAAACATTCCTGGACAGTGCCGCAGGAACGGCTGGCGCGCAAAGCCTGTCCGAGGTTCGGCAAGGGAGGGGGCGGAGGCGGGGGCGGGTGTTCCACGTGGAACAATGGCGGTTGCCAGACGGTAAAGCGTGACATTTTCCCACCGTTCAGCGACACTGCCGCCGCCGATGGGAAAAGCGCCGCAAGCGTCGCCGATGAAGTCGCTCGTCGAGGAGCTGGAGCTACTCAGGGCGTGTTTCCGCGCCTGCCTCGCAGCTTACGGGTCGGCGATCGACGAGGAGCTGACCCGGCTGCAAAAGGAGATAGGTACACGGGCCGAACCTGGCAGCCCGACGCAGGCGCGGCTCCGCGACTTGCGCGACATGCTGGGAGTCTGCCGCGGCCTGGACGTCAAACCGGAGAAAGGACGACGGAAAGACCTCAAGAAATTTGAGGCCCTGATTTCGGACCTCAAGATGCTCATGGAAAGCTGGGGCTGACCCCTGGCCGATCCAAAACGTTTCCGTCGCATAACCGGATGTTTTTCTGTTCTAACTCGATTTCTCCCCAGGCCACCTTTGGACAATGCTGGGTCTCCCGTTGATTTCCGCGGCCGGCCACTGCAGTGTTGCCGGGTCATGCTTCCAGCCCTCGTCCTAACCCTCGGCATCCTGCTCTACCGGCTGCTATTTCTCCTGGCCGGAGCGCCCGTGCCGTGGGAGAACTTTTCGCCGCTGGCGGCTATTTGCCTCTGCACCGGTGCCTACGCCCAAAAACGGCGGGACGTCCTCTGGCCGCTGGCCGGCCTCGCCGTATCCGATGCCGTCCTGAACGCGCATTACCACGTGACCCTTTTGGATACCCGGATGTTGCCCGGGTATTTTTGTTTTCTGATCCTATTTGCCCTTGGCCGGGCGGTGCGCCGGGTGCCGCGGC
>DASWVC010000302.1:0-13139 GCA_036401335.1 Chthoniobacterales bacterium
CCTCACCAACATCGTGGAGGAATGGGGCGACATGTATGCCGCGGCCGCAGAGGCGACCAAGAACGGGACGCTGGGCGGCAAATTCGAGCTGTATGGGCTGAACAGCAAAGGCACAACCGGGGCTCAACTGCAGTACCGTGCTGGCCAGGAGTTCAACCCGAAAGTTCCCGGTGACGTGGTGGAGGAGTTGCAAGGTTTGAAAAAGAAGTTCAGCGCTGGCGAGTTGAAGGTAAGCGTCGCCAAAGATGATGCCCACGGCGGGGTATGACCAACCCGTCACCCACGCCGCTCCTGGAAATGCGCGGCATCTGCAAGCAGTACGGCCACGTTCAGGCAAACCGGAACATCGACCTGGCCATTGCCCAAGGGCGCATCGTTGGATTGCTGGGGGAGAACGGGTCGGGCAAGAGCACCTTGATGAAGGTACTCTTCGGCATGGTCCGTGCCGATGCCGGCACCATCATGTTTCGAGGCAAACCGCTCGTCAACCATCGTCCCCGGGAGGCGCTGGCGGCGGGGATCGGCATGATCCACCAGCATTTCATGCTCGTGGAAGCCATGACGGTGGCGGAGAACGTCATGCTGGGCTGGAAACCCGCCGGCAGGTGGCTTCGCCGGCGCACCGTGGCGCGACTGCTCAAAGAGAAAAGCGGACACTACGGGCTTGACCTCGACCCGGACGCGTTGGTTGCCGACCTTTCTTTCGGCCGGCGGCAACGGGTGGAGATCATGAAAGCCATCCTGCGCGGGGCCAAACTCCTCATTCTCGATGAGCCGACCTCAAACCTGAGCCCGCCGGAGGTGACCGGCTTGCTGGCAGCTTTGCGCCGCCTGCGCAACGAGGGCCTGGGCATCATTTTCATCTCCCACAAGCTGGGCGAGGTGCTGGAGGTGTGTGACGACGTCGTGGTGTTGCGGGCTGGCGAAATCACCGGGGCCGGCCCGGCCGCAGACGCCACCCGCGCGAGCCTGGCACGTCTGATGGTGGGACGGGAGTTGGCGCCGCCCGCGCCTCCGGCAACTTCCGCCCCGGGAGCAGAGGTCTTGCAAACAGTCGGCCTGTCGGTGCGGGACAACCTCGGCGTGGAAAGGCTGCATCAGGTGGGGTTCAACCTGTGCGCCGGTGAAATCCTGGCCATCGCCGGGGTGGACGGCAATGGCCAGAACGAACTGGCCAATGTGCTTGCCGGCGTGACCCCCGCAACCTCGGGCCGGATCGTTTTTCAAGGTGCCGACATCACCCGCCGGAGCGCCCGGGCCCGCACGGCAGCCGGGCTCGCTTACATCCCGGTGGACCGCAGCTCGACGAGTCTGGTTCCCGGGATGACGGTCGCGGAGAACCTCGGGATGCGTGATTTCGAGCGCGCGCCCTTCCGGAAGGGTCCTTGGCTTGACCGCAAGGCGTTCCAACGTGAAGCCGCGACCAGGGTAACCGCTTTTCAGGTCCGCTGCACGGGTCCTGACGCCCTGGTTCAAACCCTTTCCGGCGGCAACCAGCAAAAGCTGGTGATCGCCCGTGAGATTGGCCGGCAGCCCAAGGTCCTTCTGGCTTTCCAGCCCACGTGGGGCTTGGATCCCGGAGCTGCCCAATACGTTCTTGAACAGGTTCTGGCCCTGCGTGCGTCCGGAGGCGCCATCCTTTTCATCTCCTCTGATCTTGATGAAGTGCTCGCGTTGGGAGATCGCGTCGGGGTGATGTTTGACGGACGCTTGCTGGGGCCCCTGCCCCGGGGCGAGTTCGACCGTGCCAGACTGGGTTTCATGATGGTTGGCGCGGAACCAGGGGCCCGCTCCCTCCCAACAGAAACCTTTCAGGCCGCGGCTGGGCCGAGTGTACCTTAAGTGGAAACGCTCACCAAAGATCCCGACCCGTCCCTTGCCGAAAGCCCGGCCGGCAGCGCACCTCAGTTGGTCGATCGGTGGCGGCAAGGATTTCTTCTGATCGGGACCGCCGTCCTCCTGGCGTTCGCCGTTGCCGCCATCGCCCTGGGGGTAGCCGGAAAAAACCCGCTGGTGGCGTATTGGTCGTTGATCCGCGGGGCATTCGGCTCGGTCGACGCGGTGTCGTTCGCTTTGAACAAAACCACGCCCTACCTTCTGGCCGGGGTCGGCGTCACGATGTGTTTCCGGGCGCGCGTGATCAACATCGGGGGTGAAGGTCAGATTGCGGTGGGCGGGATCGCTGCGGCGTGGGTCGCACTGGCCCTCCCCTCGTTACCGGCGGCGGTGCTGATCCCGATGGCGCTGATGGCGGGAGGCATCGCCGGAGCCTTTTGGGCGGCCATCGCAGGAGCGCTCAAAATCTACCGCAACGTGCATGAGGTACTTGGAACGCTGATGCTGAATTTCGTCGGCACTTTGATGGTTAGCGAGGCGCTCCACGGCTCGATGGGAGAACCGGGCGCTGGATTTCCGCAGTCGCCGCTACTCGCCGAAAATGCCTGGTTGCCGGGTTTAGTGCCGGGAACCGACGTTCACAGCGGCCTGCTGCTGGCGGTGGTCGCCGTGGTCGGTTGCCATCTGCTTCTGTGGCACACGCCTTTCGGCTTCCGGTTGCGCCTTCTTGGCAGCAGCGAGAGCGCGGCCGCTTATGCCGGGGTCTCGTCGGCGCGCGGCGTGCTGGAAGTTATGTTACTGGCCGGATGCCTGGCCGGACTGGCGGGCGGTGTCGAGGTGCTTGGCGTGCATTACCGGCTGATTGAAGGTTTCTCCTCAGGTTTCGGTTTTAACGCGGTGGCCATCGCGCTCCTGGCCGGGCTCGAACCTGCCGCCGTATTGCCGGCAGGGTTTTTTTTCGGCTTTCTTGAATCCGGTGCCCTGGCCATGCAGCGCGAAGTGGGCGTGCCTTCCTCGCTCGTGTTTGTGATCGAAGGCCTGACGATGGTTTTTGTCCTTTGCGCGATGGGCCTCCAAACCAGGCAGCGAAGGGTTTGACGTGAATCCAACGGTGATCCTCGAGCTTCTGACCGCGACGATCCGCATTGCGACGCCCCTGCTTTTTGCGGCCCTGGGAGGGCTCATCTCGGAATCCGCCGGCACGTTCGCCGTGGGCACGGAAGGGATGATGCTGGCAGGTGCGTTCAGCGGCGCGGTGGTAACGTTCACCACCCACCTCGCGGGGCTTGGCCTGCTTGCCAGCGCCATCGCAGGCGCGAGCCTGGGTGGTCTCGTCGGGCTCGCCACAACGCGTTTTCGTACCGATCACATGGTTACGGGACTGGCTGTCAACATCATTGCTTACGGGCTGACCAGCTTCCTGCTCCGGGGATTGTTCGGCGGCCAAGCGCCGGTCATCGCCCTGCCCACCCTTGGTCCCGTGCCAGTCCCCGGTTTAGTTTCCCTGCCCGGGGTTGGCCCGGTCTTGTTTGACCAGCCAGGGTTGACCTACGCAGCTTTCGGACTGGCTGCCGCACTGCATGTTTGCCTTTCCCGCACCCGCCTCGGCCTGACCCTACGGGCCGTCGGCGAGAACCCGACGGCTGCGTTCTCCCTTGGCCTTGAGCCGTCGGCCTGGCGCTTTGCCGCGGTGGTAGCGGGCGGAGCCCTGGCCGGCTTGGGGGGGGCGGTGCTCTCCCTGCAGGAACTTGGCACCTTTACCGATGGCATGACCCACGGGCGTGGCTTTATTGCGTTAGCCGCCATCGTCGTGGGCCGCTGGAAACCGCTCGCCACCGCTCTGGGTTGCCTCCTGTTCGGGGCTACCTCCGCGCTGGCCCTCAACCTTCAAGGCTGGGGCTTGCCGCTGAGTTCTTACGTGCTGCAGATGACCCCTTACCTCATGGCCTTGATCGTGCTAAGTGGCCTCGGGCGTCATGTTCGCATGCCCGCGGCCATCGGTACCAGCTTCCTGCGTGACTGAACTCTTTGACGGCATTCCACCCCCAAACCATCCCTCTTTTGTCCAATTCCCCTTCATGAAGATAAATGCCCATAAAGTGACGATGGCAGCCCCGAACGATGTCTCCGAACTCGCGCGCCTGATCGATACCGGTGAAGTTAACCCGGCGGAGATCGTCGCATTGATCGGGAAAACCGAAGGCAACGGCGGCGCTAACGATTTCACCCGCGGCTTCGCCACGCTATCCTGCCAGTTGCTGCTGGCCAACCGCCTGCGGGCAACCCCGTCAGAGATCGCTCGCCAAGTCGCTTTTGTCTGGTCCGGCGGGACTGAAGGCGTGCTCTCGCCGCATGCCACCGTCTTTACCCGGTCCGCCAGCGCCGGCCCCTCAGAATTCCGTCTTCCCGCGCTCGCACTGGGGATTGAAGGGACGCGCGACCTTCTTCCGGAAGAAGTCGGCACCATGGTCCAGGTCCACGAAGTCGCGGCGGCGGTCCGGCGGTGCCTCAAGCAGGCCGCCATCCAGAACCCCGCCGAGGTGCACTACGTCCAGGTCAAAGGCCCGTTGCTGACTCCGGCAAGCATTGCGGATGCCGACCGGCGGGGTCAAAAGCTCGTGACCCGCGATCCGAACGGTTCCAAGCCGTTTGCTCGGGGAGCCACTGCCTTGGGGGTGGCACTCGCCCTGGGCGAAATTCGCGCGGAGGATTTAGCGGACGAGGTGATCTCGCGCCGGCTCGACCTGTTTTCCTCGGTGGCGTCCACTTCCGCCGGAGGCGAACTGAAAAATTGCGAGGTGCTGCTTTTTGGAAATTCCCCCGAAGCAAGCAGCGACCTTCGGATCGGCCATGCGGTGTTGCAGGACGCGATCGACGCCCAGGGCGTCCGGACCGCCCTCCGCGGTGCCGGGCTGGATTTCAGCGGCGATCTTTCCGAGGAACAGGCATCGCGGGTTGCCGCCGTCTTCGCCAAGGCGGACGTGAACCCGAACGGGAGGGTGCGCGGCCGGCGCACCACGATGCTGTCGGACGCAGACATCAATTACGAACGGCACGCCCGGGCCGCGTTGGGCGCCGTCATCGCTTCAATCACTTTTGATCCGGCAATTTTCGTTTCCGGGGGTACCGAACACCAGTGCGGTCCGGGCGCGGCACCGATTGCCGCGGTGGTTCGCCATTGAAAAGGGGCTTCTGATGTTCCTTGAGGCTTGCCAATGGTCCGCCGCCGAACTGACGCGCCGTTACGCGCAGGGCACAGTCTCGCCAGTGGAAGTGGTCCGGGCAGTGCTGGAGCGCCTGGACCAGGTAAACCCGATCCTGAACGCGGTCATCCACGTCGACCGGGAAGGGAGCATCGCCGCTGCGCGGGCCAGTGAAACCAGGTGGCGCAACCGGAACGCCTTAGGACCCCTGGACGGCATTCCCCTGACGGTTAAAGATAACCTCTTCGTGCGCGGCCAGCCGGCAACATGGGGAAGCAAACTCTACCAGAATTTCGTACCCGGAAACGATGAACTCCCCGTTGAGCGGCTGCGGGCGGCCGGCGCAGTTCTGCTTGGAAAAACCAACTGCCCCGAGTTTACCCTGCAAGGTTACACCGATAACCTGTTGTTCGGCCCCACCCGCAATCCCTGGAACACCGCGCTGACCCCGGGTGGATCCAGCGGCGGGGCGGCTGCCGCGGTGAGTGCGGGGATCGGCCCGGTGGCAATCGCCACCGATGGAGGCGGATCGATTCGCCGGCCCGCGTCACACACGGGCCTGGTGGGCCTGAAACCTTCGCGCGGCCGGGTTCCTCGACACGGTGGGTTTCCTGTGATTCTCCTCGATTTTGAAACGGTCGGCCCGATTGCCCGGGCGGTTGCCGACATCATCACCATGATGCGCGTGATCGCGGTGCCCGACCGGAGGGACCTGCTTTCGGCACCATTCAGGGATTCGCCTTTCGAGTTGCCGGAAACGGGCTGCCGACGCATTGCGTACGTGCCGCAATTCGGACAATCGCCCGTGGATCCCGAAGTAGCGCAAAGCGTGGCCGCAACCGCGGCGGCGTGGTCGGGCCTCGGGCACCGCGTTGAGGAAAGCGCAGCGCCGTTTGAGGCAGACGCGTTGGCAGGTCCCTGGGCCATCATTGGCCAGGTGGGGCTGGCCTGGCTTTTGCAAAGTCACCCCGGATGGGAGCAACAAGTCACCCCAGCCATAAGGGAGATGGCCCACAACGGTGCTGCCGTCGATGGTCGGGAATACTACAAAGCTCTAATGCTCGTGCGCGGTTTCCAGGCAGAGCTCGTCAACTTCTTTGAACGGTTCGACCTCGTGCTGACGCCGTCCGCGGCAGCCCTGCCGTGGCCAGCCGAAACAGCGTTCCCCGCCGAGATCGCGGGCCAAACGGTCGGACCCCGCGGTCACGCCGTCTTTACCGGATTCGCCAACTTGGCGGGATGTCCGGCCGTCAACCTTCCTGCGGATCCGTCTGGAACAGGATTGCCGATCGGCTTCCAACTGGTGGCGGCACCGGGCAATGATGGACTTTTGTGTGCGCTTGCCGCCCAATACGAAGCCGAAGTAACGGGCTGCAATCAACCGCAAATTTCCGGAACCGCGCTGAGGTGAGGACCGGCGCTGCGGGTCAGACGAAAGTTACACAAATGATTGTGCGAGTTTCCCGGCTCGCATTAACCTCTGCGTGAGCGCAACCGATTTTTCTCGCGTCTTCGTTTTGGCCATGAATACCGCCAGTTCCAGCCCGTTCCGCCGCCGCCTGGTCGGTACCTGCGCCGTTCTGCTGGGCATTAACGCTGCAGTCTGGCTTTGGGCGCTCCTGGGTTTTCATGAAAAACCCGTCCTGCTCGGCACCGCCCTCATTGCTTATGGCCTCGGCCTGCGGCACGCGCTGGATGCAGATCACATCGCATCGATCGACAACGTCACCCGCAAGTTGATGCAGCAGGGCCAACGCCCGCTCTGGGTCGGTTTCTTTTTTGCCCTCGGCCATTCCACGGTGGTCTTGCTGGCGTGCTACGGCGTTTACGCGACCGCTTCCGCCTTCCAGGGCAGCCTTGCTGCCTACCGCGATCTCGGCAGTGTCATCGGCACCTCCGTCTCAACGCTTTTTCTGGTGGTGATCGCGTTGATGAACGCATTCATCCTGCGAAACGTGTACCGCACCTTTCAACGGGTCCGCCGGGGCGAACCGGTGATGGACCAAAACCCCGACGAATGGCTCGCCCAAGGCGGCTTTTTTTCCCGGATGTTCCGGCCCCTTTTCCGGTTGATGTCCCGAAGCTGGCACATGTACCCGCTCGGATTTCTATTCGGGCTGGGCTTCGACACCTCCTCAGAAGTTGCCCTTCTCGGCATTTCCGCGGCTTCGGCGGCAAATGGCCTGGCGCTGCCGGCCATGATGGTGTTCCCGCTGCTTTTTACCGCCGGAATGACCCTGGTTGATGCCATCGATGGCATTCTCATGGTAAGCGCGTACGCCTGGGCTTTTGTAAAACCGACACGAAAGCTCTATTACAACCTCACGATCACCTTTGTTTCCGTGATTGTGGCCTTGTTTGTAGGGGGTGTTGAGGCAATCGGGTTGCTCCGTGACAAGCTCGCACTCAAGGGAGGCCTCTGGGATGTCTTCGGCATGCTAAACGACAACTTCGGCAGCATCGGCTACGCCATCGTCGGATTGTTCATTTTGAGTTGGGTAGTTTCGATGGCGATCTACCGGGTCAAAGGATTTGACCGTGTCGGCGACCCGATTCCACGGTAGGCGGTTTTCCGTTTTGGCGGCGGAGTACCACTGACCCACAGGCATTAACTTAAGCCGGATCGGGATCTCCAAGCGCCTCAAACGCCCCTTCCCGGCCGCTGGATAGCCGGTTGGGGCCGAAACGCTCCCCGACGCGTGGACGTGACCGGGCTGCCACCCGATTCGGTGACCTTTTACAACCTAGACTTCCTTACCTTGATGCCATCGCGCCGGCACGTTCTTCTCCCCGGAAACTCACCGGGTACAACCGGACGTGTTCCTTTTTGGTTAACCATGACCAACACTGGCGAAAATCGTCCAGCTTGACTGGGTGATCGTGGAGCCATTCAGGTTCGCACCGCACGTCGCGGTAGGGTTCAGGCAGGCTCACCCACACCCGCCCGCATTTCCATCGGAAAACCCTGAACCCAGTGGCATTAAAGATGCTCTTATTGGTATGCCAAGCCCAGACGCGGCTGTAGGGGCAGAGTTTAAGCCACCCTTGCCATTGGCACGGTTAATCCCGGTTTCGCGTCGACCGGGCTACCGAGAAAACCCCGAAGAACCACTCGATTCATGAACCTGCTCCGTACGCCTGCGGTCATCTGTACCGCTGCCAGTCTTCTCGCCGTTACCCTTGGCACGGTCCCGTCGGCCGTTGCCCAAGCTGATGCCCCGATCAAAGTGGGCATCCTCCACTCACTATCCGGTACCATGGCGATTTCTGAAACGTCCCTTAAAGACGTAGCGGAAATGACCTTCGAGGAGATCAACCGCTCGGGCGGGGTCATGGGCCGTAAAATCGAGCCGGTCGTGGTGGACCCGGCGTCAAACTGGCCTTTGTTCGCAGAAAAATCACGGCAACTGCTCGCGAACGATAAAGTGGCTGCGGTCTTCGGCTGTTGGACCTCGGTTTCGCGCAAATCGGTATTGCCGGTTTTTGAAGAACTCAACGGTTTGCTCTTTTACCCGGTGCAGTATGAAGGGGAGGAAATGTCCCGCAATGTTTTCTACACGGGTGCGGCGCCAAACCAGCAGGCAATCCCGGCGGTTGAGTACCTCATAAGCAGCGAAGGGGGTGCCGCCAAGCGTTTCTTCCTCATTGGGACTGACTACGTTTATCCGCGCACGACGAACAAGATCCTGCGTGCGTTTCTGCATTCCAAAGGCGTGCAGGACAGCGACATCGCCGAGGTCTACACCCCGTTTTCGCACGGTGACTACCAGACCATCGTGGCCGACATCAAGAAGTTCGCGCAAGCGGGTAAAACAGCGGTCATTTCCACGATCAACGGCGATTCCAACGTTCCGTTTTACAAGGAGCTCGGAAACCAGGGCCTGAAGGCAACCAGCGTGCCGGTGGTCGCGTTTTCGGTAGGCGAGGAAGAACTGCGCGGGATCGATACCAAACCTCTGGTGGGTCACCTGGCATCCTGGAACTACTTCATGTCACTCAAGAACCCGACCAATGACGCATTCAAGAAAGAGTGGTTTGCCTTTGTGGCAGCGCACAACCTTTCGGGCGGCGACAAACGGGTGACCAACGATCCGATGGAAGCCACCTACGTCGGCATTCACATGTGGAAACAGGCGGTGGAAAAGGCCGGATCAACCGACGTCGACAAAGTGCGTGAAGCCATGATCGGGCAGAAATTCAAAGCACCGGATGGTTTCGTGCTCGAGATGGACGCCAACCATCACCTGCATAAACCGGTGATGATCGGTGAGATCCGTCCGGACGGACAATTCAGCGTTGTCTGGAAAACCAAAGCGCCGATCCGCGCCCAGCCCTGGAGCCCGTTCATCCCCGGGAATGAAGGCAAGCCGGACAAAGTGGCCGCCTGGACGCCGGAAATCTTGTCGGGTGGACCTGCGCTGGCCATGGCACCCGTCGTCCACTAACCCTGCTTCGTCGCGCACGCAGTCCAACCCGAACGGTAACTGATCTAAAACTCACGCGAGCCCTCGCGCGGCAATCCCGACATGACGGAAATCACGGCAAGAAAAACGGGTAACGCCTTAGGGCGAAGGGTTGGACTGCTGTTTACGGCGCTCTGGATGGGGATTGCCGTCTTAAGTCCGAACACGGCACGGGCGATCGCGCCCGACCAGCTGAAGGCCTTGGGTGAAGATGATTACGACGCCAAGGCAGCCGTCGTCGAGCAACTCGCCGACGACGGAGACGCCACCGCCGAACGGGTGCTGAAGGCGCTGCACGATGACACCCTGTTCGCGCTTCCGGATGGTTCTCTGGCGGTACAAGTGGGCGATGCCTACCACGACCCACTGACAGATCAGGCCGTGCAGGTAAAAGCGGATGATCTCAGCCAGGTTAGCTTAAGCAACGTTTTGCGGGCCCGGGTGGCTGCCGCCTTGGCGGGATTGCAACTCCGGTCTGCGGACCCCGGGGTACGTTCCCGCGCCGTTGACGCGCTGTTTTCGCGGCCTGATCCGACCGTGCGAAAGTACGTCGAAGCCGCCCGTCAGAAAGAGACGGACTCCCGCTTGAAAGGGCGGCTGGACCAACTCTGGGCCATGACGGCGTTGCAGGATCCCGACCCTCAGCATCGGCTTGAAGCCGTTCAATTGATCGGCGACCGGGGTGATCCGCAGCTGCGGTCGATTCTTAGGCCGTTGGCGACCATGGACAACGCTTCCGGGGACGACGTGAAAGTTCGTGACGCGGCCCAGGCGGCTTTGCACAAGCTCGACCGGGCGCAGTTCCTGGCCGACATGGCCGGAACGGCTTTTACAGGCCTCAGCCTCGGAAGTGTCCTCCTTCTGGCAGCCCTGGGCCTGGCCATCACTTACGGGTTGATCGGCGTCATCAACATGGCGCACGGGGAATTCCTGTTGATTGGCGCCTACACCACCTACGTCGTCCAGAACCTGTTTCGAGCCTACTGCCCCGGCGCTTTCGATTTTTACCCGGTCGTGGCGGTACCGGCCGCCTTCTTACTGACCGCGCTCGCCGGACTGGTGCTCGAACGGACCTTGATCCGATGGCTTTACGGGCGCCCACTGGAAACGTTACTTGCCACGTTCGGGATCAGCCTGCTGTTGATGCAGGCCGCGCGCACGGTTTTCGGGGCACAAAACGTTCAGGTAGAAAATCCGTCGTGGATGCAGGGCGGAATCAGCGTCCTGCCAAGCCTGATCCTGCCCTACAACCGTCTGGTCATCCTGGCGTTTGCGTTTGCCGTGGTGGGCGTCACCTCGCTTATTTTGAACCGAACCCGCCTCGGCCTGTACATCCGCGCGGTGACCCAGAATCGCCGGATGGCTGCGTGTACAGGAATCGTGACTTGGAAAATTGATGCCTACGCCTTCGCGTTTGGGGCGGGCGTGGCAGGTTTGGGCGGCTGCGCCTTGTCGCAGATCGGGAACGTCGGACCTGATCTCGGCCAGACCTACATCATTGATTCGTTCATGGCCGTGGTGCTCGGGGGTGTCGGTCAGCTTAGCGGGACCATCTTCGGGGCGATGGGTCTCGGTCTCATCAGCAAAGTCTTGGAACCCTTTTGGGGCGCGGTTTTGGCCAAGATCTTCGTTTTGATTTTCATCATCCTCTTTATCCAGAAACGACCGCAGGGACTGTTTGCCCTTAAAGGAAGGAGCGTGGAGGCCTAAATGGAAGCCGTTGAAACAACAGTCAAAGGAGTTGTTGCACCTCGCCCCGTTCGTCCCTGGGGCTGGTTGCTCTGGGGAGTTGGAGTCGTGGCGCTTTACGCGCTGATCCTTATCTGCACGTTGGCGCTGCCGGCCAATCACCCGCTTCACCTCTCGGTGTACCTGATGACCTTGATCGGCAAGATCATGTGCTATGCCATCGTAGCGCTGGCATTAAACCTGGTCTGGGGTTACACCGGGATCCTCAGCCTTGGCCACGGACTCTTTTTTACGTTGGGCGGGTACGCCATGGGCATGTACCTCATGCGCTCCATCGGCCTGGATGGCGTTTACCACAGCCCGTTGCCGGATTTCATGGTGTTCCTGGATTGGAAAGCGCTTCCCTGGTTCTGGCAGGGCACCGATCATTTCCTTTATGCGCTGCTGCTGGTGGTATTAGTGCCTGGTTTGCTGGCGTGGATTTTCGGGTTTTTTGCGTTTCGTTCCCGCGTGCGCGGCGTCTACCTGTCGATCATGACCCAAGCCCTCACGTTTGCGGCCATGCTGCTCTTTTACCGCAACGAAACCGGGTTCGGTGGGAACAACGGTTTCACCGATTTCAAGCGCATCCTCGGCTTTCCCATCACGGCTCCCGGCACCCGCACCGTGTTGTTTCTTGCGACGCTAACGGTGTTGCTGCTCAGCCTTCTGGCCTCTCGTTTCATTGTCCGCTCGCGGTTGGGGCAAGTGCTCACCGCCATCCGGGATGGTGAATCGCGGCTCACCTTTCTAGGGTACAACCCATTGGGATATAAACTTTTTATCTGGACCTTTTCCGCGGTCCTTTGCGGCATTGCAGGCGCCCTCTACGTGCCGCAGGTCGGAATCATCAACCCGAACGAGATGTCGCCGGCCAATTCCATTGAAATGGCCATCTGGGTGGCCGTCGGCGGGCGCGGGACGCTCTTTGGACCGATCCTTGGCGCGGTCTGCGTGAATGCGGCCAAGAGTTACCTGACCGCCTCTTTTTCCAGTAGCTGGCTCTATTTCCTGGGTGCAATTTTTGTGTTGGTGCCGATCTTTCTTCCCCGCGGCCTGGTAGGCCTCCTGCAAAGACGACGAAAATGAAACCCGTGCCTGTCCCATCGACCGCCGAACCCTCCATGGGTGATGCCCCGCCGATCCTGACGCTTCAGGACGTAACGGTGGTGTTTGATGGATTCCGGGCCCTCAATGCGCTGACCTTCAAGATTTTCGAAGGCGAGATCCGCTGCATCATCGGCCCGAACGGCGCGGGTAAAACCACGATGATGGATGTTGTCACCGGGAAGACCAAACCGGCCACGGGCACCGTTCGCCTCGGCTCGGAAACCGACCTCCGCCGGTGGTCGCCGCCGCGCATTGCGCAGGCCGGCATCGGACGCAAGTTTCAAAAACCGTCCGTTTTCGAAAACCACACGGTTTGGCAAAACCTTGAGCTTGCCCGTACCACGCGCCGCCGTTGGCAGGAAGATTTGTTTGCGCCGGCTGACCTGCATGGGCAGGTGGATGCCATGCTGGCACGGCTATTCCTGACCGAGCAACGCGACCGCATCGCGGGTGCGATTTCGCATGGGCAGAAACAGCGTCTGGAGATTGGCATGCTGTTGATGCAGCAACCCCGGTTGCTTCTCCTGGACGAACCGGCTGCAGGATTGAGCGATCACGACACGGCGCAGCTCGCTGAGCTGCTTCTCTCCTTGCGGGGCAAATACTCGCTGGCCGTGGTCGAACACGACATGGAGTTCGTCGCCGCCCTCAGCGGGCAGACCGGCACGGTCACCGTCCTGGCGCAAGGTTCCGTGCTGGCGAGTGGCACCTTGGACGAAGTTAAACGCAACCCGGTCGTCATCGAATCCTACCTCGGCCGTTAGAACGCACGCATGCTGGAAGTCGAAAAGCTCAATCA
>DASWVC010000303.1:0-2479 GCA_036401335.1 Chthoniobacterales bacterium
GCCCAGCAGGCTGAAGGCCAGTTGGGCGACGAGCGCCATCACGACGCCCGCCAGGATCGCGCCCCAGGAGATGCGCTTCACGGCCGCCATCGGCGCGGGCACAGCCGTGGTGCCCTGCAAGTGCCGGCCCCCTTCAGTCAAGGGTGCCTCAGCACTAAAGGTGGTGGATTCACTCCTCACAGGAGTGGTTTCGGCCGGCACCACGGTGCGGCGAAGGTTGTCATTGGTAGCCATAAAAAGAAAAAGGTAAACGGTATTGGTTATGAACGAACGGCGGGCGGCTAGTTAGCGGCGCGTGCGGTCGCTGTCGCGCTTTACTTCGGTCTTGCCGTCGCGAACGACTTCAACGTCCTCTTTGCGGACGGTCTCGCTGACGTTCTGGGTATCCACATCGGCAGTCTTTTGCACGCGAACCGCTCCGGTCACGTGGGCCTCTTTGGACACGACGGCTTCCTCGCGGGTCAAGGGCACATCAATAACTTCTTCCTTGAAGCCTGAGCTGGCGCTGCCGGCATGGACCTGGTCGGCCGCAACGCGTTCAACAACGACGTCCTCGCGGCGAACCTCCACCGGCTGAGTGACGGTCTCCTGTCGAACGACCTTGCGCAGGCGCACCGATCCGGCGTCCACGGTACGCTTGCCAACCTTGACCTGCTCCTCGCTAAGGGGCACCTCAACGTGATCTCCCGTGTTAGCCTCGCGCACCGCCCCCTCCGTCGTGGTACGGGCAGCTGTTGGCGCCGTGCTGCTTCCGCCGTAGTAGCGATGGATCTCGGCTTCCCGGTCGCCGCTGATCTCCGCATCCGCGTCAATGGTGGGCGCCTCCTTGATCAGAGTCAGCGGGTAAGGCACCTGGATGGTGCGCGCCGACTCATCGACCTGTGCCTTGTCGGCAGGCACGACGTGGTTGGAGCCAAAGAGCCAGCCGGTTTTCACGCCGAGGAATTCCAGAGCGCCGGTGTGCTCGTTGTTCCACATGCTGTGGAGCGTGCCAATGTTCTCGTGGCTCTGGTCAACGACGGCGTAGTCGAAGAGATCGTGCGTGGCGGCAGGGGTGATGGTACTAAGCAGTTTCATAGGATGTGTAATGTGTTTGGGACCGATGCTGAAAAACTAACGTGTGCCAAACCAGACTCCCCTGGAACGGGACCGGCCAATACTTCGTTGTCTACCTCATCATAGTTTCAGACTATGGAGCAGGGACTTGCGGTGCCGGTATCACCTGGGTGCTTGCATTGGGCAGTCCAGCCTTGCTAAAGGCCATTTACCGAGTCTATTCCCCGTGCATCACCTTGGGGAAATGCGTGGACGAGATTACACCTGCCCACGTCACAGCTAGAGGTCGGAGCCGCTTCTGCACGCCATGGAACTACGACATCTCCGCTACTTTGTCGCGGTGGCTGAGGAGATGAGTGTCACCAAAGCAGCCACGCAACTCCATCTTGCCCAGCCTTCGCTTACCCGGCAGATCAAAAACTTGGAGGAGGAACTGCACGTTTCGCTCTTCCGCCGCAACAAGAAACGGCTCGAACTGACCGAGAGCGGTCAATTCTTTCTGGCGCGCGCGCGCCGGCTGCTTGAGCAAGCTGAGTTGGACGTCGACGACCTGCGCAGCCACCACAAAGGCGAATCCGGTCCGCTGAAGATCGGTTACATGCTGGACATGCAATACGATTTGCTGCCGGTTACCCTGAGCGCCTTCCGTAAAGTCTGGCCCAGGGTGACGCTTAACCTCATGGAGATGACCGCCTCGGAGCAAATCCAGGCCTTGCACAAGAATAAAATCCAAATTGGTTTTGTGCGCGAGCCGGGATTGCCCTCCCTGGAGGGTTTGCAGAGTGACGTGATCACGAAATGCAAGATGATGGCGGTATTACCCGATACCTATCCGCTCCGGAAAAAAACCCCTTTGAGGCTCAAAGACCTCGCTGAAAAAGCGTTTATCTCGCTTCCCGAGGACGATTACCCCGGCACGCGCGATTGGCTCACCCGTGTGTGCGGCGAGGCCGGGTTCACCCCGAACATCACGCACGAGTCCAATAGCACCTCGACGCTGATCCACTTGGTTGGACTGGAAATGGGCGTGGCACTGTTGCCTGAGTCCTGCCTGCGGCTTCCCCATGAGGGCACCGTCTTTCACCCCTTGGACGAAGTGGTGTACAGCAAAACGCACCTCCTCTGGCGGAAGGAGAACTTTTCCCTGCCGCTTCAACATTACATCCGCATCGTCAGCGACCGCTTCGAAGGCAAGCAGAACCACAAGGTTAAAGCCTTGCCTGCAATGCACCCGGAGAAAAAGCTGGCGACGGAAGGCACGCTCAAAGAATTGACTGCGCGAGCTTCCGGTTCATAGCCGCAAGCGAAGCAAAGCGGTCAGGCATCAGGCCTGACCAAGCGGTTTCGGCATGGCGTTGTCGGTGCCGATGTGCAGGTGGGCCTGCTGACCGGGCGGGATCCACTCCGTCCGCAACAGGCGGTA
>DASWVC010000304.1:0-8236 GCA_036401335.1 Chthoniobacterales bacterium
GTGAAACGCCCCGAACAGCGCGAGGCCGAGGGCGCACACGGCCAGCCAGACGTTCATCACGCAAAGGAGCTTGCGCCGGTCCACCATGTCGGCAAATGCGCCCGCTGGCAAAGTGAACAAAAAAAAGGGCAGTGAAGCAACGGTCGACATCAACGAAAGAAACAGGGTGGAGTTGCTGACGGTGTTCATCACCCAGGTGGCCGCCGTGTCCTGCGCAGCCACGCAGGTCCCGGAGAGAACGCTGGCCAGCCAAAGGCGTCGGTAGACCGGGTTCTTAAGCGCAGTAAACGTGGAGTTGTTTTTGGCCTCTTGTTTTCTGGCGGCGAAGAGCATGAGGTGAAGGGCGGTGAGAGCGCCGTCTGTAAATCTCGCGGCCGAATAGCGGGAAGGAGCGGGAACGGCAGACGTATGGTTATGAGTACAGGGAGTCGATGAGGAAGTCCAGGTTGCTGATCCTCGACAGATCGTACCAGGAGGAGCCGGGTTGTACCCCGTTTATTCCCCAGGGCAGGCTTTCGGGCACGCCGAATGCAAAATTTTCTCGCGGGAATTTTCGGGAAAGCAGACGCTCTAACAACGTAAGCAGCTTCAAACTGCACGAATCAACACCCAACGAATCGATCCATGATCAAACCATCCAGAACAGTCGTTGCCGGAGCAGCCGTGGCCGGTCTTCTGAGCGGCGCTTTTACCGCCCGATCGTACGCCGTGAACCGTCCCGCCGGTGCCGGTGTCTCCCTACGGACGTCGGCCGATGACGCCAAAGGCAAGCATGCGTGCAAAGGTCAGAACGGTTGCAAAGGTCAAGGCGGGTGCAAATCCAGTGACAACGGTTGCAAGGCGAAAAACTCCTGCAAGGGCAAGGGAGGTTGCGCGACCGACGGCAGCCAAACACCGGCCTGAACGCGATGGGCCGCCTGTGCATCGCTGCACGGGGAGAGCACGTCCGCGACGACTTGAAACGCCACCCGTCGGACATCACGGAACGTGGTTTCTTCGTCGGGCCCCCGAAAAAGCTGAAGGCGGTTCTCAGCCTGACGTTACCTATACTCACGCCTCCTCGCAGAAATACGGCTTTGATTGGTACGACTGACCTAACCAGGATCAACGTGTCGAACAGCCTCCCAGGGTTTTTGCCGGTCGGCTTTCACCCTTTCCTAATCCAACTGCCATGATTCGAACAACCCGCCCTTTGAGCGGTCTCTACCAGTCGTTCACAAGCGCGGCTGACCTGTTGCAATCGCCGTTGTTGTGCCTGCTTCGCATTTATTTTTTCTGGTCGCTGTTTCTGGCTGGAAAAGGGAAGCTGCTAAATATCGCCAAGGTTTCGGAGTTCTTCGCCAGCCTGCACATACCCTACCCGTTGTTCAACGCCTACTTAAACGGCTCCTTGGAATGTTTCGGCAGCCTTCTTTTAATCGTTGGGTTCGGATCCCGCCTGATTGCGCTTCCGATCGTGGTCACCATGATCGTCGCCTACGTGACGGCCGATTTTCCAGCGGTGGCAGGGATGTTGTCCGATCCCGATCCGTTTGTGAAAGCCGACCCGTTCCCGTATTTGCTGGCTGCGCTTGTGATCCTGGCGTTTGGACCCGGAAAATTTTCGGTAGACGCACTCCTGGAATGGAAGCTCAACCGGAGGCTTACTTCAACGGGCAGCCGGCGACCCGCCGTGGTGCCGTCATGAGGGATGCGGAGATTGCCGCCTGGGGCGGCCCCGTGGGAGTAGTGCTGGATACCTGGTTGCTCGACGCCGCCGAAACATGCCTGTGCGTCTCAGCCGTCGCCGGTCGGGGAGGGACCGCCGACCCTGCCCTACGCCGCATGCGGACAAGCAATCCCACCCGCCCGGTTTAGCGCATTTCGGGATGAACTTTTACGAACGGTTGGAACAATGAGCCATGATTGTTAAGACCGAGAGGGTGCAGCCCGAGAGCCGGGCCGATCACCTCCGCCGGGCAAGGTTCGGGTGGATGCGTCCGTTTCTGGTCACGGAATGGATGTTCGAATGGCTGGTGTACTGGCTGAGCGGCTGGGCTTTCCTTGAGCTTCTTGAATACCTCGGCACCTTTTCCTTACTGGTGGCCGTCATTGTTTATTTCGCCGACGGTAATAACCGGGCCAAACAACGGCATTACCAGGCGTGGCAAGTGATCAATACCGCCCAGGGAAAGGGTGGCAGCGGCGGCCGGGTGGATGCCCTTGAAGAGTTGCTGGCCGACCATGTCTCCCTTGTGGGCGTGGACCTCGGGGAAGCCTTTCTTCAAGGTGTTCAGCTGGACGGCGCGGAACTGTCGAGGTGCGACCTTCACGCGGCCGACGTGAGGCGAAGCAGCTTTCGTAGGGCCAAGCTGGATTTTGCAAATATGCAGTCGGCGAACTTCCGCGGGGGTTCGTTCGGGCGGGCGGATCTGAGCAACGCAAACCTCCAGGACACGGATCTGAACGGCGCCGACCTGCGCGAAACGGATTGGAGTGAGGCCGACCTGAGCAAGGCCGACCTGCGCGGAGCGGACCTGGACAAGGTCAGGTGGCAGGATGCTTCCGGGGTCCGCCAAGCCAATATCCTAGGGGTTAAACACCCGCCCCCGGGTTTCGTGGAGTGGGCCCTGAAAAATGGCGCGGTTTCCATCGAGTCCGATGCAGAATGGACGGCTGCAATCCAGGCAGACGATCAAAAGGGTAAGTGAACGGGCGCTCGCATTAGGTGAGAGTGGGTCTCCCTTAGGGTTCCTGGCCACTTTTGGTGAAAGGGCCCGACGTGCGCGGTATTGCGGGTTGTGCAGGCTGACCTGCCCTGGGGCAGTTGGTCGGTGCGCTTGGCCTTAGGCGTGCGCAAGCTCTTTTGCGATAACCCCGGTTGCGAGCAGCGCTTCTTGACGGAGTGGCCGCCGGATCTGGTTGCTCCCTGGGCGCGTAAGACGACGCGCCTCTGCCGATGGCTTACGACGATTGCCGCAGCGCTGGGCGGGGCGGCCGGCTCTCATCCACGATGGGCATGCCGGCCGCTCGCAATACCGTGTTGCGCCTGATCCGGTTCCGCGCCCCTGCCGTCCAGTCCGACCCCTGCGGTGCTTGGGGTTGACGACTTGGCCTGTCGTAAACGCCATACTTACAGCAGCGTGCTGGTGGACTTGGAACAACGCCGGCCGGTCACGCTCTTGGCGGACCGCGAGGCTGACACGCTGGCGCGGTGGCTGCGCGAGCATCCGGGCGTGGAAGTCGTGGCACTTGATCGCCGGTCGTTTTTAGGTTTCGTGCCTGAGGTAGTTTGTTTATCCTGCCTTGTGCCAAAAATCCCGGCAAGTTATCTGACGTGCTTGCCGCTAAACTGGCTATTCCCCCAGCCTAAAACCCAAAGGATTGAACTCCGGAGGTAAAACCATGTCATTACCGAACCTGTTTGACCTGAGCGGGCACGTGGCGGTCTGCCCGTTCGGCAACTCCGCAAAGTGGAAGACCACGTGCGCGGCCTGCTTGCGGCAGACATTTTCGTCGAGGCCCTGGCCGAGCTGGTGGACTTGAGTCCCTTCCACATTGCCCGCACGATCGGGCGAGAAGCGCAGCGCGTGATGCGCGATGCTCGTCGCGAAGGAGGTATTGAGAAACGTTCCCTCCTAGACCACTGCGCATCGACAAGAAGGTTCAGCCATGGATATCAAAAGAATTGGTTCACAACCCTCCAGCAAAGGACCGGCCGACTGGTTTACCGGCACGGTACGCATCGATCCCTTGTTCCAAGCAAACGCTCCGGCACGTGCGTCCGGCGCCAGCGTGACCTTCGAGCCGGGTGCTCGCACCGCTTGGCACACCCATCCGTTGGGCCAGACCCTGGTGGTCACCGCCGGTTGCGGTTGGGCGCAACGCGAGGGTGGTCCGATCGAGGAAATCCATCCTGGCGATGTCATCTGGTTTTCGCCGGGCGAGAAACACTGGCACGGCGCCTCAGCGACCACGGCCGTGACGCACCTCGCCCTTCAGGAAGCGCTCGACGGCAAGGTCGTCGACTGGATGGAGAAGGTCAGTGACGAACAATACCGACGGTAATCCAGGGGCTCTGTAAGATTGGCGGCTTATGACCCGCGCCGGTGCTTTGCGTCGCTCACATTGCGGCCGATGAAAGGTCTCGAACAACTTCTCGGTCTCTTCGTCGCGGCAGTCATTCTCGCTGCGGTCGCGCGGCGCGTGGGAGCACCTTACCCGGTGTTCCTCGCGCTCGGCGGTGCGCTGCTCGCGTTTGTCCCGGGGGCGCCTTCGTTCACCGTTCCTCCCGAGCTGGCGCTGGCGCTCTTTGTTGCACCGGTGCTCCTGGATGCGGCTTACGACGCGTCCCTCAGGGACCTCAGGGATAATTGGGCGCCGGTTGCCGGTCTGGTCGTATTTGCGGTGGGACTTACGACCGCCGCAGTCGCCCTCGTCGCGCACACGCTCATCCCCACGATGCCATGGGCGGCGGCGATTGCGCTCGGTGCGATCGTCGCTCCCCCCGACGCGGTCGCGGCGACGGCCGTGCTTCGGCCTTTGCGCCCGCCGCATCGGCTCCTGACCATTCTCGAAGGTGAAAGCTTGTTGAATGACGCCAGCGCGCTCCTGATCTACCGCGTCGCAGTTGGAGCGGTGGCGGTTCACGGCTTCTCCGTCGCGGGAATTGCGCCGGTGTTCCTCCTCGCGATAGCCGGCAGCGCGGTCGCAGGCTTGGCGTTGGCGTGGCTCGTCGTCCGGTTGATGGAACGCGTGCACCACATCCCAACCTCGATCATTCTTCAGTTCGTCACGACGCTCGGTGTGTGGCTGCTGGCCGAGCACGTCGGCCTTTCAGGCGTGCTGACAACGGTCTGCTACGCCATTACACTCGCACGGACAGCCCCGGAGCGAATGCCCGCGCGAATGCGCATACCCTCCTATGCCGTGTGGGAGACAGCAGTATTCGCACTGAACATCCTCGCGTTCATTTTCATCGGCCTGCAGGTACGCCCCATCTTCGAGAGTCTTGCAATGGCCGACCGCGGACGATGCCTCGCCGTCGCGGTCGCGGTCTTGGTGACAGTGATCGTCGTGCGCCTCGCCTGGCAGATGTCTTTTAACGCGATCGTCCGGTGGTGGCACCGCCGGTCCGGATTCAGCCCACCCCGACCGATGCTGCGACCGACCGCCGGAAGCGGCTTGGTGATTTCGTGGGCAGGCATGCGCGGCATCGTCACGCTCGCGGCGGCCCTGGCGCTGCCGCTGGAGTTTCCGCAGCGCGACCTGATCGTGCTGATCGCGTTTTCCGTCGTCCTCGGCACGCTGATGATCCACGGGCTGACGCTAAAGCTGCTCCTGCGCAGGCTCGCTTTGCACGACGATGATCCCGTCGGCCGTGAACTGAGCGCCGCGCGAGAAGGGGCGTTGCGTGCAGGGTTGGCGAGCTTCGCGCATGACCGATCGACGGTCGCGGAGGTTGTCCGACAGGCGTTTACCGCACGCCTGTCTCACGAACAAGGGAATGCCGGTGCAGGTGACGGTGCCCGCTCCGCACACAGCGAAATTCATCGCGGAGCCCTCAACGCGGCCCGACAGGCTGTGCACGCCATGCGTGCCAACGACCAGATCGGCGATGACGCGTTTCATCGGATGGAAGAGGAATTGGATTGGCTTGAGATGGCGGGCCGGAATGAGCGCGAGTGACCTGGTTGCGTGGATGGCGTCAGCGTAAATTTCGAGAGGCACTCGAATCACCAGCGCCGGGGATCGTTTTTAACGCCCAACCCCGGTGGCCCATAACCGCTGCAATGGGAAGTTTTGCCTCCTGCGAACCGTCCTCCGCCTGATCACAGCTGAAAAACTGCAGGAGGTGTCCTGGATGGCGTTCGTCGTTCGTTACAAATGCACCTGCGCGCAAGCACGGGGTCATCGCAAAACAGCTTATCACAAATCCTATGACCACACCCACACCCAGGTCCGAACGCGAACTCGTGATCTCGCGCCTCATCGACGCACCCCGAGAACGCGTCTTCAAGGCGTGGACCGATCCCGAACTCCTTAAGCAGTGGTTCGCGCCGCTGCCGTGGACCACCCCTGTCGCGGAACTTGACGTGCGGCCCGGAGGCGCCAACCTCATCGTCATGCGTGACCCTGCGGGCCGCGAAATTCCAAACCGGGGCGTCTACCTCGAAGTCGTGGAAAACGAACGGCTCGCCTTTACCGATGCTTACACCACTGCATGGGAGCCGTCGGCTAAACCATTCATGACCGTGATCCTGACGTTTGAAACGGAGGGCACCAAAACAAAGTACACCGCCCGCGTCTTTCATTGGACGGTTGCCGACCGCGAGGCGCACGAAAAGATGGGCTTCCAGGAAGGCTGGGGACGGTGCGTCGACCAACTCGCGTTGCTCGTGGCGAAAGGATGAACGAAAAATGTAACTGAACCCACCCGCAGCCCTACCGTCCCATTGAAACATCGAGCGTTGTGGAATGCCGGCCAAGCCGAGGGGCGCGAAATCCGCGCGAAAACATCGTCTTTGACGGCTTTTATCGATTGGTTGGTTGCAGAGGGCACGAGGTAGCGAGGATGCAGCCGGAAAATGCCGACTTCGAGCAGATCCAGACCAGCTAGCTCCACGGCGGCATGGACGTGGGTTTTACGTTCGCAACGCACCGCCGCAGAAGCGGCACGGTCGAAACCCCGAGCCGCTCGTTCCAGTGAACTCACCGTGTCGGTTTGAAGTAGCCCGCCGGCGCGTGCGCCGCGGCGTGACGAGCGACGTCCGCGTCGGTCCTACGCCCAAGCGCCCCGGACCGGCGGCGGTCAGAGAAGTTGCAAGGCTTTATGGGTTTGGAGTTATCGCAGCTTGGATAGGTCGGGTCAATCACCCTCAGGAATACTCATGGAATTGACATTCTTGCACCCCTCCGACTGCTCGACCCGGCGTGGTGTATCCCGCCCTGACCTACCTGGAAGAAACGGGCTTCGCGGTTTCCGAGGCGAACGGCAATAAGAAGCTCTAGGCGATCACCGAAACCGGCCGGGAGCACCTGGCCAAGAACCGCAAAATCGTGGACGAGGCACTGGAGCAGTTGGCACGTTTCGGCAGAAAGATGGCTCGCGTCCAAAGGCATTTCGCCGACGAGGAAGCCGACCACGAGTTTGACGAATCCGACACTCGGACGGCTGGAAAACGAGAGTGGCGCCGGATGAAAGCGGAGTTCCGTGAGCTGAGCGAAGAACTCAAGGCGGCGCTCTGGGAAAAGATTGATGCGCCCCTCGAAGAAAAGGCGCGTGTGCTCGGTATCTTGAGGAACGCCCTTGCCGCCATTCGCAAGAAATGATCCACGTGTTTGGCTGGCCTGACGGGTTGCCATGCGCGCCTTGGAGCGCCTTGGAATCTCAAACACCGGCGTGGATGGCCGGACGTCGCTGCGCGTCGCACTCCGCTTTCCGTAGCACCTCCCGGGTGATTGGGGCCACGTCGCCATGGCCGCTGAGCATGTAGCGAATCAGGTACAGAAGCGGGTTCCCTTCCGTCCAGTTGAAGTATGCGTGGGGCGGTTCGTCCGACGTGTCGCGCAGGTGAAGAAGAAAAGCGGCAATCGCGTTAGGGACGGCTGTCCCGGTAGCCCGCAAAACGCGATACCCGCCGACTTTTACCCCGTGAATGTTAAGGTCGGCCGAAAATTCGCTCGCGTCCCGCACATAAATTTCCAGGAACACGACCGGGTCGTCCGGCGGGATCTGGTGGTCCTCGCGGGCCGCCTCTTCACGGCTCGCGTACTCTGCCTCGTTCCCAATCCCGGGTTCGTTGGCGATGACGCGCACGGCTCCGTGAGACGAGACCTCTTTCATAAAACCTTCGGCAACTGGATCAAGCGTGATGTTTTCAACTCGCAACTCGGTCGTTCGCCACACCCGCGACAACAACGAGCTCACGACAATGGCGGTGATGAAAAAGGCGCCGATTTTCACCCCGTCGGGTCGTTCGATTATGTTGGTGAGGGTGGTGTAAGCAAAAACCAGTGTGATCGACGCGCACCATGCCCGGATCCAGATGGACGCATTCCGATGCCATACCGACAGCGCCACCGCCACCGAAGCCGAGGTCATCAGCACGAGCACGCCCGTCGCATAGGCACCTCCCTGGGCATCGACATTGGCATGAAAAATGAAGGTAACAACGAACGCGATGGCGATGTAAAGCAGGACCAAAGGCCGGGATCGCCGCGTCCATTCCGGCGCCATTCCGTACCGGGGCAGGTA
>DASWVC010000305.1:0-2428 GCA_036401335.1 Chthoniobacterales bacterium
ACCCCGTGCCTCCTCCACGAGCGAGGCGGACGAGGCCGGAGAACCAACCTCCTCATCGCTGTTGATGACGACGGTCCAACCAAGCCGCTTTTCCTCGATAAAACCCTCAAACGCCCGTAAGCCGCAGAGCAGCACGGCCAAGCCGCCCTTCATGTCACAAACGCCCGGGCCCAGGATCCGTCCGTCCCCGGGAACCGTCGCCCGTTGAAACGGGTGATCGGGTCCGAAAACCGTGTCGAGGTGCCCGAACAGGAACACGCGGCGGGAAGCCTCCGTCCGTTTTTGGAAGACGAGCAGGGGAATGGAAGGACCGGCCGGTGAGGTCACTTCCCGTTTTTCCACCCGATCGGGCCGGAGTTCGGCAAACTCGGCGATAAGCTCGTCGCTGAACGACTGGAGGCCGGCAACGTTGGCGCTGCCCGTGTTCCGGTTGGACCAGCGGACCACCGTTCGGACCAATTCCTCCTGCTGGCTTTCGATCCATGCGGACGGGTGCATGAGAAAGAATCAAAGCATCAAAAAATGCCACCAAGGTAAAATGCCGTAAATCAACGAGCGGAAGAATGCCACAAATGAAAGAATGCAGAGCTATCCTGAATTTGTCCTTTGTTCATTGACCAACGGTATCATTCTTCGATCCTTCAATTTGTGGCACTCCTGGATTCTTTGATTCGTGGCATTCCGTCTTCTTGGAAGGGATAAATGGATCCCAACTCTAGAAGGGTCGAAAGTTCATCGAGGGCCGTTCTTATTTCGGTCGGAAACTGTGGGTCACGAAAATCATCGGCGCGAAGTTCGCTCCGGTAATGCCGGGTTACCCACGCCGTGAGGCGCTCATGGAGTGCCTCGTCGTAACGAATCCCGCGGGGGATCGCGGCGAGTTCTGCGTCGGAGAGCACCAGGCGGTTGCGCAGGCAGGCGGGGCCACCGCCGTTCCGCATGCTTTGGCGCAGGTCAAGGTGATGAACCTGGCGAATGGGACAAAGCGGGTCCGCGACCAACGCTGCCACCGCTGCGGCAACGGCCGGGACAGACCGGGATTCCTCGGGAGCGAGCAGCAGCATGGAACCGTCTTCCCGCGTGAGCACCTGAGAGTTGAACACATAGCTTTCGATCGCTTCCTCAAGGCTGAACCCAAGCAGCGGCCGTACGTAAAGGGGCGTTTCGCTGACCTCCGCAAAGGCACGTTGCAGGGCGTCGACCACCTCCGTGCTTTTGCTGAAAGCCAGCGGATGGTGCAGCAAGACGTGCTCGTGACCGGTCGCGATCACATCGTTGTGGAAGGCCCCGGCAGCGATGGCGTCCGGGTGTTGCTGTGCATGCACCACCCGGCCCGGCGGCAACCGATGGGTGCGGACGACGGCTTGCGAAGCCTCAAGGGTCTGGCGGCGGGGGTAAGGACCTTGCGCCAGCGGTTCCCGACCGGTGCGGCCATGCACAAAGAAGTGCGTTCCTGGCTGCGTCTGGCGGGCGGCGAACCGCGTGTGGTTGGCCGCACCTTCATCGGTGAGCATCAGGTTGGCCGGGAGTGGCGGATGGTGCGTGAAGAGATCGGGATCCGGCAACAGCCGCTGCCACAAAGCAGAGGTTTCGGCGGCTTCAAGGGTGCGATGGGTGTTGGCCAGAAGGTTCGCCGGGGTCACGTGGACCCGGCCGTCGCGCGAGTCTAAGCCAGGCGTTGTCGTGACCGCATTGGCGACCCACATGCTTGAGGCCGAATAGCAGGCGGCCAAAAAGTCCGGGGCCTCACGGTAGGCGCATTCAACCAAGCGCAACTCAGGACCCGTAAAGCCGGCGCTCCGTAAAAAGCTGAATGCAGGGCGGCACAAAGGCGGCACTACCGCTTGAGGACAGCCGAGCCGGGCGAGAAAATGCATCTTCTGTAAACCCTGCAAGGCTGCTGACCGCGGGTTTGAGACGGCCGCGCGATTGCGCAAGGACGCCCGGTTGCCCGGCGACAATCCTGCGTAGTTGTGGGTGGGCCCGATCAATCCGTCAAAGTTGACCTCCCGCCAGTTCATGCGTTCCTGGGCAGGTAGATCAACCGGCTGCCGGGGTTCACCTGCAAGCGGGCGGCCGTTTCGGCGGTCACCGCCAGTTTGCCATCTTCCAAAACCTCGGCACCGGCCAGGCAGGCCCGGAAATCTAGCGAGACGTGGGCCACGAAGGAAAGCTCAGCCGTCCGGAGCGGCCGGACCTCTGCAAGGCCGGTGATTCTCGCCTCTCGGACCGTCTTGATCTTCATCCGGGGAGCCCAGAGCAAGGGACCGGCGTCGAAAATGTCCACCTCCGGCGAAGGTTGAAACCCCTGGGCGAGCAGGATGCGCAACGCCGGGGCTGCATCCCGGTGCACCTGCCCGATGGCGGCCTGCGCACCCGCGGGCAGCATTGCCACGTAGATCGGGTACTTGGGCATGAGGTCGCGGAT
>DASWVC010000306.1:0-4703 GCA_036401335.1 Chthoniobacterales bacterium
TGGCCCCACCCGTTCCCATCCCGAACACGGAAGTGAAACGCCGCAGCCCCGATGGTAGTGCGCCGACCAGGGCGTGCGAGAGTAGGACGCCGCCAGGACCCCCCTTTTGTGTAGCAGGCCCCCCCGGGCCGTTCCCCCCCAGGGAACCCCGGGGCGGGCCTTTTTTTTTGATGCCCCCGCAAACCGGGGGCCCCGGCCGGGCGGCCAGTCCCCCGGGCGCCAACGGAAGCTGGTTCCCGTTTTGGCCGGCAGGAGCGCTTTCCCTTTCCGCCCCTTTTGCAAGCGAGCTTTTGTCACTCGGCCACGTTCAGGGACGGCCATCGAGCAAAGGGAGCCACCCGGAACCCGGGTGACCGCTCCATGGAGGCGCGGCGGAGCGGCAAGTTTGTCAATTACCGCTTGTGCCGTGAGGTTCTGGCATTGTTTCTCGAGCGGCTGCGGAATGATTTGACGTAGGCAGGGCAACGTTTGGGAAAATTTTGACCACGGCTGAATCGTCCTCACGGCCCAAACCGGCAGCCGCCGCCTGCAAAAACATCTGGTGCGCGGTTGCGGAGAGCGGCAACGGAAATGGGTTCTTCTTCGCGTAATCGAGCACGATGCCCAGGTCCTTTACGAAAATGTTGACGGCCGACAACGGCGTATAGTCCCCTGCCAGGATGTGCGGGACCCGGTTCTCAAACATCCAGGAGCCGCCGGCACTGTTGCAAATTACTTCATAGAGTTTTGCCGGGTCCGCACCCGCGTGCAGGCCCAAGGCCATCGCCTCAGCGGCCGCTGCAATATGGATCCCGGCCAGCAGTTGATTGATCATTTTGACCGTGGACCCCGGGCCAGGTGCATCTCCCAATCGGTACACCCGGCTGGCGATGGCCTGAAGCGCGTCGTCGCATCGGGCGAAAGCCGCCGGGTCGCCGGAAGCCATGATGGTGAGTTCACCCGAAGCCGCCTTCGCCGACCCACCGGACATCGGCGCGTCGATCAGCTCCAGCCCAAGTTTCCGGAGTCGCACCCCAAGCGCGGATGCAAAATCAGGTGAGACGGTGGCACTCCCAATAACCACCGACCCGGACGCGAGCTTCGATGCGGCGCCCTCTTCCCCAAACAGAACCTCCTCTGTCTGCTGAGCGTTCACGACCAGAATCAGCAAGGCTTCGACCCCGGCGGCCAGGGCAGCGGGCGACGGCGCGGCCATCCCGCCCGCCTTTACTGCTTCCTGCACTGCTTCGTCGCGAACGTCGCAAACGTGGACCTCGAACCCTCCCCGCAACAGAGATCGAGCCACCCCCAACCCCATTGCGCCCAGGCCGATCACTCCGATGCGGCGTATCGGTGTCGTTATTCTTGGCATGCAGAAGACATGGCAGGGGCACGAACCTCGGCATCCGCGTGTATCAAACGGCGGCTCCGCGTTTTCGCAGAATTTGCGTCACGGTCTGCAGCCGGCAGATGACCTTCCCGCGTGCCTTCGGCTCCACCACCCAATAAAGCGATAACCTTAGTGCCGCAAGTTCTCCGGTAAGGGCTTCGGTAGTGTTTTTTCTCATACCACCCCTTAAGAACGGCATTATCCGGCCAAGCTGGCGGTTTTTTCCGGGCCGCCTCGCCATCATCCGCTTGCAGCTGGCCGTGCAACAGACTGGCCGCCGTGCCCCCATGTGTCGCAAAGCCCGGCTTAGGTCGTGAATGCCTGCAACCAGCCCAGGCCGTCTTCCGTGCGGGCAGCCGGCCGGTACTCGCAACCGATCCAGCCGGGATAATCCAGACGGTCAACGGCGCCGAACAGGTGGGGAAAATTGATTTCTCCGGTGTCGGGTTCATGGCGGTCGGGCACACCCGCCACCTGGATGTGCCCGACCTCAGGCAACAACTCCTCGGTTAACCGGGTAAGGTCACCTTGCATGATCTGGGCATGGTACCAATCGAGTTGAAGTTTCAATTGAGAATGTCCGATTTCGTTCAAAACGGAGCGGGCGAGGGCAAAGCTGTCTAGAAAGTAGCCCGGCATGTCATGCCGGTTAATCGGTTCAATCAGCAGCGTGATGCCTGTACCCTCGAGCCGGCCCAGGGTATAAGTGAGATTCCTCACGTAAGTTGCTCGCAACTGTTCCCGGTCATGCGGATCCGAATTGCCGGCCATTACATGGAGCCGACGGCAGTTCAAGGCCTCTGCATAGGTAAGCGCCCGGTCGACCCCTTGCTTGAACTCCTGCTCGCGGCCAGGCAGCGCCGCAAGGCCGCGTTCGCCGGCGGAAAAATCGCCGGGAGGCAGGTTGAAGAGCACCGGGGTGAGGCCATGGACGTTCAATTCGCGCGCAAGTTCGCCCGGGCGGAAATCGTATGGGAACAAAAATTCTACCGCCTTAAAGCCGGCCCGCGCCGCCGCCCCAAACCTCTCCCGGAAGGGGTGTTCGGCGAACATCATCGTCAGGTTGGCGGCAAATCTCGGCATCGCTCAGTCCCACTTGGCATCAAAAGCAGCCCGCAGTTCCTGGATTTGCGCCTCATCAAGGCTGCGGACCCGGTGACCGTGCAGCAGCAACATCAGTTTGGCGGTCTCTTCCAGTTCTTCGATGGCATACATGGCATTGTCGAGGTCCTTTCCGGACACCACGGGACCGTGATTGGCCAGAAGAACGGCGGCATGGCGCTTCGCCTGCTCCTCGATGTTTTCGGCCAGGGCCAGGTCGCCCGGTCGAAAGTAAGGCACGAGCGGCAGCCGGCCTACCCGCATGACGAAGTACGGGGTGATGGGCGGGATGCAGCTGTTTGGGTCAAGGCCCTGCAGGCAGGAAACGGCCGCCGAGTAGGTGGAATGCAGGTGAACAATCGCCCCTGCTTCCGGCCGGCTGCGGTACACGGCCAGGTGAAGAAACTGTTCCTTCGTGGGCTTGTCACCCGCAACGTGTTTTCCGCCGCTATCCACTTTGGCAATTCGGCTCGGGTCCAACTCGCCCAGGCTGGCGTTTGTGGGAGTCAACAGCCAGCCGTCTTCTAGGCGCGTGCTGACGTTGCCGCTGCTGCCCGGGCTCAGGCCGCGGGCGTGAAGGCTCTTCCCGATTTCAACCATGCGTTCACGAAGCTGTGTTTCCGTTTTCATAGCAGGACATCCCATGCCCGGGTGAAAAAATCGGTCGCGCCGAAATTGCCCGACTTTAGTGCCAGCGCCACCGGTTCAAGGTTCCCGATGGCAACGGTCCAGGGAACCCCGGGGGCTATTTCCGGGCCAATCCGGAGAGCAGCGACGTTCAGGGCTCGAACCACTGCGCCCGAAGTTTCTCCTCCCGCTACAATGAGACGGCGGACTCCGTTCCCGACAAGATGAACTGCGAGTGAAGCCAAAGCCTTTTCCACGAGTTCACCCGCGTGCTGGACGCCAAACTGGGCCTGAGCCGAAGCAACTTCTGCAGCTTCCGCACTGCTGTAAATAAGAACCGTTTGATCGTGCATCAGGTGTTTCTCCGCCCAGCGCCGGGCTTGCGCGACCGTTCCCTCGAAATCAGCAGCCAAGGCAAAAGGTGAAAGCGGCAGGGAAGGAAACGCCATTTTTGCGCAATCGATCTGCGCAAGCGTGGCTTGGGAACAGCTCCCCGCCAGCACCGCACGCTTGCCAACCGGGGGATTGAACACCGCCAAGGGCCGCGCGGATGAAGTGGGCGGACGCAGCCCAAGCGCCAACCCCGAGCCACCCGTGATGAGCTTCAGGTCGAGAATGGCTTGGCCCCAGGTCATCAGGTCGCCGTTGGAAACGGCATCGCCAATCGCCGTTTGCACGCCCGCTTGGCGTAACCTCGTTATCTCCTGCCGGACCTCGCCGGCGCCGCGTGCAACTGCATCGTACCGGATCAGGCCGACCTGCAACGTCGTTTGTGCGGACAACACGCGGACGAGGTTAGGGTCCGTCATCGGAGTCAGCGGGTGGTGTTGCATCCCGCTTTCATGAAGAAGCTGGTCGTGCACAAACAGGTGCCCCCGGTAAACGGTCCGACCGTTGTCCGGAAACGCCGGACAGGCGATGGTAAACGTCTCGCCCAACCCCTCCAGGAGCGTTTCTATGACCGGGCCAATGTTGCCCGCAGCCGTCGAGTCGAAGGTCGAGCAATATTTGAAATAGAATTGGCGGCATCCCAACCCCTCGAGGCGATGCAACGCCTCCCGCGACAGAGCCTGGGCTTCCAGAGCCGGCAGGTTGCGGCTTTTCAGGGCGATCACTAACGCATCAACGTCGCCCCATTCCGTTCCTGCCTGGGGCAGGCCCAACGTTTGCACCGTACGGAACCCGCGTTTGACAAGGTTGTTGCTCAGGTCGGTACCGCCGGTGAAATCGTCGGCGATGCAGCCAAGTGAAGGCATACGGTGTTGCGAAGGTATTGGGTTTTCTGCCTGGAGGCGGAGTTGTTTGCCGTTCGCCCACCGACATGGTCCACGCCGGCCAAGCGGGTTCTGCGCTCAGCCTTGTCGGGTTTGAATGCCGATCCGGGCGGGCGGGCCGCTTGCCTTGAGCTCACGCGGCCGGCACCACCGACCAACCCTCGACGGTCGCCCAATGCTTGACAAGCAAAACCGAAAGCCCGTAGAACCGGATGTTCCCTTCAGAAAGTTTGCCTTACCTGAAATGAAAACGCCCCGGATTGTTTTTCTCACCGTCTCGCTTCTCGCCTGTGCTGCCCGGGCGGACACGTTTGTGATCGACAAAGCCCACT
>DASWVC010000307.1:0-10827 GCA_036401335.1 Chthoniobacterales bacterium
CTTAAAGATGGCCCCAAGGACAATGTCCGGGGTTCCTAGCGTCGTGAAAGGTTCGGGAAGGCCGGGGTTCGGATTCCAGTTGTGCCAGCCCCCCGCGGTAAGCCCAGGGTCGAGGTAATGGGGAGAATGGGGGTCCTTGACTCGCAAAGAATCGCCGAACTCGGGGACTGGCGCGGGGAAACCCTCCGCAGCATGCGCAAGCTCATCAAGGAAGCAGACCGCTCGTTCGCGAAGCGGTCGCCCTCAACGGTTCTGGCAAGGCGAAACCTTCGAAGAAAGCGAAGTCCTAAGGAATTCCGCCCCGGCGTCCCCATCGTGTGACGTGGACGGCGAAAGGCGGGCCTACCGTTTGGCTGGCGGTACACTTCTCCTTGGGCAAGTTGCTGGGGGTCACCCGCAAGCAAGCACGTCTACGATTGGACGGTCAAACGGCACTTGCCCAACCTGGTGATGTGGCGAAGGGAAAGTTCGTTTCGGAACGGTGAATGCCGGTCGCAGGTGCTGGGCGCTCCTTCTTCGTTGTGCGACGGCCTCCAGAAGGTCTGCGGTGGCCTGAGCCGTTCGCCGTTCCCAACCTTCCGCCTTTTTGATTCTGACCCAACGCTGCCGCCCCGGAAGCTGAGATCGAGCGCATCGTCGCCGAACGCGTTGAGCACGCACTTGGTCTGCCCAGCAATTCGGGAACTTTTTTAAGCGTAACGGTAAGGGTCGTGACTCAAGCCTGACTGTGCCTCAAGGCTCGTTGGACTTCTTGTCCCTGGTAAGGCTTGGCTGCCTTTGGAGCTGCGGGTGGTGGCTGCTTCTTAACGGGGTGTCTTCAGCACCGTGGCCAGCCGAGCCGCGCCTGTGCGCGAGGCCGTGATTTCGGTTCCTGCTCGGTCGCGCAGCCGCACGCGGTAAAGGCGGTCGCCGTAGTGAGTGACGTGTTCGATTGCCTGAAGGTTCACGACCGCATGCCTCCCAAGCTGGACGAAAAGACTGTCGCCCAGCCACCCGATGAGGTCCGCCAAAGGGTAGTAAGTGGCAAACTCTTCGCGCACCGTGTGAACCCACGTGCGCCGATTCCGTCGCAGCACCGCGACCACCTCACGGCGGGTGAGCAAGCGGATCTGGTCACGGTCTGCATCTTTGACTGGCAGCAGCTGGCTGCCCCCATCCGTAACAGGGATCTTGTCTGGCGTTAGTGCCCAGTCCACGCGATGCCCGGCGGACGGAGAAGGGCCGGACGCAAACGGGCGCAGGTGGGCCAGCAGACGAGACACCGCTTCAGTGACCTGCTCCGGATCCAACGGCTTCAAAAGGTAATCCACAGCCTCCAACCGGAAGGCGTCCGCGGCACGACCGGCGTTCCCCGTAGTAAAGACCAGACGCGGCGGCTGCGGGAGCAGGGCGAGTTGCGTCGCGAGAGAAACGCCGTCTTTGCCGGGCAGATTGATGTCGATAAAGGCGACGTCCGGCCGCAACTCGGCGCAGAGGCGCAGACCTGCCTCACTCTCGGGGGCGGTACCGACGACCTCTACCTGGCAGGTCTCATCGAGCAATGCTGCCAGGTACTCGGTGGCCAAGGGTTCGTCTTCGATGATAACGGCCCGGATTCGAATCCACATGATCTTGAGGCGATGCCAGATCACCGAGGGGTGAAAGCCTCGGGCGATTCCACCGAACCGGTCTCGCCTGCCCCGGTGATCTCGAGCGCAAAGCGACCCGCGAGGTTCCGTGGCGCCAGCGTCGACCGGAAGGCTTCGGCCGGGTCACGCACTTCACGCATCGTGGAACCCGCTTCTTTGACCGATCGCGCTCGCTGCAGGGGAATGCGCAAGTTGACCCTGGTGCCTTTTCCCACCTCGCTGCTGACGTCCAGCTGAAACGAGCGGCCAAACAATCCTTGCAGCCTTCGACGCAACACCTCCAGCGCGTGCACCTGCGGTTGCGCCGCAAAAAAGACTTTCTCGACTTCAGCCGAGGGTATTCCTTCGCCGTCGTCACTGACGCTCATCTCGAGGGAATGTCCCACCAGACGAACCTCAAGGCACAGCCGTCCCGCCTTGGGCGAAGATTGCAGGCCGTGGTGCACCGCATTCTCGACCAGCGGTTGCAGTGAGAAAGGTGGAGTCAAAGCTCCCGCCAGCCCTGGCTCGATCCGCTCTTCTACTCTTAATCGGCTACCGAATCGTAGCGACTCGATGTCCAGGTAAGCGTGAACCACCGCCAACTCTTCCTCCAACGAAACCAACACCCGTTCGTGCTGGTCGAAGCTGGCCCGCAGAAAATGACGCAACCGCCCGACCGCACGTGGAATTTCACGCGGTGCAAGCGTTGCCAGCGCCGCCAGTGCGTTCAAGGCATTGAAGAGAAAATGCGGGTTCATGCGGGCTTGGAGCGCGCACAGCTCAGCCGAAACGGCCGCTCGTGCTTGGGCGTCGTGCTCGCGCACCTGCCCCACAATGGCGAGAATCAAGGCCGTACCTGCACCTTGCAGCACCGGGGTCATCCAGATAGGCCCGAACGTAGGCAGTGCCGCTCGCGGGTGTAGGGCATACGCGAACATCAGGCAACTCCGCAGTGAAGATGTGGTTAGAGTCAGGCAGAATCCCGTCAGCGGGTGTTGCGCCAGCTTAGGGCGCCACCGGTACAACCACCCGCCGGCCAGACCCCCGCACAGCATTGAAATGCCGATCGACCCCAAAGGCAGGCCGTCATACGTGACGGCCAACCACGTCACAAAGAGGCTGACACCCATCCCGACCCAAGGCCCCGCTACCAAACCGGCCGCACATACTGCCACGGTTCGTTCACTGAGCAGGCCGGAGCGCGAGACGGTGGCTTCTTCCACCAACCCGAGCACCAGGAACACGAGCAATGCCGTCCCACGGTCGCGCATCGACAATAAAGAACGCTTGGGCTGCCTAAAACCCGGCACGAGGGTGAGCACGAACGCCACCGTTACTAACACACAAATGTCTTTAAAGATTGTCTCCATCGCGAAAAGCCCGGAATCAGCCGGTTGTAGAAAAGCCAAGTTTATACGTTTACCAAACGGCGAGCTCCATTTCGCCCAACGAGAATGTTTGCCTGTGGGAATCGATGGGCACGTCGCGCGGGAACTCGACCGGTAGAAGGACGCTAAATGTCGGCCTTTTCCTCGCGAAGCAGAACTTCCTTGCCCTCGACGCCAGGTCGAGTGAACAGGAAACGTGCTTCATCGTGAACCAGTTGAATTGAATACAGACCCCTGGTTTCGCCTCCGCTCGAGCAGCGGGAAACAGATTACAGGTACAGTTGAACGTTTTAGCGAGGGCCGCAATCCAAACTTTCGACTGACAGGGATCTCCCGGTGAAACGGGCATGCGCCTGTCAACGTCTTTCAAAGTCTCGCGCCGCTCAAAGCGGTTAGACGTCGAGCGCGGTCCAACCTCCCCAGCCGTTAGCGCCGCGGTTCGCTCCCTCCAGACGCGCCGGCACCACAGCCCCGTCCGGCCGCCGAGTGCTGACTTTCAGACCGTCCGAGGTACTTGCTCGGACAGCGAATACGGCAGTTAAGACGGGGACCGGGCAGTTCCCAAAATCCCGGGGTTTATTGCTTCAAAACAACGGGAGCGACGCGCCTGACCTCGGAAACGCTTCGCTCTTGAATACCATTTTATGAACATAAAACCCAGCCCACTTGCGGCAGCTTCACGTGAACGCACGGCGTTTCTGATGAATCGCCGATCGCGCTTCCCGGAACAACGGAATGCGCTAACCCTTGAGCGGTCCGGCTCCGCGACCCTGAAGTTCGGCCGCAACGGAAGAAAAGCCGAACGCCGGCCCTGGAAACTGATGGCAGCCGACCCCCTCTACCAAGTGCTGGAAAGCGCTTGTTACGAAGTGCTGGCCCTCTCTGCGACCGGTGCCCTTTTGTACAGTGCCGCCATGTTTCTTCGCCCGGGTTAAACAGGATGGCGTCAGGTTTCTATTTACCAATGGCATGAACGATGCCGTCGGGTTTGCGGTACGCCTCGTAAATGAGAAGGATTTCAAGCGCATCCTCCAAGGTGCCCCGTTCGGGGCCTTGGCCATCGAGCAACCGGGTGGTGTAACTGATGACTTCAGGCGCGTAGCCGAGGAGAAAAAGCCCCTTGTTGTAGAGCTGGCCGAGGGAGAATTCGGGTTCCCAGAAAAGGGGAGCGGACCCCTCATCAGTGAGGTCGAAATAGTCGCCGGCGCGCCCGTAACCCTCCTGCCGTTGGCCCTTGCGGTAAAGGGTGACGCGGAGGTTATTGTCAACCACCACGTTTTCACCGTCGCCGATAACTTCCGTCCGCTCGAAGAACGAACTGGATGACTGGCCATGGCTGAGGATCAGGTTGCCGATGGCGCCGCTTTTGAACTGGAGCGAAACCGTCGCAGCGCCGGAGACGCTGCGGGTGACGAAGAGCGATTCGAGCGGTCCGCCCAGGAGCCGCAGAACAGAGTGTGGATGGACGAAGTGATCGAGGAACGCCACCATCTTGCGGTTGTCAGCGCGTTCTTCGTACGGGGGGAGAGCCTGGGGGTAACGTGCGGTGATGCAGGTGATGCGGCCAAATTCCGGACGGGTGGAGAGGGCCTTCGCTTTCAGGTTGGCGGGTAAAAACATTTTCTTGAAGCCGACGGCGACGTGACGTCCCGTTTGAGAGCTCACACGCATCATTTCGCGGACTTCCCGAGAGGTGCCCGCGGGCGGCTTTTCGATCCAGACATGGGCGCCCGCGCGCAGGCAATCGATGGCAAGGGCGGGAAAAACGGGCAGGTGTTGGGCATCGTAGTTGGTGACGACAAAAACCAACTCGGGCTTTTCCACCGCAAGCATCTCATGGTGATTGGAGTAAGTTCTTCGCGCGCCGAAAAGGCGTGCGCAATTCGCCGCCCGCTCCGGATGGAGGTCGCAAATGGCCACCAGGTCCACCGGGGCAAAGGCGAACGTGGGGTAAACGTTGCGAAAAGCGTGGGCGCCCGCGCCGATGAAGCCGACCCGCAGTTTGCGGGGGTATTCGGCATGGTAAGTGACCTGCGTGATAAGGGGGGTTCCGGTATCATTCACCAACCGTCTGGCGATCGGCCGAGGTGAAGACAATGAAGAGGAGCGCTTCCGACAGGCCGATGTTGGTCGCGCGATGCCAGACCTGGGGCAAAATAGTGACGGTGTCCCCCGGTTTCATTTCGGATTCCGTGCCATCAGCCATGGTGTGACGGATGGCACCCTGGATGACCACGAGAATTTCGCTACAGTTGGGGTGATGGTGGCGGGGATTGCTGCAGCCGGGTTTGAGCCAGCAGTGACCCACCGTGACTTCGCTGCTGTTGCCGAGGGAGCCGCTGGCGTACCAGTGGAGACCACCCCAGTCAAAATCAAGGTTTTCCGCCTTTTCGGAAGGAACGAATTGGATGGTTTCTGGCATGGCTTTATTGATGGTTCGGCTAGGCGGGTTCCTGCAGAATTGCTTTAAGTTAGTTTAGCTAAATCTACGAAAGCTAAAGCGAGTTAACACGATTATGAGGCCCGTCCCGGTCAACGGCCAGCCGCCGCGCGAAGGATTTTGGACCGCAGGTGCACCGGAACCGAACTTGGTCGCACGACGTGCTGATGGAACGGTTCCCGGGAGCCGCGTGCACCCTCCAAAGCTCAGCCGCAAACCTCGGGTATCACCTGCCTGATCCCGACCGCAACTAAACCCTATCTCAAGGGTTAGTCATATTGTTTTTCAAAAGTCCTTTCTGAAAAGCTTTGTCATGAGGGAAACCGGAGAAAACTTACATGAAAACTAAGAACCAGGCACGTCCTTTCATTCTTCCCCTGGTCGCCAGCCTTGCTGCTGTCAGCTTCACCGGATGCACGCAGCCGGTGGTGTACCAGCGATCGCCGCCGGTCGTTGTGGTCGAGCGTGGACCTTACGCGCCTCCTCCTGCCATCGTCGAATACCGTCCGGCTCCGCCCCCTTATCGGGTGATTTGGGTGCAGGGGCATTGGCGCTGGAATGGGAGTCGGTACGTTTGGGTACCCGGCCATTACCGACCCGTTTGACCTTCGTGGTGGTGGCAGAGAAAAAGGTTTAACGAAGGTGACCCATGGCTTGCGATCCAAACGTGTTGAAGCAGGTACCGCTTTTTACGCTGCTTGATGAAGAAGAACTGGCTGTTCTCGCCGGACAGATCGAGCTGAAAAACTTCACGGCGCGCCAGCGCATTTACAAGCTGGGTGACCCGGCAACGGGCGGCTACGTAGTCATCTCAGGGGCAGTTCGGGTGAGCACCGTGGACGAGGACCACCAGGAGGTCGTCGTGGATCAACCTGCGGCGGGCGGGTTTTTCGGGTTCGCGTCCATGGTCGACCAGACCCCTCATCAGACCAGCGCCGTCGCCCTGGAAGAATCCGTCTGTGTCGAGGTAGACCGTAACGACATCACGGTTTTGCTGCAACGCAAACCGCTGGCGGGCATGGACCTGTTGACCGCGCTGGGTCGTCAAATCCATGCCGCCCAGCAACTCGTGCGCAGCCGTTCCACGCGCAACCCGAACGAGGTTATCGAGGAGCAGGCCACCTTTGGAAACCATGTGGCGGATGCGGTCGCGCGCTTCGGCGGGTCGTGGTCATTCATCCTTTCCTGCCTTGCCTCCCTGGCGGTTTATGTGTGCATCAACGTGGCGTTGGGACGGTCGGCGTGGGATCCTTATCCCTTCATCCTGCTTAACCTGTTTCTCTCCATGTTAGCCGCCATTCAGGCGCCCGTCATCATGATGAGCCAAAACCGACAGGATGCGAAGGACCGCGTCCGTGGCGAACTTGATTACGAGGTGAACCGCCGCGCGGCTTCCGACATTCAAGGACTAGCGCGGAAGCTCAACCTTTTGAGTGATCAAGTCAGCGATTTGGAAGACCTGGTCCGTAATAAACCGGCAGCGAAGTAAGGGCGCGCAACCACCCAAGGCTAAACCGCTCGACCGTTTTCGTCGAACAGGTGAGCGTCCTTCAGCTGAAAATCGAATCCGACGGAGTCGGCGTGCTTAAAGTCGTGGAACCCTTTGACGCTGATCGTGACGCGGTGGCCGCTCGGCGTGGTGCCGTGCACGTAGGTCAGATCGCCCAGGCCTTCCACCACTTCGATGGTAAGCAAACCTTTGCCCTGATGGGGCGGAACCACCGTCAAGTGTTCCGGCCGGATCCCAAACGTAAGCTTCGCGGCTGGGCTCACTGCCACCGGGTGTTTGGCCGGGATCGTTACCGTCGCAACCGCAAAGTCGGGGCTTTCCACCGTTACCGCCGCAGGTCCCGTCTGGTGCACGCGAACCTGCAAAAAGTTCATTTTCGGCGCCCCGAGAAACCCTGCCACGAACAGGTTGGCCGGCCGTGAGTAAAGTTCAATCGGCGGACCAATCTGTTCAATGTCACCGGCATTGAGCACCACGATCTTGTCGGCCAAGGTCATTGCCTCAACCTGGTCATGGGTGACGTAGATCATGGTTGCCTGAAGTTCGCTGTGCAGCTTGGAAAGCTCGATTCGCATCTGGACCCGCAGCTCGGCATCGAGGTTTGACAGGGGCTCGTCGAAGAGGAAGACCTCGGGTTCGCGCACGATCGCCCGGCCAATCGCCACCCGTTGCCGCTGACCGCCTGAAAGTTCTTTCGGGCGTCGTTTAAGGTACGGGGTAAGGTGAAGGATTTCCGCCGCTCGCGCCACCCGTTCCCGGATCTCCTGTTTTGGACGTTTGGCCATTTTCAGCCCAAAACCCATGTTTTCCTCGACGTTCATGTGCGGGTAAAGGGCGTACGTCTGGAACACCATGGCCACGCCGCGGTTGGCCGGGTCCACGTCGTTAACTTTGTGCCCGCCGATCCATACTTCCCCTTCGTTAACCGGTTCCAGCCCGGCGATGATCCGCAGCAACGTCGATTTGCCGCAACCAGACGGCCCGACAAACACCACCAACTCACCATCCTTCACGTCCAGGCTAACGCCGTGGATGACCTCGGTGGTGCCAAAACTTTTAACGATGCCGACGAGCTTGAGGTCTGCCATGAGAAACGGGAAGAATAAAACCGGCTGATCTCCTAACAGACTCTGACCCTTGACGCAAGTTGCCCCTCAAGGCGAGGCCGGGCCGGGCAGCGGGTGAGCGGCCGGGCCAGGCACGGTGCGGCCGCCATCAAGGTCCGGGTAACAAGAAAAAATGTGCAGAATTTTGAAACTTCGCCCGAATCCACGGGTTGAGGTGTGTGATGTTCACAATGAGATGCCTGTCACCGCCGTTGCGACCGCCCGGAAGGGTGGCTGCCAGCGGAGCCGGCCGAAAGCTGCCGGACGATTCTGGCAGGCGCGAATTTTGAACCCGGTCTGGCAAAGGCCGTGAGCAAGACCTGCCCACAACACCAGACTGCCTGAATCCAGCCTCATACCCGTTAAAGGTACAGAGAATGGCTTCGGGAAGACCCTGAACTGTAAAAACCTTGATTAACTCTGATTATGAATAAAGCCATCCTCATTACGGCCGCCCTGTTCGCTTTTGGCGTGGCGGCACAGGCGCAGAATGCCACCCCAAGTCCGGCGGCTTCGATGTCTCCTAAAAGCACCAAAAGCATGCACCACCACAAAAAGCACAAGACTTCAAAGAGCTCGATGTAAAGGTGCATCCCCAGGCGTTTACAGCCTGGGTCAATCATGCCCGCGGTCCTCTGGTCCGCGGGCATTTTTGTGTCCGGCAGCGAAAACCGGAATTCAGCCGTTCAAAGCGGGCCCTTTTCGACCGTTCCGCGGACGAGCAGGTCACCACCCAAACGTTGGAACGACACGTTTTCCAATTCATCCGCGTCGTCGTTCGCAGGCACGCCGGTGCCCGCTACGCTGCAGACGGGGCCTCCGGTGAGGCAGGGGGCGAAAAAGGCCCACACCTCATCGATCCAGCCGCCGTCACGGAGCGATCCGAACACATGGCCCCCGCCTTCAACCAGAAGGCGCGTTACGCCCCGGCGGCCGAGGTCCTCCAGCAACGTCGACCAAGGCTGGTGCCGGTAAATAAGGGTGCGCTCCCGGAATGCGTCCGTGAAGAGGCGCGCCCCGGCGGGAAGGTCGCCGGACCGTGTGACCACGACCCGCCACGGCGGAGGTTCCTTCAGGGGCCCCACTCGGACGGTGAGCTGTGGATCATCCCGGCGCAGTGTCCCGGCTCCGATCAGGATGGCGTCCACCGTCCGTCGGAGGCGCTGCACCTTGAACCGGGCCCGTTTGCCCGTCAGCCAGGTTGATTCTCCCGGCGGCCGGCTGAGGCGGCCGTCCAAAGATTGCGCGTACTTGGCAATGACCCAGGGACGCCCGGTGGCAATCCACCGGTTGAATCCCACATTCAACGCCGTACATTCCGTTTCCAGAACCCCGGAAGTCACCTCGACGCCATGAAGGCGGAGCTGTTGCAACCCCTGGCCGCGGTGGCGAGGGTTGGGGTCGATGCTGCCAATCACCACGCGGGCGATCCGGGCGGCAATCAACGCGTCGGTGCATGGCGGCGTCCGGCCATGGGTCGAACACGGTTCAAGGGTGACGTAGGCTGTTGCGCCTGCTGCCGCCTCAGTGGCCGGAAGGGCTCGCAAAGCTTCCACCTCCGCATGTGGACCACCGGCGCGGCGGTGAAAACCCCGTGCCAGAATCTGGCCATTCCGGACAATGAGGGCGCCGACGGCCGGGTTGGGACTGGTGTGGCCGAGGCCTTTGCGCGCCTCGCGCAGCGCCAAACGCATGAAATGGCCGTCGAGTGGATCGTTCACCGCAGTAATCTGCCGTGTCCCGGTGGGGAGCGCAAAATGCCTTTGGCCGGCCCGTTATTCTAAAGCTCGAAGAATGCACGTAAACGCCGAAGCAGCCCCTCTTTTTCCTCGGCTCCAAGGGGAATGCGGCTGCCCGCTTCCGCCCGGGCAAAATGTTTCTGGATGGCGTTCTGGCGTTGAACCAACGTTTCGGACAACGCTTCAGCCAAGGCCGGCTGCTGGCGAAGCAGCACGCCCATGGCGTGTTTCGGAATTTCAACAACCTCGCAATCCTCGCACGCGTTCACGGTGGCGCTGCGCGGATCGCCGGTAAGGAAAGAGAGCTCGCCGAAACAATCGCCGGATTGCAATTCGCCGACGCGGAGTTCACGGCCGTCCCGTTCGCTGAAGACATGGGCCGTGCCTGCCCCGAGGATGAACATGGAATCACCGGGGCTGCCCTGGCGGATGATGGTTTCGCCACGCCCGAACCGCATCCAGCGGGCCTCAGCCGCCAGCAGCTGAATCTGGTCCGCGCTCAGCAGGGCGAACAGTGGCTGGGCGGACAAAAGGTTGACGATCAATCCATTTCGCTCGGTGTTCTTCGGCCGGCTGCGCCCAAGCAGGCGTACGGGCACGGAGAAAGCGATTCGACGCCGGTCGAATTCGTACCAGCAATTTGTGCGCACGGCGTCCATGATGCGTTGATACAAACGGTCGTCATCGATCCAGAATTTCAGTTCGTAAGTAATCCCCGATTCGTCGAACGCCGTCAGGTAAGCGGCGGGGGCCGGTGCGGGGTGCACGCCGGGAACCGCTGCGGTGCACGTCACCAGGGCGTCTTTCACGAAATTCGGGGGCGCCGTCGCATCAACGGTCACCCGTAGGCGGACCGCGTGCAGGCGCGTCGGGAAACAAAGGTTGACGATTGTCTCCTTGGCCAGCTGGCTGTTGGGGACATTGAAACTGACGTCATCGTTGTTGCGAAAACGGGTGGAACGCCAGGTAATTTCCACGACCTGCACGGGTTGGCCTTGCAGGATCAGCCAATCGCTGACTTTGAAGGCATGCCC
>DASWVC010000308.1:0-2789 GCA_036401335.1 Chthoniobacterales bacterium
CGAGCGGTTGCGAAAGCAAGTGGGGCGGGGCTCGCTCACCACCCTGCTGCGGCTGCGCAACGAGCTGCTGAAACCGGAAACGCCGGAACCGGAGACCAGCCCCGAAGCCCAAGCCAGCTTTCGCCAAGTCTGGCAAACGGCCTTTGACGCCGGCCGTGGCGTCGAGGCCTCCAAAGCGGTCGAGGCCCGCGCGGAGGTGGACGCGCTCGCCAAAGAAGCGGAACGGCTCGAAGCACAAGCGACCGACCTGGAGCGGCAGTTGGACGACCTGCGCCGGTCCCAGGCAGCCACCCAGGAAGAAACGGCCACGGCCCATTTGGAAGCGAAGGACGCGCGGGCTGCATTCGCCGCCGAACAGGCCAAAGCCACCGCCGGCGAGCGCGACAAGGGCGAGCTCTTGCGGCAGCTCGCCGACCTGGAACGCTCCCTGGGCGACGAAAAGGGAAAAGCGATCCGGTTTGAAGGCAAAGTGGACTGGCTGCAGGAGCAAGTGAAGGAGGGGGAACGGCGGGCGACGGAGCTGCGCCAGGCACTGCAAGCGGCCCAGGCAGAAGCCGCCATGTCGCGTCAGGAGGTCAAGGAAGCACAAGCCACCGCCGCAGCCGAACAGACCAAGGTTGCGGAGCGGGAACGGGAGAAGGCCGACCTGCACCGGCAGATTGCCAGCCTCGAACACGCGTTGGGCCAGGAAAAGGGGCGGGCGAGCAAACTGGAAGGCAGGCTGGAAGTGATGGAAGCGCAGGTGGTGCCCTCCACCTCCGCCGAGATGAAAGCAAAATTGGCCCGCAAAGGCATCGGCGGCCGTCCGGAATAGTCAGGCGGCCCAAGAAGCCTCAGCGGGCTTCGGCCCAGATCCGAGTCAATGCCCGCCACTTGGGCAGGCAGAGCAGGACAAACACGCGCACGGTTCCAGTTCGGCCCTACTCCTATCGACGCCTGGATCCAAAAGATGGATGTCGATGGTGATGGCGAACGACAAGAATGCGGACTTCGTGGCCAACGACGCGGAACAGGAAGTGATAAGGGAACCGTCGCAAATTTGCTCTTCGGATGTCACGCTCCCGAATTGAAAAAGCTTCAGGCTCGTCTGCAACCTTGGCCATGAAATAACGAAGCTCGGTGTAGAACTCCTCTGCGAGCCCTGGCGTCGCAACGCGCTCGTAGTAGCCCATTATCTCATCAATGTCCGCATAGACCTTCGGATGAAGGACCAACCGCATCAGCTTCGACGGCTTTCGATGCGTTGGTCGAGCTCCTCTAACGACATGCCAAGGGATGGATTTGCCTCAAATTCCGCATCGCGACGTAGGGCTTCTGCGATGCCTTCATCTTCGTCGTGCAGGACCGATGGAAGCGATCCCAGTAGGTTTGTCGCCAGGACCGCTCTTTCGGTCTCTGGTAAATCCAGTGCTAGTTTTTCGACTTCCGCTCTGGTCGCCATCGGAGCGAGTCTAGTTTCAACGGCCTCGAAGGCAAGGACTCAGCAGAAAACCGCAACCTGAGTCGATCGCGGTCTGCTGCCACATCTGCGTTCGAACAGAGCTGCCGGAATTGCCGATTACGGATCCGCCTCCACGGCATTCATAAAGCAGGAAACAACCCAGGGCCCTCCCACGTTCGGGCCGGGGGTGGGACCACCGGGGGGCGTCGCACGGCCTGGGGCGCCGGCGTTGGTTTCGGGAGCGATTCCACCGGCAGGCTGCTTTCGCCGGCCTGCGGGTTCGCAGCGTTGCCGCCCTTTTCGGCAAACGCTTTCACCAAGCGCGCAATTTTGGCGTCGATCTTTTCGCGTTGCTCCGCGGTCGGGTAAGGTTACCGCCGGTGCGCCCGGGCGCGCAGTTACAGGCCGTAGCGCTCGATTTCCCGAAAGGAAGGACGCGCTTCTGAGGCCGGTCCAGGGCCTGGATCTTTGGGAAGGTAGGCAAAGCACGCATTCCGCCAATTGGCGTGCGCCGTCCTGCGCGTCGGTGCGCTGCAACACACAGCGGGCCAGGGTGCGCATTTGTTCCGCTTCGGCGAGGCGGGCCGAGTCGAAAGGGCCTTCGTGTCCGGGCGCGTTCATGGCGTTATAGCAGTTGCCAAAAATCCTTTCCGAAATGAGGCCCGAAACCGCCCGGAGGCTGAAGGCGGCGGCTTTTGGGCTAAAGGTGGGGAATGCGCTCGTTGGAAGTGAGTCCGAATGGGGAAAATGCGACCGTGGAGGAATTGGGAGTGGCCATGGAAGCCGCGCCGCCCCCAACAAACGCAGTTACCTGCGCTTGGCGGCCGTGCGTGCCTTACTGCTGGGCATCGCCCGCTCACAGGTCTGCCTGCTCTACCAACGCAGCGACCGGTGGGTGCGCTTGTGGGTCGAGCTGTTCAACCGCGGCGGCATCGACGCGCTGGCCAGTAAACCGCGCCCGGGCCGACCGCGCAAGGTGAGGTTTGAACGCTTGCAGGACCTGCTGATCCCGGTGCTCGCGGACCCGTCGCGGGCCGGCGAACTCCATTGGACCGGGGTCAAGCTCCACGGCTGGCTCCAAGAGCAACTCGCCGTCGAGTTAGGCTGCCGCACCGTGATCCGTTACTTGCACCAACTGGACTGCAACTTGCGCGTGCCACGGACCTGGCCTGAACGGCAGGATGAAACCGCGCGAGAGGCCTTCCTGGAGGGCCTGCGGCCGTTGCAGGACGATCCGGACGTCGAGCGGTGGTTCGGCGACGAAGGCGGGGTGGAGGGCGACCCGCGCCCCCGCCGACGTTGGGTGCTGCGCGGCAGTCGGCCGCGGGTGCCCTACCTCGGCGACCAC
>DASWVC010000309.1:0-1760 GCA_036401335.1 Chthoniobacterales bacterium
AAGCAGCCAGAAGGGCGGTCGCGTCGGCGGCCGCACGGTAAGGATTAATCCAGGCGTGAATCGCGATTCCATGGCGCTTCCCTTCCTGGATGAATGTGCCGAGCGGATCGTAGCCGGGTGCAGTCCCTTGTGAACCGGTCAAATACCGGCTCCAAGGCTCGAGGTGCGAATTGTAGAGTGCGTCGCCTTCCGGCCGCACCTGCACCATCAGCGCGTTCAAACCTGCGCGCTCCGCCGCGCCTACGATAGAAACGATCTGCGCCTGCTGCAGGCCAACGGTCAGGCCCGGCCGGGACGGAAAATTCAGGTTGTAAACGGACGCTACCCAAGCCGCGCGAAGTGTGTCCGCACGCACCGCTGGAGAAAAAAGGGCCGCCGAAACAATGCCAAAAAAGCCGAGCGCCGGATGGAACCGCATGACGCGACCATAACGTTCCGCTCAATCGTTGAGAAGCCTGTCCGGATGCCCTGTCGTTCCCTGCCCCGGGTTGCCGTCGATGCTGCGGACGGATCCTACCCGGCCAACGCGCGGAAAGCGCCCTGTGCTCCTGGTTGTCAACGCACGACCCAAAGGGGCGGCACCACCAGAAGATTGATGCGGTGCAACCACCGGATACGCCGAGCGCCCGTTTCCAACGGAACAAGGGCCGCCACCGGCGCGCCTTGAGCCGCAGTGAGGCGTTTGCCGTCTGCCTGCCAGGCCAAAACCACCGGGTGCGCCTGCAGCCGCTCGAGCGAAACAAACCCCACGGGGGCTTCTCCCTGCTCATCCGGATGGGCACTGGTGGCACCAATCAGCTCAACGTACCCATCCTGCGTGCAGACCCCGGCAAAATCGAGCACATCGACAAGCAGGCATCCTCGCCAGACGCTCGCGCCCAAATGGTTTTCGGCCGTCGGCCCAAGGTCAACGGCGCCCGTCGACTCAGCAAAATGAAGCTGCAGCTCGTTCAACGAGAGCTGCAAGGTTCGACTAACAAAACCCGCGATCGTCAGACGGTACCGGCTCAGGTCAACGTCAGGGTAACGGCCCGAATCTCGGGAGAAAAATTCCGGTGCGGTTTGCCCAACGGATCGAATCCGGAGGTTGCTCGCGGGGTTGTCACCCGGCGGCGCTTCCCCCACGAAGTTAAATTCTGAATGGTGGCTAGCCAGCGCGCTCATGAACGCGATGTTGCCCGACTAAACCAGTAGGGTCAACTAAATAGATGGTTGCTTGACCGAATTTGTTTGCACCGCTCCGCAACCTTATCCCGTCACGCTCCTGGGTGCGCCCCGCGGCAGAACCTAAAAGGTGGTCTCGGAAGGCGGTTGCGACGCCGCTTCCTTCCAAACAACCGTGAGGGCGTCGGCTAGGTGGATGGTCTCCTGAATGATCTCCGGAAGGGGAGGCGTCGCCAGGCTCGTTGTGGTTTTGGCCATATCGTAGGCCACCGGCAGCGACTGCAACAACGCGTGGGCGTAGAATTCTTTGTAGGTCATGCCGTTTCTTCGCTCCGGGGCCGCCTCGAGGATCAATTTGTCCGCGGGAAACCACGTCGAATCGCATTCGGGCCTTACTCCCGTGTGCATGGTACGCGTCGGGAACAGAAGCAGTTAATTCGGTCGTCGAAGGTGGTACGGCGTTTGCTACGTTTCGCTTCCGCCGGGCGGGGGAAGGAGAGAAACGGTGACAGACGAACAAAAGGAATTAGTCCAAACAAGTTTCGAAAAGGTTAGGCCGGTCTCGGATGCGGCAGCTGTCCTTTTTTATGATCAGC
>DASWVC010000310.1:0-2526 GCA_036401335.1 Chthoniobacterales bacterium
CCTGAATGGCCGCGATGGTTTGCGCCGCGGTTTGCCACAGGTAAGCGACTGGCGCCGCCAGGTTTTTCAACTGCGCCATGTACTGCTGCAGCTGCAGTTCATAGGCGGTCACCTGCTGGGCGTACTGCTGGATTTGTTTCAGCGTCTGCGCGATGGCCTGAATGATCGCCGTGTAATCAATCACGGGCAGCGTGGCCTGTGCGCGGAACGGCACCATCAACAACAAGCTGGCCGCCAGGGCGGCGATGAAACGCCTGCGTTTCATTGACCTTCTCCTTGGTTTGTCACCGCCGCGACCGCCAAGCCGATTTCTGCCTGTTTCTCGGCTTCACGCGCCAGGTAAGCCGCCGGGCACGCCCCGGCCAGGGCGGTTTGGCGGGCGTTGTCCAATGCCCGTTGCTCCGCGTAATCAATGACCGGCAGCGTGGCCGGAGCCTTTAGGGGCGCAGCCAGGAGAAACCCTGCCGCAAGCCCAATCGTTGCGAATGTTTTCATAACCCGATGCAAAAACCTTTCCCTTGTTCCTTGGATGGTTTCTTGGTGTGGCCTTCGCTTGGCCCTGCGTGAAACAGGCCGGGGCTTACGCTCTGGTCGGGTTCATGCTCGAAAACGTCCGGCCCTTGGGAAACGGCCAAGACCTCGGCCTTTTCTGAAACGTTCAGGGCAGGGGACCGGGCAAAACGCAGGAGTTGCCGCTCGACGTCGCCCAGGCAGTCCATGTGGGTGTGGACGCCATCGATGTCCCGTCCATGGCCGTCCGCGTACTGCGCCAATTCACCGGCGCCGTAATGGATGGCCTCCGCCACCAAATCCGCCTGGTATTTGGAGAGGATAAGGGTATGGCACGCTTCTTGGTTTTGCTCCCGTTCCTGGCCCCCCGCCGTTTGCATTTCCAGCGTCAGGGCTTGGTTGTTCTGCTTCGCGCGCTCCAGCTCCTGGACGAGCCCATCCCTCTGCTGTGCCAGCTCATCTACCACCGCCTGCAACGCCTCGATGCGCCGGCACAGAAACAGACCCTCCCGCTTGAAGGCGATTTCTTCATCCGTCATGGCCCGGTACGTCCCATCGGTTTGGCGTTCCCACATTTCGAGCTCCGGGCCGGCGTTCCACTCCTCCCCCGCCTCGTAGGCCTGTTCGTTCAGGTCATCTCGACGCGCCTTTTCCTGGTAGGCGTCCACGAAACTCGCGGCATGGTACGCCACGAAGCCGTGATCCCGCTCGCGCAACTGGTAGGGAACCTGATTTTTGAGGTCCAACACTTCCTGGCTGGCCTCGTTGTAACGTTGCCGCCAAATGCCGTCCATGGACGCAGCCGCCCGCCCGTCGGCCAACGCCTCCTGCAGTTGTCGCACCTCCTGGGCATGCGCCTCCGCGCGCCGCTGCGATTGGCGGATGAGTTGCTCATTTTCGTTCCGCAGGGATTGGATTTCCTGCGATTTGCTGAGGTCCCAAGTTCCCGGGACGTGCCAGTTAAACAGTTTCATCGGTGCGCCTTTCTGGTGGGTTAGTTAGTAGTTAGGAACGCGGTACTCAGCGTTAAAGGTAAGGTCCCGAACGACGGTGACGTTGAAGCGGTAAGCGGGCCGGATTTTGAGCGTCGGGGCCACGTTCAAATTCTTTTCCAACAGTTGCGAGGCCGCCGTGCCCAGGTTCTGGCCCAGCGCCTGGCCCAACGCGTCGCTGGCGCTCACCCCGTTGTTGCCGTACGCGCTCCCCCCCGTGTTGCGGCCCTGGCCCCAGGTGAAGCCGGCGGTGATGGCGCTCATCAACACCGCCGAGCCAAACGTGCGCACCAAGTGGGCATCGACCCGATCGTGGAACCCGGCCATGCCCTGTTCATCGGCCCCCGGCATCGCGCCCAAGTCCAAGGTGCTGCCGTTGGGGTAAATGAGCCGTTCCCACGCGACAAAGATCCGGGATTGCCCGTAGGCCACCTGACTGGCGTATTCGCCACACAACCGCGTACCCTGGGGGATGAGCAAATACTGGCCGCTCGGGGTGTCGTACACGTTCTGGGAAACTTGGGCGGTGATGGCCCCGGGCAGGTCGGAATCCATGCCCGTGAGGACGACCGCGGGGATGACCGAGCCGGTTTGGAGCACGTACGGCGTGGCGGGCCGTTCGAGGCGGGAAGGGAGCGTGAACCGGTCCTTTGACCCATTGAACGCCGCCAGGTCGTTCGGGTTGCGCCCCGCGCCGTTCGCCCCATTTTGGCTGCCCACCATGGCTTGGGCTTGGGCCAACTGGCGCTGGTACTCCTGGAAGGCATCCTGCGCGCTGTTCGGGTCGACCCGTTGAAGCGCCGCGACCTTCTGCGCTTCGAGTTGTTGGCGCTGCTGAACGGCAACCTGAAACTCGCCGTTGTCCACGCCGGCCTTCGCCCGAATCGCCGCCTCGTAGGCCGCCAACCGTTGCTTTTGGCGCTCGTCGGGAGCGGGGGATGCCGTCACCGGAGCCGCCTCGGGCGGCACGGGTGGCGCAGGAGGGGCCTGGGTCGCCACGGGCAACGGCGTGAGCGCGGGCAGG
>DASWVC010000311.1:0-10931 GCA_036401335.1 Chthoniobacterales bacterium
CTTACTTGGGCGTGGTGGGGTAGGTTTCGACGTGGCCGCCGAACTTGTGGCGCATGGCCGAGAGGACCTTTTCGGCAAAGGTGTGCTCCTTGCGCGAGCGGAAGCGGGTGTAGAGCGAGGCGGTCAAGACGTCGGCGGTCACCGACTCTTCGATGGCGGCCTGGATGGTCCAGCGCCCCTCGCCCGAGTCCTGCACAAAGCCGGTGAAGTGGTCGAGCTGCGGGTCTTCGGCCAGCGCCATGGCCGTGAGGTCCAAGAGCCAGGAGCCCACCACGCTGCCCCGGCGCCACACCTCGGCCACCTCGGGCAGCTCAAAGTCGTAGCGGAACCCCTCGGCCAGTTCCGCCGAGGCCGCCCCGCGCAGGATGTCAAAGCCTTCGGCGTAGGACTGCATGATGCCGTACTCGATGCCGTTGTGCACCATCTTGACGAAGTGCCCCGCCCCCGCAGGCCCGCAGTAAAGGTAGCCTTGCTCGGCGCTGCCGGCCGCCTTGGCCCGGCCCGGCGTCGGCTCGATCGTGCCCCGCCCGGGCGCCAGCGCCGCAAAGAGCGGCTCCAGGCGCGCGGCCGCCGCTTGGGGCCCCCCGATCATCAGGCAGTAGCCGCGCTCGATGCCCCACACGCCCCCGCTGGTGCCCACGTCGAGGTAGTCGAGCCCCTTTTCGGCCAGCGAACGGCTGCGGCGCACGTCGTCCTTGTAGTAGGAGTTGCCCCCGTCGATGACCGCGTCGCCCGGGGCCAAGAGCCCTTTAAGCGCCTCGACGGTCTGTTCGGTCGGGCCCCCGGCCGGCACCATCACCCACACCGCCCGCGGGGGGGTGAGCTTCTGCGCCAGCGCCTCCAGGGAGCCCGCCCCCCCGAAGCCTTCCTGCGCCAAGGCGCTCACCGCCTCGGCGCTGCGGTCGTAGACCACCACCTCGTGGCCCGCCCGCGCCAGGCGCCGCGCCATGTTGCCGCCCATCCGCCCCAGCCCAATCATGCCAAGTTGCATATAAAAGTCCTATTGTTCGCTGTAGTTCCAGGTTAATCCGCCGTCGACAAAAAGGGTGGCACCCGTGATGTAATCCGCATCACTGGACGCTAAAAACAAGGCGACACCGGCCACGTCGGTGGTCTTGCCAAGACGCCGGAGAGGAATGTTTTCCAACAGGGCGTTCAACTTTTCCGGGTCGTTCAGCAGCTTCGTGTTGATCGGTGTCTCGATTGCTCCGGGCGCGATGTTGTTGACCGTGATTCCGTAAGGCGCGAGCTCAATGGACAGGTTCCGCATCATCATTTTCATGCCGCCTTTGCTGGCACAGTAGGAGGTGAAATGCGGGAAGGGCAGCTCCTCATGGACCGAGCTCATGTTGATGACTTTACCGGGCTGCTTCGCGGCCATGAGCTTTTTAACGAACGCCTGCGTCGTGAAAAAGGCGCCCTTAAGGTTGGTTTTTAACACCAGATCGTAATCGTCTTCCGTCACTTCCCAGAAGGAACCACGTTTTTCCACGCCGGCGTTGTTGACGAGAATGTCCAGCCCTCCCAGTCCATTGAAAGAATCTTCCACCAGGCGTTGCACGTCTCCCACCGAGCCCAGGTCCGCACCAACGGCCACGGCCTTGCGCCCCATGGCCTTGACCCGGGCTACGGTCTCGTCCGCGGTCTCCGGATGGCTGTGGTAGTTAATGATCACGTCAGCGCCTTCGCTCGCAAACCGAAGCGCAATCTCCTGACCAATTCCTTGGCTGCTGCCTGTCACCAGGGCTTTCTTTCCTTGGAGCCTCATCATCGCACTGTCCCGAAAAGTTAGTTTTCCGCCAGTCTTACTTCTGCCAGAATTTCGCAATGTTGAGCCCTCCCGGACTTGAGCAGATCGTTTCCGCCCGAAAAACAGGTATGTTGAAGAAAGACGCCGTGGTGATCCGACGGGCATGCTGAACCTTTTATGGATGCTGCTGTTGTTGAGCGGCGTGGTGGTTGCCGGGGTTTCCGGCAGGTTTGACCTGCTGAACCAGTCGGTGTTTGCCAGCGCCAGGGCCGCCGTGATGGACCTGGCGCTGCCGCTGGCCGGCACCATGGCGCTCTGGCTGGGCCTCATGCGCCTGGCCGAACAGGCCGGCCTCATCGCGCTGCTCGCCAAGGTCATCCGGCCATTGATGAAACGGCTGTTTCCGGAGATCCCGCCGCACGATCCCGCCTTGGGCTCCATGATGATGGCGATTGCCGCAAACATGCTGGGGGTAAGCAACGCGGCCACGCCGCTTGGCCTGAGGGCGATGACGGACCTCAGCCGCCTCAACCCGCATCCGGGGACCGCCAGCAACGCCATGTGCATGTTCCTCGCGCTCAACACCGCAGCCATTCAGCTCGTGCCCGCGACCGCCATGAACGTGCTGGCCATCAACGGCGGCAAAACCCCTACCGCCATCATTCCCACCACGCTCCTGGCAACCACGGCGGCGACGCTTGCCGCCGTGACGGCCGTGAAATGCCTTGAACGACTGCCGTGGTTTGCTGTGCCGCAGCCGCCGGCGACAATACCCAAGGGGCGAACCACGGAAAATTCCGGGTCCGCAGCCCCAAGCATGGAACCCGACCTGCCGAAGCCCGCTCCCCTTGCCCGCTGGGCCGGGGTGTTGCTCGGGCTGCTCTTCCTGTTTTTCCTTGGGGTATTCGTCACCACGCTCTGGTCGGCAAGCAGTGGAGCGGCTATGCCGTTTCCGGCCAACGTTTTCCGGGCCCTTTCCCCGTTGGTGGTGCCGTTCCTGCTCACCGCCTTCCCGCTGTACGCTGCCGGACGCGGGGTGTCGGTCTATCAGGAATTCGTCGAGGGGGCCAAGGAGGGCTTTCAGGTCGCGGTGCGCATCGTTCCTTTCCTCGTCGGCATGCTCGTGGCAATCGGCGTGTTCCGGGATTCAGGTGCCCTGGACCTGCTGCGCCGGGGCCTGGCGCCCTTGTTCACGCAGTTGCGGGCGCCGGTCGACCTTTTGCCGATGATCCTGATGCGTCCACTCAGCGGCAGTGGTTCCATCGCGGTGCTCGGCGATTTGGTAAAACGATTTGGGCCCGACCACCTCCTCAGCTACACGGCCGCAACCATCTATGGCAGTGCGGAGACCACGTTTTACGTGGTGGCGGTTTACTTTGGCTCCGTGAGCATCACCCGAACCCGGCACGCGATCCCCGCCGGCCTGCTCGCGGACCTCGCGGGAATGGCTGCAGCGGTCCTCGTTTGCCGCGCCTTGTACGGCAACTGAACGGCATCCTTGCCGAAAAGAGAGGTGACCACGGGCAGTGGGGGCAGACAAACGGCGCTCATCTGGCAGCGGAAGCAGTCAAACGAGGGCGCTTCGGGACAAGCTCCCCTACTGGGCACGGGGCGACCCCCCACGTACTTTCACCCCGAATACCCTTATCTTAGTGCCATTGGCCCGATACCCCGATACCTTCTGTCTAGCCCACCCGGCGCTGGCGCTGGCCGAGTGCATCCAAGAGCACCGCCACGAAAATAACGGCCCCTTGCACAAACTGCACCCAGAAAGGAGAGACGTTCAACAGGTTCAAACCATTGCGCAAGACCCCGATGGTTAGGACGCCGAAGAACGTGCCGATCATGTTCCCGCGCCCGCCGAAAAGCGAGGCGCCCCCGATCACGACGGCGGCAATGACGTCCAGTTCGAGCCCGACCGCTGAGGACGGCAAGGCCGCCGTCAGCCGGCCCGTGAGGACCCAGCTGGCCAGGCCGGTGAGGGCGCCGGCCAGCGTGTAAACCAGCAGTTCAACCCGCCTCACGTTGATTCCGGCGAGCCGCGCGGCCTCTCGGTTGCCGCCGAGGGCGTACACCTCGTGACCGAACACGGTGTGGGCAAGCACGAGGTGCATGATGAGGAAAACGCATCCGGTGATAATGATGGGCACCGAGACGTTAAAAAGCGTGCCTGCGCCAGGGTAATTGTAGTCATCCGGCAGGCCGAAAATCGTCTGGCCATTTGAATAAGCCATTGTCAGACCCCGGCCCATCGCCAGGCTGGAAAGGGTCGCAATAAAAGCGGAAAGGCCAAGGCGGGAGATGCAAAATCCGTTAAACAACCCGGCAAGGATGCCCACCCCGAGGCAGGCAACCCCTCCGAGCCACCCCGGCCAACCGTTGTTGACCACCAATCCGGCAGAAAGGATGCCGGCTAGGGCCACCACTGAACCGACGGACAAATCAATCCCTGCAATGATGATGACGAAAGTCGCGCCGCAGGCCGCTATCGCGATCACCGAACTTTGCCGGGCGATGTTCGACCAATTTTCAACGGATAAAAACTGCGGCGACAACCAAGTAAAAGCGGCCACGAGCAGCAGCAAGGCAATCTGAACGGTGAAACGGCTGGCGAATTCGAGCCCGGAAGTCAGGGTCACTCGACGGGAAGCGGCGGGAACGGAGTCGCCTGGCGCGTTGGCAACCGGTTGGTTCATGGTTGGTACAATCGGTTCAGGGTATCGCCCGCGGGTGCATCCGTCAGGTGAACCACCTCGTCGGGCACGGTTTCGCCGGTGCTGAGGTGCAGCACGCGTTCGTGCGTCGCCGCCGCGCGGCTTAGATCTCCAACGACCCGGCCGCCGTTGAGGACCAGCACGCGGTCCGCCAAACCCAACAACTCAGGGAGTTCCGAGGAGACCAACAAAATGGCGCAGCCGGCGGCGGCAAACGCCATGATCTGTTTGTACACTTCGACCTTTGCCCCGACGTCCACACCGCGGGTAGGTTCATCCAAAAGGTAGAGCCGCGGTTCTGCCGCGTTGGCCCTGGCAAAGATAACCTTCTGTTGATTCCCACCCGAAAGGGTCCGGACCGCGGAGAGCGGGCCACGACAGGCAACGCTGAACTGCCGGATGCCGGCGAGGCTGAGTTGGCGCTTGAGGCTGGCCTGCACAAAGCCGAAGCGCGCAATCCGCGGCAGGACGGAAGCGGCCATGTTGTTCTCGATGGACGCATCGGGCATCAGCCCTTCAGCTTTGCGGTCCTCAGGAACCATGACCATCCCGTGCCGGATGGCGTCCGACGGTCCCCTCGGCTGAAACGGGCGTCCGTTCCATTCAAGGCGGCCGCCCCGCAACGGATGGGCGCCGAAGATCGCTTTCAGCAGCTCGCTCCGCCCGCTCCCGACCACCCCGGCGATGCCCAGGATTTCGCCGCGGTGCAAATCAAAACTGACATCCTGGAGCCGCGGCGGAACGGTGGCGTGGCGGACGGACAGGACCACGTCACCGCGGCGCCGAGGTTCATACGGATAGAATTGCTCGATGGAACGATTGACCATCGCTTCCACCAGGGAGCGACTGGTCCAATCCGCGATGGGCTTGACGGCCACGGTCTTGCCGTCACGCAGCACAAGCACCCGGTCGCACACCTGGAAAATTTCTTCAAGATGATGGGAAATGTAGATGATGCCGAGCTGTTGCGCCTTGAGACGGGCGATGAACTCATAGAGGCGCCCGACCTCATGCTCGCTGAGGTACGACGTCGGCTCGTCCATCAGCACGATTTTTGCCCGGCGGTTGATGGCCCGGGCAATCTCGACCATCTGCTGGTACCCGGGTGACAAGCTGCCGGCACGCTGCCGCGGATTAATTTCCAGCCCGAGCCCACGGAGCAACCGCGTAGCCTCGGCCTGCATTCGGCGGCGGTTCACCAGCGGCAGGCGACCATGGGTCGGCACCGTCCCAAGAAACACGTTCTCTGCCACGGACAACTCGGGAACGATGGTGAGCTCCTGGTAAATCACCGCCACCCCGGCCGCTATGCTGTCGGCCGGCGACCGGAATTGCACCGGCCGGCCGTCAATTTCCATTGTTCCGGCGTCGACCGCGTGGGCACCGGCCAGGGCTTTGACCAGGGTAGACTTGCCTGCCCCGTTTTCACCAACAATGCCGAGCACCTCCCCCGCGGACAACTCCACATCGACCCGGGAGAGCGCCAGGTTAGCGCCGAAGGCCTTGCTGATCTCCCGCATCCGCAACCGCATTACTTCGCCTCGCCCCAAAGCCCATAGGCTTTCGCCTCCGCAGAATCGAGGTTTTCCCTGGTGAGCAGCAGGTTTGGGTAGTAGACGCGCTTTTCGATGGATTTTCCCGCGGAAAGATCCCGGGCGAAATCGACTGCTGTGGCCGCCATCTTGACCGGGTTCTGCGAGATGGTTGCATCCAGCTTGCCGTCGCGAATGGCCTGCAGCGCCTGGCCGGTGCCGTCAATCCCGAGAACCAGGATTCGGCCGTTGTCGCCCACCGGCTTGAAGCGGTGCGCCGCGTCAATCGCGCGCAGCGCGCCCACGGCGTTGTCGTCGTTTGCGCAGAAAACCGCGTCCACCTTGGCGTTGGCCTGCAGAATGTCCGTCATCAGGTTGAGCGCACGCTCCTGGTCAAAGTTAGCCGCCTGACTGGCCACCAGCTTGATCTCCGGGTATTGCTTCAGCCCGTCCATGAACCCCTTCTCACGGCTCTCGGCAGCCGTGGTGCCCCGGAGGCCTTGCAGATTGACCACGTTGCCTTTCGCGCTTCCGTACCGTGCCTTCAACTTCTCCGCGATCCAGTCCGCGCCTTTCTGACCCATCTCCACGTTATTGGTTTCGATGAAGCTCGCCAGCTCACCGCCGTCTGAACCGCGGTCAAGGGCGATCACCGGAATCTTCGCCGCATTGGCTTTCTTGACCGAAGGCACCACAGCCTTGGCGTTAATGGGGCAGATGATGATCACGTCTACCCTTTTCGTGATCAGGTCTTCCATTTGGTTGATCTGGGTGGACATGTCGTTGTTGGCATTTGGCGCGATCAACTCGTAGCCGAGTGCGGTGCAACGGTCTTGCACGCCATGTGCCATGCCGACAAAGAAGGGATTGACGAGGGTTGGAACCGTCAACCCCACCCGAAGTTTTTTGCCGCCGCTTTCTTCTGCAGCGCGGACCGAAGGAAGGTTTGGACCGGTGATCGTGGCCAAGGCGGCGAGGCCGAGCGCCGCGACGGGGAGAAAAGCTCGGCGACTGATACCCGGGCGTGAGCAGGGGCGGAACGAAGGGAAGGAAGGGCGGTTCATGGGAGGGCAATCTGTTCTTAACAGATGTTAAAAGGGGTTATCGAATGGCCCGTCCAGAGATAAAGACTGGGCCGGCCGGCGTCAAGCCGCGAAGGGATGTTTAAGGACGGTGCCGTCATGGTGCTCGCGCGCAAAGCCGGGCCGGTCTATTGTTTTCCGGTTTCCCCCGTCCTATGCCATCGCGCGACGTGCCGCCCGGTTACACTCCCCTGCTGGAAAAGACAGTTGCCGGTTTTCTTGCCCGGCACCCGGAAACATTCGACATCCTCGGTCCGGACCCGGACCGCTGGCGGGCGCGCGAGGTGGGCGACGGCAATCTTAACCTGGTTTTTATTGTTCAGAGCGATGACGGCCGATCCCTGGTGGTTAAACAGGCATTGCCCTATGTGCGGCTGGTTGGAGACTCGTGGCCCCTGCCGCTTAGCCGCAGCTATTTCGAACGGCGTGCCCTGCAACTCCAAAGCGAGGTGGCCGATCGCTTTTTGCCGAAGGTGTACTTCTACGACGAAACCGCCGCGGCCATCGTCATGGAATACCTTCACCCGCACGTCGTCCTCCGGAAGGGGTTTGTTCGCGGGATTCGTTACCCCCGTCTGGCCGAGGATCTCGGGGCATTCCTGGCGCAAACGCTTTTCGGAACGTCCGACTTGGCGTTGCCCGCGCCCCGCAAACGGGCCCAGGTCTCCTTTTTCAGCGGCAACGCGGAGCTGTGCCGGCTGACCGAGGATTTTGTGTTCACGGATCCTTACCGGATCGCTGCCCTGAACCGGTGGACGACGCCGCACCTGGACGACCTGGCGGCCGAGTTGCGAGCGGATGCCGAACTTAAGGTCTGCAGCCAACGCTTCAAATGGCTTTTTCTGAACCATACGGAAGCGCTCGTGCACGGCGACCTGCACACCGGTTCCATCATGGCGACGCCGGAGGACACGCGGGTGATCGATCCGGAGTTCGCCTTTTACGGACCCATGGGGTTCGACCTCGGGGCGGTGCTAGGGAATTTTTACCTGGCCTACTTTGCGCAGGAGGGCCACGAGCAGAGGTCGCACGAGCGGCACGAATACCGCGAATGGCTCCTTGCGACCGCCGAGCAGGTCTGGGGGACGTTCACCTCCGGTTTTCTGCGGCTCTGGCAGGAAAACGCCACCGGCGATGGGTACCCGGCAGAACTCTTTTCTGATCCGGTTGCCCGGCAGGCCTTGGAAAAAGAGCGCGTTGTTTTTATGCGCCGGTTGTTAGGGGATGCCCTCGGATTTGCCGGGATGAAGATGCTCCGGCGTATCTTTGGGGTTGCACACGTGGAAGACCTGGAATCGATTGAGGATCCGGACCGACGGGCGCATTGCGAGCGTAAAGCCGTCCGGCTTGGGCGGGAGCTCGTTGTGAACGCGCGTGCCTGGCTGAGCCTTGCGGATGTAAACGTCAGGGCGCGGGAACTTTCATGAAGGTACAAGGAAAAGATTTCCGCACCATTTGGCTCGATGCGGACGGGCGCACCGTTTGCGTGATTGACCAGCGCCGGTTGCCGCACCGTTTCGAGGTGGTGCGCTGGCGTTCGCTGGCCGACGCAGCTGCCGGGATCAAGGAGATGGTGGTGCGCGGTGCGCCGCTCATTGGGGTTTCGGCTGCTTACGGCTTGGCGCTCGCGGTTCAAGCGGATCCGAGCGACAACGAAGTGGCGAGGGCATCCGACACCCTTCTGGCCACGCGGCCGACCGCGGTCAATCTGCGCTGGGCTCTGGATTGCGTCCGCGCCCGGCTTATCGGACTGCCCGAGGCGGAACGCGCAACGGCGGCCTATGCGGAAGCGGGCCGGCTGGCCGAAGAAGACGTCGCCCGGTGTGAAAGCATCGGGCGCCATGGCGCGAAGCTGATCCAGGCTGCCTGGGAGCACCTCGACCGGGCGCGCCCGGTGCAAATCCTGACCCACTGCAATGCCGGTTGGCTCGCTGCGGTGGACTGGGGGACCGCGCTGGCGCCGGTGTACCGGGCCGCCGCCGATGGGGTGCCCGTGCACGTCTGGGTGGACGAAACCCGGCCCAGGAACCAGGGGTCGTCGTTGACCGCCTGGGAATTGGTCAACCAAGGGGTGCCGCACACCGTCATTGCGGACAACACCGGCGGCCATTTGATGCAGCACGGGATGGTCGACCTCTGCATCGTGGGCAGCGACCGGACCACGGCCCGCGGCGACGTTTGCAACAAGATTGGCACTTACCTTAAAGCGCTTGCCGCCAAGGACAACGGCGTGCCGTTCTACGCCGCGCTGCCTTCGAGCACCATCGACTGGACATTGCAGGACGGCGTCGGCGAAATCCCGATCGAACAACGCGGGGCCGGTGAGGTGTCCCACCTGAGCGGCCTTGCCGAGACGGGTGAGGTCGTCACCGTACAGCTTACACCCGAAGGCAGTCCGGTGGCGAACTACGCTTTCGACGTCACGCCGGCCCGTTGCGTGACGGGCATCATTACGGAACAGGGGGTCTGCCGGGCGACGGCCAAGGCCCTGGCCGAAACGTTTGGAAAAGATTGATGGCAGCAGGCGGCTCGAAGTCCGTTCGTGGTCACGTTCGGGGCCGGGTTGCATGAATGCGGCCTTGGAGACGGTTCACGGCCATCACCGTCACGAGCAGCAGCCCGTAGAGAAGGTCACGGGCAAAGCTGTTCACGGCGAGGAGGTTCAGCCCGCTGGAAATAAATTGCAGCGACAACACTGCCAGCGCCACGCCGAACAACGTTCCTGAACCGCCGTTGGGATTAACGCCTGCCAGGATGTTGATCAGAACGCTGAGCAGCAGGTACGAAGTGCCGTAATCCGCACTGGCGCTGTTGGCGCGCGCCAGCATGACCAGTCCTGCGCAGGCGGCGATGAAGCCGCTGACGGCGTACGTCAGGATAAGCACGCGAAACGTCGGGATGCCCGCGAAAACGGCAGCCCGTGAATTTGTGCCGAACAGGCGCATCTGCTTGCCGAGGGGTGCTCGCGCCGTGATAAGGTAAACGAGTCCGAAGCAGGCGGCGAGGACAAGAAACGGGGTTGGCACGCCGAACACAAACCCGTTGACGAAATTCGAATAGGTCAACGGGATGCCGGTCACGGCGGTGCTATGGATAACGCCGCTGGTGATCCCGATGGCCATTCCGGCGTAAAGCTGCATCGTGCCCAATGTGGCCAGAATGGCCGGGAGCCGGAGCCCGGCAACCAGAAGGCCATTGCAAACCCCGCAGGCAATCCCGAGCAGGAGGGCGGTCGGCACGGCCAGCCAAAGACCGCCCGGGCCGGATTTAAGGCAGAAGGCGGCAAGGATGGCGCCAAAATTCGCGATGCTCACGACACTTAAGTCGATGCCGCCGGTGAGCATGGTGCCGTGAATGGCGAGCGCCAACAACGCAAATTCAGGCATTTGCGACGCCATGGAGCTCAGGTTGGCGACGGAGAGAAATGCTTGGGGCTGCAGCGCACAGAAAAGGATAAAGATGCCCAGCGTAAACGCGCCGAGGCGGAGCAGGTAACGAAGATCGGGCATAAGGAGCGGGACGTCGGTGGGAAGCCTGGCCGGTTGTGGGGAACGCTGGTCAGTACTAACTGAAAGGGGCCATAGCTCAACCCTTCTTTCACTCCGTCCGGTTTTAGCCGGGCCGGGCTTGTGCTTGACAGGTCAGAGCGCCAGCGACTAAACGAGGTCAGGGCACGACCGCCCTCCCCCGTCCATCCCCACCCCGACCCATTCATGAAACATCCTTTCCTGCTCGCGACCTGCCTTTGCGCACTCGCCCTGAACCACGGCTCAGCCCAAGACAAAAAATACAACCTTGCCACCGTTCTAAAGATCAGCGGCATCAACTGGTTTAACTACATGGAGACGGGGGT
>DASWVC010000312.1:0-12882 GCA_036401335.1 Chthoniobacterales bacterium
GTGGGGAAAGACATCGTGGTGAGACGGGGGCATTTACCTTACCGCTGTTGAAGATAACCGCGATCGCCCGCTTCGATCCAAAGGCCGGGAAGAGCGAAGTGGTAGCGAAGGATGCGCGCCTGCAATGGCCGGCCAGCATGAACTGGGGGCCGACGGAACAATTTACGTGACCACCTTTCAAATCTTAGAAACAGCCGGCTCCCAGGTAAGCCCGCCACCCGCCGTGATCAGAGATGTCCAGGGCGTTAACGACCGCATGCGATTCGCAGAGAAAACCTTTGACGCTCCGGCCGTCCACCAGGTTGACGCTGCCGATGGCCAAAGGAGAGGGCACCCTGGCCACAAACCGTCCGAATGCTTCGTCGGAAAGGCGGTAGACTTCCACCTCAATAGACGTCCCGGTTTCCCCTCGAACCATGCCCGGTTTTGGAGGGGTGGTGCCGGGCAGTGCGTAAAGCCGGTAAAAGGGAGCGGTCCGGGTCGCCTCGACAAAACAGGCGTTTAATTCCTGCAGCTCCCGGTGCAGCGGCAGGCCGCTCAGGTGAGCGCCTACGACTGCCAGCTCGACTCCGGCCGGAGTGGACACCGCCACTGGTTCTCCCAACCATTCCTTGCCGATCCGCGCCAGGGCTTCGTCCTGCCAGGCAGGGCCAACGAAGGTGATGCCGAACGGAAGACCCTCCCTGGTGCGTCCCGCCGGGACGGCAAGTGCGGAAAGGTCGAGGAGGTTTACAGAATTGGTGTAATACCCAAGCTGGGTGTTCGGACGGATGGGATCGGCCAGCAACTCCTCCACCCGGTAATGGCCTGGGGCGGTCGGCAGCAACATCACGTCAATGCCGTCCCAGACTTTCGACGCAACGCGGCGGAGCCCGGCGAGGCGATCGAAAGCGGCGAACGCATCCACGGCACTGTACTTTCGTTCGCCATCGAAGATGGAACGCGTCACCGGATGGAGTGAATCCCGGTGGGACTCGAAAAAGGGGCGGATGCCGGCGACCCGCTCTGCGACCCAGGGGCCGCCGTAAAGCAGTTCCGCTGTCTCGCGAAACGGGGTAAAATCGATCTCGCACAGGCTCCACCCCATCGCGCGGGCGCGGTCAACGGCGGCCGCAAAGGCCAACGGATAAGGTTTGTCACCGAAAAACTCGAGTTTCGACGGGATGCCAACCCGGGGCGGAAACGGCAGAAAGGAAGGCGGCGACGGGCGTTGCCGCGAGTAGGGATCGTCAGGATCCCACCCGTCTATCACGCCGAGCACGGTTTCGGCTTCATTCACCGTGCGGGTAAAGATTGAAACGCAATCCAGTGAGCGGCAGGCCGGGACCACGCCTGCCGTTGAGACCCGGCCACGGGTCGGTTTCAAACCGACCAGCTCGTTGAACCCGGCCGGGACGCGGCCCGACCCGGCCGTGTCTGTGCCCAGCGCGAAGGAGCAGAGGTTTGCGGCCACCGACACCGCGGCCCCGGAGCTCGATCCTCCACTGACCCGTGTATCGTCGAAAACAGAGCGCGGAATGCCGTAAGGTGAGCGGGTGCCGACCAGCCCGGTGGCGAACTGGTCCAGGTTGGTTTTGCCAATCGGGAGGGCACCGGCCGCAATCAGGTCGCGGACGCATTTGGCGGACCCTTCGGGCACGTAAGAAAAATCCGGACACCCCGCCGTGGTGGGCAGGTCAGCGAAATCGATGTTGTCTTTGATCGAGAAGGGGATTCCGTAGAGCGGCAGGTTCGGGGAAAGCGCTTCCAGCCGCCTGGCCCGCTGCAAGGACTGTGATTCTGGCACCAGCGAGATCCAGACGGCGTCTTCCCGCTGCCGAAGGCGCTGGTAAACTTCCTGGACCACGTCTTCCGGGGTGAAACTGCCCCGGCGGTAGCCCGCAAGCAGAAAGGGAATCGAAAAGTTCATGTTTTGGTTGGTCGGGGTGATGGCAGCCAAACGCTGGCCGGCCGTCACCAGCGAAAACGGGTGTATCCCCCATGGTTCTGCTCCATTCAACGGGTTTTGCTGTTAAGGTCTGACCTATGGCCGCGAAAATCGACCTTCACCTCCACTCCCGTTACAGCGATCGGTCCGCCGAATGGCTGTTCCGCCGGTTCGACTTTCCGGACAGCTATTCGGATCCGCAGCTGCTTTACGAAAAGCTGAAGGAGAGGGGAATGACGTTCGTCACGTTCACGGACCACAACTCCATTGCCGGCTGCCTGGAGGTAGCGGACCACCCGGACACTTTTCTGAGCGAGGAAGTCACCGTCTGCTTCCCCGAAGACCAGACGGCCGTGCACCTGCTGGTCTGGAACCTGACGGAGCCGCAACACCACGAAATTCAAGGCTTGCGAGGGAACATCTACGAACTTCAGGCTTACCTTGCCGAGCAGGGGTTGGTGCACGGAGTGGCCCACCTGCTGTATGACAAAGACCGGCACCTTACGGCCGATCACGTCCAGCGCCTCATTTTGTTATTCAAACACTTTGAGGGTCTGAACGGGCTCCGCGACAGTTTGCTGAGTGAAGTCGGCCAGTTTCTGCTGCGGGCTCTCACCCCGGAACTGATCGACCAGTTTGCCAGCCAGCAGAACCTCGCGCCGACGCACCCGGAGCCTTGGCGCAAGGTCTTGACCGCCGGATCCGACGACCATGCCGGGGTGTTTCCGGCCTCCGCCTACACCGAGACGCCGGCCGGTCGTAGTCCCGCAGACTACTTCGCTTTTATCGCCCAGGGCAATTGCCTCACCCGCGGCCGGGGCGGCACGCCGATCGGCATTTCGCACGGGCTTTACAACACCGCGCACCAGTTCGCTAAAGGTAAATTCTCTTCCCTGAGCCCGAACCTCGGCTTTCTGGAACTTTTCTTTTCCCGATTCATGGAGGGCAAAAACCCGACGCAATTCACCTTGGGTGAGAAAATCGCCCTCGTTTCAAACGGCATTCTATCGGGCAAGATCTTTGACCTGGTTAAACCGGCCAACCTTTCCATCTGGCCCGAACTTGCGACGTATTTTGGCAGTCCGGAAGTTCAGGCGCAGCTGGCCCGAGAGACCCAGGGAGTGCCGGAACCGGAGCGGCGGGCCTTTCTGTTGGTTGCATTGGTGTGCAACCAGCTGGCTTTCCGGTTCTTTGACAAGTTCGTGAACCAGATCAGCGGAGGCAACGTGATCGAGGCGGTCCAGAGCCTCAGCGCCCTGATGCCGATGGGGTTGCTGCTAGGGCCTTATTTCTACGGCTTCCACAGCCAGGCCCCGTCCCGGCGCCGTCTCCAGGAAATTTGCGAAGGGACGGTTCACCTTGTACCGCCGGAATTGGCCAACACCAAACGCGCCTGGTTCACCGATACCCTGGAGGACGTGAACGGTGTGGCTAACACCATCCGCAAAATGACGGCCGCCGCCCGGGAAGCAGGCGCAGACCTTACCGTGGTGACCTCGCGCCAGAGCATCACACTGCGCGACATTCCGATCCGGAATTTCGAGCCAATTGGCGAGTTTGAACTGCCCGAATACGAACTGCAGAAGCTGAGCTTTCCGCCGGTCCTCAACATGCTGGATTACATCCAGCGGGAACGTTTTACCGAGGTGATCATCAGCACACCAGGGCCGGTGGGACTCACTGCCCTGTTGGCGGCAAAAATGTTGGACCTGAAGACCACCGGAATCTATCACACCGATTTTCCACAGTACGTCCGGATTCTGACCCAGGACAATTACATGGAAACATTGGCCTGGAACTTCATGCATTGGTTCTACTCCCAGCTGGATCTGGTGTACGTCAATTCCGAGTACTACCGCCAACGGTGGATCGAGAAAGGCCTTTCTGAGCGTCGACTCAAGATTTTGCCTCGCGGCCTTGACACTCACCTCTTCACGCCAGAGCTGCGCGACCCCCTTTTCTGGCGGCACTTCGGCAAAGAACCGGATGAGCTCGGGTTGCTCTACGTGGGCCGGATTTCCCGTGAGAAGAACCTGGAGGTCGCTATGAAGGCCAGCCAGTCCTTGCGGGCTGAAGGCCTCAAGGTGCGCATGCTGTTGGTCGGGGACGGACCTTACCTGAAGGAACTGCGGGAGCAATACCCGGAAAGTTGTTTTACCGGCTACCTGGACGGCAAGGAACTCGCGACTGCTTATGCTTCCGGAGACGTGTTCCTCTTTCCGAGCACCACCGATACCTTCGGCAATGTCATTCTGGAAGCGCAAGCCGCCGGGCTGCCCTGCGTGGTTTCGGACCACGGCGGACCGCAAGAGCTCGTGCGCCACCGCGTTGACGGGTTTGTGACCCGCGCCTTGGATGCGGCCGATTTTGCTGCTGCCCTTCGCCGACTCGTCCAGGACGCAAAGCTGCGCCTGCTGATGGGACAACGGGCCCGTGAACACGTTTTGACCCGTAGCTGGACCAACGCATTCCGGCAGTTCTGGGAGGGGACTCTTTGAGAGGTGTCGGGGTATCGGAGGATGGGGGTAACGGGGTGGACGCAGGGGGCGGGCAGCATTCGGACGTGATCGTTGGGGGCAATTACATTTCCGCCACCCCGTTACCCCCCATCCTCCGATACCCCGACACGTTCTTCCCCCCTGGATTTTGGTTGCAAATAGGGGTGACCGCATTATTTTCCCCGCTCTCGTTATGGCAAAGAAAAGCTGGATTGAAAGGAACAAGCGCAAGTTGAGAACGGTGGAGAAGTACGCAGCCCTGCGTGCTGAATTGAAAGCCAAGGGGGATTACGAAAGTCTTTCCCAGCTGCCGCGCGATGCCAGTCCGACCCGCTTGGTCAACCGTTGCCAGGCCAGTGGACGTCGTCGCGCTTTCATTCGCCGTTTCCGGCTTTCCCGGCTGGCATTTCGTGAGTTGGCGTCTAACGGCATGATTCCTGGGGTGACGAAGGCCAGTTGGTAAAGTCCTGCCTTCGGGTTACCCGACGCGAGTGCGTGTGCTAGCGCTCCGACGCGTCCGATGAGTGTTTCTTCTTACCTGTCCACTCTAATCCTCGCCGGGGACGGACCGGCTTCCTTTGAGTTCGGGTCCGTCTTCGGGCATCTGCTCGTCATTCTGCTGCTGGTCCTGCTGAACGGGTTTTTCGTCGCTTCGGAATTTGCCCTGGTTAAAGTCCGGACCAGTCAGCTGGATGCCCTGGAGGAGGAGGGGAATACCCAGGCGGCTTTCACGCGGGACATCACGTCGAACCTCGACGCCTACCTGTCTGCCACGCAGTTGGGCATCACGCTTTCCAGCCTCGGTCTGGGCTGGCTGGGCGAGCCCTACATTTCGCGGATCCTGGAGCCGTTGCTATCGTTCATCGGGCTGCGTAGCGTAACGCTTTTGCACGGCGTCTCGTTCGCGCTGGCGTTCGCCATTATCACCTACCTGCACATCGTGCTTGGCGAGGTCACACCAAAATCCCTGGCCATTCGCAAGGCCTTAAGGCTCAGCCTTTGGATCAGCGCGCCCCTGCACGTGTTCTACGTCGTTTTCCGTCCCGCGATCTGGTTCCTGCAAAAATCCGGTGAATGGATCCTTCGGGTCTTGTTCCGCATCAATCCAGTCGCTGAAACCGAACTCGGGCACAGCGAAGAGGAGCTGCGTGTGATCCTGACGGAGAGCGACAGCGGATCGGAGGTCACGCCGTTAAGTAAGGAACTGCTCATCAACGCCCTGGATTTCCGTCGGCGCGTGGTCCGCGACATCATGACCCCAAGGGGCGACGTGGTCTACCTCGACATTCAGGACAGCTTTGAAGCAAATTTGCAGGTGGCGCTCAAGTCGGGCCACACCCGGTTTCCGCTGGTGCAGGCGCACCTCGACAACACGGTCGGCCTCATACACATCAAAGACCTGATGCGCGAGATGAAAAAGGAAAAGCCGGACATCCTCGCCGTCAAACGGGAACTTACCCCGGTGCCTGAGTTCATGCCCTTAGAAAAGCTTTTGAAGCTGTTTCTTGCCAAACGGGCGCATTTCGCCGTGGTGGTGGACGAGTACGGGGGAGGGGTCGGGATCGTCACGCTCGACAACGTGCTTGGAGAGCTGGTTGGCGAAATCAAAGACGAATTCGACCAGGAACAGGTCCGGGATTTTGTTCGATTGAACGGAGAAGAGTTTGTCGTGCAAGGCCAGGTGAACCTTTACGAGTTGCAGGAACTGGCGGGTCTCGAACTTGTTGCCATCGACGTCAGCACGATCGGCGGTTACGTTATTCAATTGCTTGGCCACCTGCCGAAACAAGGCGAACAGGTCACGATCGCCGATTACCTGGTCACGATCACCCAGACGGATGGTCGTCGCATTTTGCAGCTGCATTTCAAACGGCAACCGCTGCCGGCCGACACGCAACAGCGTTCTGCGGCGTAGGGATGGGGAGTGGCCGGTCCTCGTTGTCCTGCGGGTTCCGGCGGCCGTCGATAGAAGCGAAGGCCCCCAAATTTCACAGGGCTGGCTGGGTCACCACGGCGAACGAGAAACTTTGGATGGTCCGCACGATGTGGGCGAAGGCTTCAAAGTCCACCGGTTTGACGATAAAGCAGTCCGGATGGAGCCCGTAGGCGTCAAGGAGAACCGCTTCCGCTTTCGAAGTCGTCAGAATCACAACCGGGATGTCTTTCAGGTGCTCGTCGGCTTTGACCTCCGCCAGTACTTCCTGTCCGCTTTTCCGGGGCAGGTTCAAATCCAGCAAGATGATGTCGGGACGCGGGGCGTTGGCGTGTTCACCTTCACAGCGCAAGAATTCCATGGCTTCCACCCCATCCTCAACCACGTACAGGTTGTTGAGGACCTTCGCATGGGCGAGCGCCTCGCGGGTGATCATCAAGTCGGTCGGATCGTCCTCGACCATCAGAACGTCGATCGGTTTCAATGGAGAGGCTTTTAGGCTTCGCATCATGTTGTGTAGGTTGCCGGCGCAACGGTCAGGCTGAGGGAAGCACAACCACCTTGAACCAAAAGCTTTGAATCGCTTGCACGATGTCCGTGAAGGCATCGAAATCCACCGGTTTGATAATGTAGCAGTTGGCGTGAAGCCCGTAAGCCCTGCGCACGTCTTTTTCCGCCGCCGAAGTTGTCAGGATCACAACGGGAATGTATTTCAGGTTTTCATCGGCTTTGATTTCGGCCAACACCTCCTGGCCACTCTTTCGGGGCATGTTCAAATCCAGTAAGATGATGTCGGGACGCGGGGCGTTGGCGTGTTCACCTTCACGCCGCAAAATCTCCATGGCCGCAACCCCATCTTCTGCCACCTGGAGGTTGCCGACCACGTTGGCCGAGGCAAGCGCCTCGCGGGTAAGCATGACGTCCGTCGGGTTGTCTTCTACCATCAAGATGTCAATCGATTTCGCGGTCAATGAACCTCCGAGGGTTGAAGGGTTTCGGGAATTGTGAAGTAGAACGTGGATCCTTTCCCGACTTGCGATTCAATCCACAGCCGTCCACCGTGGCGTTCAACGACCTTTTTGCATATGGCCAGGCCGATGCCTGTGCCTTCGTATTGCCGGCGGGTGTGCAACCGTTGAAACACCCGGAAAATCCGCTCGAAGTATTGCTCCTCGATGCCGATGCCATTGTCGCTGACGGAGAACAACCATTCGTTGGCCCGACGTTCCGCGCCGATGGCGATCACGGAAGGCTGGGCGCCACGGAACTTGATGGCATTGCCGATCAGGTTCTGGAACACTTGGGCCAGTTGGCTCGGGTCAGCGTTCACGGTCGGCAGCGGACCATGGGTCACCGTGGTGCCGCTCTCGGAGAGGGCAACGGCCAGGCTGGCGAGCGCTTGTTCCAGGACGACGGCAGCATCTGCCAACCCGAAAGACCGCATTTGTGTGCCGACGCGCGAGTACAACAGCAGATCATTAATGAGGGTCTGCATCCGCTTGGTTGCCTGCACCGCATGCAGGATGAACTCATCGGCCCGCGCATCCAGTTGGCCTGCGTAGCGCTTTTGGAGAAGCTGGACACAACTGGCCACCGCCCGGAGCGGTTCCTGCAGGTCGTGTGAGGCCACGTGGGCAAATTGCTCGAGCTCGGAATTTGAACGGGCGAGTTCTTCCAGCTTTTCAATGGCCAAACGTTCCAGCCGTTTGCGTTCGGTGATGTCGCGGAGGTTGCACTGGATGACGCGCCGCTCGTCGACCAGGAAAGCGTTGCTGACGAATTCGACTTCGACGCGCCGCCCGTCGTGGGATTCCAGGGGCAGGCCTTCGTAATGCAGGCGGTCTTTTTCCTGCAATTCGGCGAACACGGTCTTGCTGGCCTCAGTCCCTTTGAAGGGGCCGATTTCCCAGAGTTTCCGGCCGAGAAATTCTTCCAGGGAATAGCCGAGCAACACCTGCATGAACGGGTTGGCGTCGAGGACGCGTCCGGTCTCGGCATCCAGAACGAGGATGCCGTCCTGGGCGGTTTCGAACAGCCGCCGGTAGCGCGCTTCCGAGAGCCGCAGCGATTCCTCGGCTCGCCAACGCTCGGCGATGTCGTTGGTAAGGGGCACCGCAGGGGTAATTGCGTTCACCGCGACACCCCGTCATGATCAAAAGCCATCGAGCACAATATCGTCATAAAAATTGTGTTTTTAATCATTACCATACTTTTAAATGTGAATACGTCACTTCGGCAGGTTTGGATTCCTCCGGGCGAGTCGCGCGTTGACGGGCGACGGCAGCGCCTCCCCTTCATTTTGCAAGGCGCGATCGGACCCGGCGATTCCGGCCGGTGCTCGACGCGGATGCCGGCACGGGGCTCGTTAGAGAAGTTTGTCCACAAACTCGTCCCGGTCGAAATAGGCGAAGTCGCCCAGTTTCTCGCCCGTGCCCACGAACCGTGGGGCCAGACCGAGTTCGTTTTGGACCGCAACGGCAATCCCTCCCTTGCCGGACCCGTCGAGTTTGGTCACGACCAAACCCGTTAACCCTACCGCATCCTTGAACTGCCTGGCTTGCACGAGGGCGTTGCTGCCGGTCGTAGCATCCACCACCAGAAGGCATTCGTGGGGGGCACCCGGGTCGTGTTTCTGAAGGGTTCGGACCACTTTGCCGAGTTCCTGCATCAGGTTGCTTTTCGTGTGGAGCCGCCCGGCGGTGTCACAGATCAGGAATTCAAGGTTGCGCCGCTGGGCGGCGCTGTAGGCGTCGTAACAAAGGGCCGCGGGATCGGCATGGTATTCGCCGGCCACCACTTCCACGTTGATCCGGTCGGCCCAGATTTTGAGCTGCTCGATCGCAGCGGCCCGAAACGTGTCGGCCGCGGCGAGCAGGACCGTGTGGCGGTCGGTTTTCAGCAGGTGGGCCAGTTTCGCCGTGGAAGTGGTCTTGCCGGTGCCGTTGACACCGACCAACAGGATCACCTTGGGACGGTTCGGCAACGGGCGAAGCCGCGGGTTGCCGACCGGAAAAATCCGTTCGATGTGCGCCCGGGTCACGGCCACGATCTCGCGGGCGGTAACCTTTTCGGGGCGGGCCTGCAACTCCCCGACAATCTGCAGTGTCATGGGAACGCCGATGTCCGACCGGATGAGCATTTCTTCGAGCTCATCCCAATCGACGGGTTTGCCTGCAAACCGGTCGGCGAGGTTACGAAAGAAGCCGAGAGCCATAGGTCAAAGTACCCTGGTAAGCGGAACCTTACTTCTCCCGTCCGGAGGCGGGTGACGAAGTGCGCAAGGGCCGTTTAAGGTCCATCTTTACCCGGTCCAGCACGCCATTGACAAAACGGCTCGATTCCTCCGTCCCGAACTTCTTGGCGATGTCAATGGCTTCATTGATGGCAACGATAGGCGGCACATCCGGCACGTGAAACATCTCGTAAATGGCGAGCCGGAGGATGTTCCGATCAACCGCCGAGATTCGTTTCAGCTCGTAATTGGCCGTGTAACGCGTGATCTGGGCGTCGATTTCAGCCTGGCGGCTGACCACGCCTTCCAGGGTCTGGACTGCGTAGTGCCTCACGCCCGCGGCGACGGCCCTGAGATTAAAGAAATTGTCCAGATCTTCTGCGCTGATGGCGGCGCAATGGTTCAGGTCCCAATGAAACAGCAGTTGAATCGCCACCTCGCGGCCTTCACGACGTTTGCCCATTTTAGTTCTCCGAGCTTGTGATGCATGCGAGGGCCCCGAGCATCCGGACCGTGGCACGAGCTGCCTCCACTCCCCGGTTCAACTTCTCGTCAAGGCAACGGGCGCGCGCCTGTTCCGGCGTCTTAACGACGAGAATTTCGTGCAGAACCGGCAGGTGGTACTTCAGGCTGGTCTGCAAAAGGCTTGCGGTCACGGACTCGGCGATGAGCGACGCATGGAGCGTTTCGCCATCAAACAGGACACCGAACGCCAGGACCGCGTCGGGTTGCCGCAACGCCGCCACGCGGTCGACGCCGAGGGCGATTTCGAAGGATCCGGGCACGCGAAAGACCTCGACCCGGGTCGCGGGCGCCAGCACGGCGAACTCGGCCGTGGAGGCGTGCACGAGGCCCTCGACATATTCCGGGTGGTATTCGCTGGCAACGATCGCGACACGGTAAGCCTGGGACGTCGCAATCGGTCGCACGGGTAGGTCGGTCGCCATGGGGGGAAGACCATACGCCGAATGGCTGGAGCCGCAAGGAAGGCGGACGCAGTTACCGCCATAACCGGCGGTGCGCAAGCCCCGGGCCGCAGGGCCGTTCACCCGGCTCCCTGTTTCAGCATCCGGAGCCGTCCGCTGAACAACGTTCCCCATTGCTGTTCATTGCTTTACAGCGTGTGCCCCATCTTGAGGCGTTTGGTCTCCAGGTAATGCCAGTTGAACGGAGTCGGTTCGGCCCGGATCGGCACCTGCTCAACGATGTTGAGGCCGTAACCTTCCAGACCGATTACCTTTTTGGGATTGTTCGTGAGCAGGCGAAGGTTTTTGACCCCAAGGTCCACCAGGATCTGCGCGCCTAGACCGTATTCGCGCAGGTCTACCGGCAAGCCGAGGCGCTCATTCGCTTCGACCGTGTCGAACCCTGCTTCCTGAAGTTTGTAGGCGTGAACCTTGGCTGCCAAGCCGATGCCCCGTCCTTCTTGCCGCATGTAAACCAAAATGCCCCGTCCTTCCTGCCGGATTTGCTGCAGGGCCGCATGCAACTGCGGTCCGCAATCGCAGCGAAGGGATCCGAAAACGTCGCCTGTGAGGCATTCACTATGGACCCGGACCAGGGTAGGCTCTTCCCCCGCCACGTCGCCTTTGACGAGGGCGACATGATTAACCCCGTCGACCCTCGAGCGGTAGACGTAAAGCCGGAACTCGCCGTAATCGGTGGCCACGACGGATGCCTGTTCGCGTTCGATCAACCTTTCCCGTGACCGGCGGTAAGCGATCAGGTCTTCGATGGAGCATATTTTCAGCCCGTGCCGCGCCTTGAACGCAAGGAGGTCAGGCATCCGCGCCATCGAGCCATCGTCATTCACGATTTCCGCCAGCACCCCGACCGAGCTGAACCCGGCCAGGCGGGCGAGGTCAACGGCCGCTTCGGTGTGGCCCGCCCGCTGCAGGACCCCGCCGGGACGGTACCGCAGAGGAAACACATGGCCTGGCCGGACCAGGTCTTCCGAGCGGGTTGCCGGATCGGCCAGCAACCGGATGGTCCGGGCGCGGTCAGCGGCCGAGATGCCCGTGGCGATGCCTTCACTGGCATCCACCGAAACCGTGTAGGCGGTTCGCATGGACTCCGTGTTGCGGACCGTCATGAGGGGCAGTTCCAGGCGGTCCAGGTCTTCCCCGGCCATCGGAACGCAGATCACCCCGGAAGTGTAACGGATCATGAAACTGATCAACGGCGCCGTGGCTTTCTCACCGGCCAGAATGAGGTCACCTTCGTTCTCGCGCTCCGCATCGTCCGTGACAATAACGAGCTTACCCTGGCGCAAATCTTCCAGCACCCGCTCAATCGGATCGAACTCAGGATTCATAGGGACAGCTCTCAATTTAACCATACATCAGGCATGAACGATGCGAAATCGGCCGGGTCGACGGGAGTTGCCTGGTTTGACGCGACCTCAGAAAGGGCTTAGGAGAGCCACCTGATGCAGACGGACTCGATCTTTGTGGCGGGCCATCGCGGACTGGTGGGTAGCGCCCTTTTGCGTAACCTGCAAGCGAACGGTTATTCCCGCATCCTTACCCGGAGCCGTTCCGAGCTTGACCTGCGTGACCGTGGGGCCGTCTTCGAATTTTTTGAACGGGAAAAGCCGGTTTTGGTGGTGCTGGCGGCTGCCAAAGTGGGCGGCATCCACGCGAATGCCGTCTACCCGGTCGATTTTCTGCTTCACAATCTGGAAATCCAGAACAACGTTCTTTCGGCCAGTTACGAGCACGGAGTGCGCAAGCTGTTGTTTCTGGGAAGTTCTTGCATTTACCCGAAATTTGCCGACCAGCCGATCCGCGAGAGCACCCTCCTGACCGGTTTGCTCGAGGCCTCGAACGAGCCGTACGCCATCGCGAAGATCGCCGGGATCAAGCTTTGTCAGGCGTACGCCCGCCAGCACGGCGCAAACTTCATCTCAGCGATGCCGACCAATCTTTACGGGCAGGAGGATAATTTTGACCTGCAAAACTCGCACGTGCTGCCGGCGTTGATACGAAAGGTGCACGAGGCCAAGGTGAGTGGGGCGCGTGACGTCACGGTGTGGGGCACGGGCACGCCCCGGCGGGAGTTTCTCCACAACGACGACTTGGCGGATGCCCTGCGCTTCCTGCTTGAGCGTTACGATTCGCCCGAAATCATCAATGTCGGCTGGGGTGAAGATGTCACCATCCGCGAACTGGCGGAACTGGTCTGCGATGTGGTCGGGTTCGACGGGTCGCTCGTCTTCGATGCTTCCAAGCCGGACGGTACGCCCCGGAAATTGTTGGACACCTCCAAGTTACGGGCGCTCGGCTGGCAACCA
>DASWVC010000313.1:0-4703 GCA_036401335.1 Chthoniobacterales bacterium
GCCGACCTTCTGAGCCGCTCGTCGTGAGCCGGATCAGAGCTCGGCCCGGCGAGGACCAGGTCAAGCGGAGGACGCAGGTCGGCCATTGCCCGGACGAGAAGGTCACAACCTTTTTTCGGGTGCAACCTGCCGAGAAAAAGCAGGAACCGGTGTCCGCGCAAATGCGGAAATACCTTGAAAAACTTTGCACGGAGAGGCTCGACATCGGTCGGAGCGCACGACACTCCCAGGGGAACGATCCGGCTCCGGTAGTCGGCCGCGGGCCAGAACGTTGCCGCCGCCGAGCGCGCTTCGTGGTCCGATGTAAACAGCACTTCCCGGGCACCGCGAAGAATCCGCCGTTCGGCCAGCATCCAGTAAGCTTGTTTTTTCAGGTGCTTCCGCCGGTCCGACTTCCTGAACCATGGATCCAACATGCCATGTGGAAACACGAAGTACGGCACCCCGAGTTTCCGGGAGACGTTCGAGGCGCACAGGCCATGGAATTGCCAAAGTCCATGGACGACCATTGCCGTGTTTGATCGGGCCGCCGCGGTCATCTTGGCTGACAGAAGGGGATCGAACCCATAAAGTCCTCGGCCTGGACCGCATTCAACCACGGATGCCGGCAGATCTCTGAGCCAGTCCGGGTCGTTCCGGTCGAGCGTCAGGATCTTTACGTGAACGCCGGCTTGAGCGTGCACGACCGCCATCCGTCTGACAAATTCGACGGGTCCGCCCCTTTCCGGATCCAGCGTGCGAATCAAATGCAGGATCGAGCGCGTCATTCCTGCAAGACCAAAGTGTACAGTTGAAGGTAGTTCGCGATCATCCGCTCCAGCGAGAACCCGGTCGCATTTTCGTAGCCGGCTTGCCTTCGGCGTTCGCATTCGACGGGATCACCACGCAGAACCTCCAGTACCCTGTCGGCCGCCTCGCCGGCATCTTGCGGATCGGCGATCCAGACGGCCGCTGTCCCCCCGGCCTCGGTAAGCGGCGGACGACCCGTGGTGATCACCGGGCAACCGCAAGCCTGGGCTTCAACGATGGGCCAGCCGAAACCCTCGTAAAAGGACGGAAACAACAGCAGGGCAGCGTTTTGGTACAAGCCCGGCAGGTCCGCGTCCCTGACATTTTGCAGGAAGGTTACGCCCTCAATGGCGGGCTCAAGCGGCGGGCCTACCATGGTCAGCCCTGGTGCGTTCGCGCCTAATCGCCTGCGAACCTCAAGGTAGATGCGCAAAACGCCCCGACGATTCTTGTACCAGGTGTCGCCCCCGACATGCAGAAGGTAGCCGCTCGACGGAGCGGCAAGCGCCTCGGGGCCGTCGCCGGTTCTGTCGTGTGCGTCTTGCGCCCGGGTCCCGCCAGCGTTCCGATTCAATTTCGCGGCGCAGCGTGGCTCGAGTCCCAGGTAGATCCGGGAGACGTCGCTGCCGTTCCGGCCGATCAAGCGCACGACATCCCGTCTGGTTGCCTCCGAAATGCAAACGATGTGAGACGCACGCCGCAATCCAGCCCGAATCCATCGCTGCAACAGCTTTCCCGTAAAGCCGGTTCGATGCTCCGGGATTTCGCCAAGCGCTGATCGCACCGCCAGGAGGTCGTAACACGTGACGACTGACTTTACCTTCGGAAGCCAGAAAAGGTAGGTGGCGTTGGCGTGGTCAACGATGTGGACCAACCGACAATCCCGTGCGCGCTGGATCAGCGAGAAAGGAAAAACGACGTACTTGTCAAGGTAAGCCAGCCATTTTCGAAGTCTGGGCAGGTGGACGGCCAGCAGCCCAAAAAAAGGCTCGGGCCGGACCACCGAGAAATCAAGGCCGTGGGACCGCAGTCCGGTTTCGAGCAGATCGGCGACCCGCAGCATACTTTGTTGCGCATCCATCCGATAATTAGTAACTAGTAAAACAGTGGACAATCTGATAATTATGTAAACAGATTGTATTTTCCGGGTCAATAAAAAGTCCTGCGAAAGCAACACCCGGTAAACCTCCCCAAAGCAAAGGCCGGTTCAGGCCTTTCCTGCTGCATGCCTCTGGGCTGCCCTTGCTCCCGAGGGAAATCGCAACCCGGGCTTAGTCAGGTCGGTTATCCCTGACCAACTGCCACCGCCAAAAGGCAAAGCCATCCCGGTAAACGATTTTGACATTTGCTATAGCCCTGAAGAACGCAGTAGTGGGCAGAGACGATGAAGGCACGAAAACGACGCATCCTACGCGAAGCGTGGCGCCTGACTAAACCTTATTGGACCTCTGAAGAACAGTGGTCGGCTTGGGGACTTCTGCTCGCCGTGGTCGTGCTCAATCTCGGTACCGTCTACGTCGGCCTCCGGATTAATGAATGGAACCGGACCTTTTACAACGCGCTCCAAGCACTTGATCGTGCTGAGCTCTTCCGGCAGTTTGGCGTCTACTGCGTCCTGGTTGGTTTTGCCACCTCCCTCTCGGTGTACGCCGTCTATTTTAATCAGATGTTGTACCTGCGTTGGCGGCGATGGCTGACCCACAAGCACCTGGCCGACTGGCTCACTGACCGCGCCTACTATAGACTGCACCTGGCGAGCACGACCGACAACCCTGACCAACGCATCGCGGAGGACGTCGGCCTGTTTACGGCCTACCTGATGAGCCTTTCGGTCGGCCTGATTTCCTCCCTGGCTTCCTTGGCTTGTTTCCTGATTATTCTTTGGAGCCTTTCGGGCCTGACGGAGTTCCCGCTTGGCCCCTTGGGAACGCCACGGGTCCCCGGCCTTCTGGTCTGGACTGCTTTGCTTTACGCCGGCATTGGCACCTGGGCGACTGTTAAGATTGGCCGGCCGTTGGTGGCTTTGAATTTCGATCGTCAGCGCTACGAAGCCGACTTTCGTTTCAGCCTGGTGCGTTTGCGGGAGAATGCGGAACTAGTCGCTGTCTATGGCGGTGAGTCAGTTGAGCTCGGCACCTTCCACCAGCGCTACCATCGAATCTTCGAGAATTTTTGGCGGATCATGAAACGCCAGCGGATTCTGGGTTGGGTCACCTCCGGTTATACGCAAGTGGCACCAATCCTGCCCGTGGTACTGATCGCGCACCTCTACTTTGCCCACACGATCAACCTGGGCGGCTTGATGCAGGTGGTGAATGCCTTCTCTCACGTGCAGATCGCGCTCTCCTTCTGCATTACTTCGTATGCCGATATCGCTGCCTTGCAGGCAGTGACCCAGCGGCTAAGCGGATTTGAGGAACGGCTGAGAGCCATCCGTCGCGGAGTCTTGTCACCTCGGCGCATCGTCATTCAGCGGGAGGGTGCCGGCATAATGATCCGGAAACTCGATCTTGACCTGCCGGACGGGACGGCACTCCTTTGCGGCGTTTCCTTTGAACTCCCCGACGGCGAATCGGCGCTCATCACCGGCCCGAGCGGTGCGGGAAAAAGCACGTTGCTCCGAGCGATTGCCGGGCTTTGGACGCTCGGCCGTGGTGCGGTTTCGCTTGGCCAGGGCCGGATCCTTGCCGTGCCGCAGCGACCCTATTTGCCGCTGGGCACGCTTGCCACCGCCCTGCTCTACCCAGATGGCGATCAAGGCACGTTCACGCTTTCGCGGCTCCGCGCAGTGCTCGAGGAAGTAGGGCTTGGCGCGCTCGCGGGTGAACTGAAGACGACGGAGAATTGGTCTCAGCGTCTGTCGTTTGGCGAACAGCAGCGACTCGCCTTGGCCCGCATTCTTCTGGTAAGGCCAGCGATCCTTTTCCTCGACGAGGCCACATCGGCGCTCGATGAGGTTGCCGAAGCAGAGTTCTATGGGCTGTTACGGGCAGCGCCTTGGCAGCTGACCACAGTGAGTGTGGGTCACCGGCGCGCGCTGCGTGACTTCCACGATCACGTCATCGATTTAGCACCCTTCAAACCACTGCGACCACCCAATCCCGCGGGTCCGGTCGTGCCTTAAGGGTCTGGTCGATTCCACGATCCGGGTCGTTACCGCGGAACAGCAACCTTTTCGAGTTTGCACCAGGACCTGTTTGACTTGGGATTCGATCAGGATTTTTTGCCTGCATGGAATACAGGCAGCTTGGCGGTTCGGGTTTCAAGGTCCCGGTGTTAACGCTTGGAACCGGCACATTTGGCGGCAGCGGAACGTTGTCGAGGGCTTTCGGCGGCAACGAACTGAAGGAAGCCACCCGCTTGGTCGACGTCTGTCTTGAAGCCGGGCTGACAATGTTCGACAGCGCCGATGTCTACTCGGACGGGCAGGCCGAAGAGCTTCTGGGCAAGGCGGTTGCCAACCGGAGGGACCAGGTCTTGATCTCTACGAAAGCAACGTTTCGGCGGGGAGACGGGCCGAACGATGTCGGGTCATCACGCTGGCACTTGATCCGATCGGTGGAGGGAAATTTGCGCCGGCTCGGCACCGATCACATCGACCTGTTTCAATTGCACGGCTTTGACGCCTTGACCCCGGTGGAAGAGACCCTGAGCACCCTCAACGATCTGGTGCGCGCCGGCAAAATTCGCTACATCGGCTGCTCCAACTTTTCCGGGTGGCACCTGATGAAGTCGTTGGCGGTTTCCGACCGCTACGGCTGGCCGCGCTACGTCGCGCACCAAGCCTACTATTCGCTGGTAGGCCGCTCCTACGAATGGGAATTGATGCCCTTGGGGCTCGATCAAAAAGTCGGTGCGGTTGTTTGGAGTCCCCTGGGTTGGGCTCGGCTGACGGGCAAAATCCGGCGGGGTCA
>DASWVC010000314.1:0-9839 GCA_036401335.1 Chthoniobacterales bacterium
TTCCTGATGGCGGCGCAGGAAGCGCACGGCCCGGCGCACCACCGGATCAGCCGGTGCGTAGTTGAACTCCGCAAGGACTTCCAGGGTTCGCGCCGTCAGGTCGCAACAGCTTGGGTCCAGGATGGCGTTGTGATCGGCAAAAGGAACGTTTTCGAGCAAGGGATTGGTGATGTCCTTGTCAAATGCGGCCCAGCCGCCATCCCGGCATTGAAAGCTCAGCAGCCATCTTAACGCACGGTCGTACAAACCGGTATCCTCGTCGTTGTAGCCGCAGGTTTTCAGCGCGATCAGCACCATGGCGGTGTCGTCGGTATCGGGGTAATAGGGGTTATTGAATTCGAAGCACCACCCGGAAGGTTCCGGACCGGGGTTTCGCGCCGTCCAATCACCGGGGATGCGTACTTCCCGCTCGGCCAGCCACCGGGTGGCACGGTCCAACGACTCATCAGCCGCGCTCATCCCGGATCGGGCCAGGGCCAACGCCGTGATCGCCGTGTCCCAGACCGGCGAAAAACAGGGCTGGATGCGAAAACCGCGTTCGTCTTCCACGAACAGTTCACGCAGGTCCGCTTCCGCTTTTCGGTAAACCGGATGGTCCGCCGGATAGCCGAGTGCCCGAAGGGCAATCAGCGAGTTGAGCATCGCCGGGAAAATGGCGGCCAACCCACTGCAGCCGTCACCGATGCGTTCCAGCATCCAGGCCTCGGCCCTGCGCAGCCCAAGTTGGCGAAACGGTTTCCAACCGCGCCGTTCGCAGGTTTTCAGGAAGCGATCGATGACTAAGAAAAAGCCGTGCAAACCTTTGGCCTCAAACTTCGGAGGAGCCGTCGGATCAACATAAAGCTCCGCGATGCCCATCTCAGGAGGGAGTTGCCGGGTGGGCCGGAAATGGTTGATGATGGCCAAGGGCACGATCATTGCCCGGGTCCAGGACGAGACGGCGTGCATGTGCACCGGCAGCCAGGAAGGGGCCAACAAAAACTCGCACGGGATAGTGGGAACAGCTTCCCAGGAAAATTGCCCGAGTAAAGCAAAGTAAAGCCGGGCATAAGTATTGGCGCGTTCCAATCCACCCCGCGTGAGCACAACGGCCCGGGCGCGCTCCAACCGGGGGTCAGCCGCTGAAAACCCCGCCAGTTTCAGTGCGAAATACGACTTAACGGTGGCGTTGAGTTCAGCCGGCCCTCCGGCATAGATGTTCCAGCCGCCGCAAGGCAGCTGACTCTCGAGAATGTGGCCCACGCACTTGGCCTGGAGGTCCGGGTCAACCTCCTGAGCCCAATGCATGAACGTGATGTAATCCGCACACAGGGTGGCGTCGACAACCAATTCACCGACCCAGAAACCGTCCGGGTCCTGGAGTCCGAGAAGATGCTGCTGCGCCTGGTAGATGGAATCGTGTAAAGCGGCGTGGTACTCGGACGAGCTGACCATGTGCCTCCTTGGAAGGTCTTCAGCTCAACCGTGCACGGCTTTGGGTGCGGTCGCGCCTTTCGTCGATACCCCGTTGAACACCCGCGCCAAGTCCGCGTTACCCTGCGGCTTCGGCTTTGGTCCAAAGTTAAACGCGATGTTTTTCAACGTGTCTCCCGGCTTGCCTTGCAGCCCCAGACTGGCGGTCGGTTCATAGCCGCAGTGGACCATGCAATTCTCGCAGCGCGAATCGCGGGCAACGCCATCCACCACGCCGTATTTATCCCATTCCACGTTGGCCAACAGCTCGTTGTACGAGCTAAAATGGCCTTCTGTGCCAACGGTTTTGTCGGTCAGGAAATAGCACGGTGCTTTCCAACCTTTGATGTTCCGGGTCGGGATCGCCCAAGCCGAGCACGTCAAGTCGCGCGCGCCGGCGAGGAACTCGAAATAAATCGGCGTGCCGAAAAGCGGGTATTTCCAGCTCCATTCCCTGACTTTGTGAAATTTTTCGATGGTCGCCCGGCGGGTAAGGAAGAATTTCGACGGATCAATGTTCAAGCGTTTCGCCATGTCGCGCTTGGCTGCATCGTAATCGTACCCGGGCGTGATCGTATGACCGTCAATCTTCAGGTCGGCGAGGAACTCGAACAACAGTTCGATGTCGTCCATCTCCGTCTCACGGTAGACGGTGGTGTTCGTGGCCACCTGAAAGCCCAATACCTTGGCCATTTTCATCGCGGCCACGCATTCGCGGAACACCCCTTCGCGCTCGACGATGATGTCGTGCACTTTTTCCAAGCCGTCGAGGTGCACGTTCCAGTAAAGCCAGCTGCTGGGGCTGATGACCGGCTTTTTCGGATCCTTGGCGCCGCGGCGCACCTGTTCCGCCTCAGCCGGCAGCACCAATTTTTCGGCTTCCAAGCGTGCCAGCAGCGCGTTCACCTCTTCCGGGCGTTCCGTGAACTCCCGGGCGAGGTAATCGCGCATCTTCCGGCGCATCATCATGCCGTTGGTGCAGATGTAAATCATCCGCCCTTGTTCCTTTAATCCGGCCACCAAGGCTTCAATGTGGGGATAGATCAGGGGTTCACCCCCGCAAATCGAGACCATGGGTGCGCCGCATTCGGCTGCTGCTCCCAGGCAATCCTCCAACGGCATCACATCCTTCATCAAAGTGGAATACTCGCGGATGCGTCCGCACCCCGTGCAGGTAAGGTTGCAGGTGTGAAGCGGTTCAAGCTGCAGGACGGTGGCAAATTTTTTCGTGCCTTTCACCTTGTGGTGAATGATGTGCCCGGCGATCTTAAGGGTAGGCTTTAAAGGAAACCGCATAATTTGTATGATTAGCGCCGCACAGTAACAGCGGTGCGCGTTCGTTCAAGCGTGGCGTTGAAAGTTAAGGACGTAAAGCTTTTCGATGCACGCCAGGAGCATCGACCGAAAAGCTCCAAACTGTAAAAGGCAGCGGGAACGGCCTTTCTGAAAATGGATTCCTGAATGCATAAAACCGTCGGCCGCTGCCGGCCATGGCATCGACGGTCTTAGCTCGAAGGAGGGGGTTCGTCAATTCCGAGCTTGGCGCCAGTTCCCGGTGAGCCGTCGTGCGAAACGGCCGTAAATTCAGCGACCGGGGCGGGTGCTTTGGGCCGATCCCAAGCGGTGTCAATGTGGTAGGCGCGGCTCCGGGTGCGTTCCGCTTCAAACAATTCGTCGATCGTGTGGATGCGGCGGCGTACTTCTCCATAAAACTCTTCTTTCCCCTTGCCGTAGAACTCGGCCAGCTCCCGTACCGTTGCCTCATCGTATTCCCTGAACGTCTGGGAGATCCGGCGCGCCCGGTAGGCGTGGATCCCGAGTGCTCGCAGGGCCGCCGCGCCGGTTTCGATCGAGGTGTGAAGGGTTTCGCGGAAGACGGCCGTGGCCGGGATGCCAAGCTGGATCAGCTTGTAGGCGTGCTCCCGGTCGAAGGCACGGACAAGCAATTGCAGGTTGGGGAAATGCTTCTGAACGGTGCCGACCAATTCCAGTGACTTGTCGACATCGTTGATGGCGATGATGAGGAGTTTGGCCCGGGCGGCGCCGGCGGCCTGTAGAAGTTCCATCCGCGTCGCGTCGCCGTAAAAGATTTTGAAGCCGAGACGGCGGATCAGCTCAACCTGTTCCGCATCGAAATCGAGCACCGTGGCCCGGATGCCCTGTGCGTGCAGCACCCGGGCGATGACTGCGCCGAAACGGCCGACCCCAGCGAGAATCACCGGGTTGTCGTGCTCATCGATTTCGTCGGCATCGCGTGTAGAAAGCCGGCTCAAAAAGCGGGGCTGGACCAGGCGTTCGTTGATCGTGAACAGGAACGGCGCCGCCACCATGGAGAGGGCCACGGTCGCCACCAGCAAATTGCCCAGTTCCTCCCCGAACACTTGGTTTTGCACTGCGAACGAAACCAGCACAAAGGCAAACTCTCCGCCCTGGGCCAAGGCAAATGAAAACACGAAGTTCTGGCTGCCCTCCAGCCTCGTCGCTTTGCCAATCATGAAGAGCACCAGGAATTTGACCGAAAGCAGTCCCGCGACCAGCGCCAGGATCAAACCGGGGCGGGTTTGCAGCAGGCGCAGGTCGATGCTTGCTCCGACCGAGATAAAAAATAACCCGAGCAGCAGGCCCTTGAACGGTTCGATGTCAGATTCAAGTTCGTGGCGGTACTCGCTCTCTGCCAGGACCACCCCCGCCAGGAACGTGCCAAGGGCGGGGGACAAGCCGACCCGCAGCATGGCAAGGGCGGTGCCAACGACCAGCAGGAGGGCCGCCGCGGTGAAAACCTCGTGCAGACGCGTCAAGGCGAGGTAGCGAAAGACGGGACGCACCAGAAACCGTCCCCCGAGGACGATAACGGCAACTGTGCCGATGACGAGCAGGGCGTGCGCCCAACCTGGCTGACCGGGATTTTCAACGGCGATTCGCGCCGCTGTCCCGGCCAACAGAGGAATGACGGCCAGAATGGGGATAACCGCCAGGTCTTGGAACAGGAGCACGGCAAACGACGTTTGGCCGCCTTTGGTCTGAAGTTCGCCGCGTTCTGCCAGGGACTGGAGCGCAATGGCCGTCGAAGATGCCGAGAAGATCATGCCAACCACGACACTGACGTTGACCCGGAGTCCGCAGAGCACTCCCAGCGCCGCCACGACCACCGTCGTTGCTCCCACCTGGAGGCCGCCGGTGCCAAGGATTGGACCCCGTAAACGCCACAAAAGGTTTGGCCGGAGCTCCAGGCCGACCAGGAACAACATCATTACGACTCCGAACTCCGCCACGTGCATCACCCCTTCCTTTTCCTGACCCACAAGGCGCAGCACGTGGGGGCCGATGATCACCCCGGCGATGAGGTAGCCAAGCACGGAACCGAGGCCCAGCCGTTTGGCGAGGGGTACGGAAGCCACGGCCGCCAGCAGGTAAATGAAAACCTGAAAAAGAAAGTTGTTGGATTCCAAATGCGCGTGTGTCCTAGGTGGAAGTCAGGACTTCGTTGATGATCTTGGCGTGATGCAGGTTGTCAGGACCAAGGAGGTTGTCTCGTAGTGCTTCCAGGGCCTGCCGGTAGGAAGCGACGTAGGGCTCGATGGCGGCTTCGTTCTGGAACCGGATGGTGCCGGGAACGAGGAACGGAGGAAGGTAATGCATGCCACACAGACGGGCCGTTTGTTCGAAAGGCGTGAGGAACTCGCGGATGGAATAATAATTGTAACCTTCCCGCCGGTAGCTGTCGACGGCACCGCCCGCGGTAATCACCTGCAAGAAGCTTTTCCCTTGCAAGTGCGTTCCTCCGGTGCCGTAAGCGAACCCGTACTCAAGCACCAGGTCCTGCCACTCTTTGAGAATTGCCGGGCAGCTGTACCAGAAAAAAGGGTGTTGGAAGATGATCAGGTCGTTTTCGAGCAGATCGGCCTGTTCGCGTTTTACGTCGATGTTGAAATCCGGATAGTCTTCGTACAGATCCCGGCAGGTGATGCCCGGGAGGGGGCGCGCGCCCTCGAGGAGGCGCCGGTTAACCCGCGATTTGTGCAGTGCCGGGTGGGCAAAAAGAATGAGAATGCGACGGGCAACCATGATCGCCGCAGATTTTGGGAGGAGTCGGGTTGACTGGCCAGCACTTTCGTCCGGAGTGCGGTGGTAAGAGGTAGAAGGAAACGTTCCTTTCATACTCTCCGTAATTTAAGGTTATTGCGAAAGGTGCGCTTTGGATGCAAGTGGAATACCGTGTTGAGCCAGTGTGGAAAGCCTGAAGTTTTACCCGGTGATATTGCTTAAGCCGGGTGCAACTGAACCGCTTGTTCATGGATCGAGGACCATATGAGCACCAAAACGCTTTCGGATTACCCGCTGTTGATTGGAGAAATGTTGAGGAGGTCCGCGATGCGGCGTTTGCGCCGGGAGCGCTGGAAAGCGCTGCTCCGCTCTGTTCATTTGGGCTCGAAACGTTCTGTCTGAGGCCGGCCCCGAAGACCGGCCCTGGACGAGTGGCGGGTCCGGTCGAACGGGCTGTCTGCTGCACTTACCGCTAGAACGCGCCCATGGGATGGCTTTTCTGGGCGTCATTATCGGCGCTGTTTGCCGGTCTCACCGCAATTCTGGCCAAAGTCGGGATTACCGGGACCGATGCCAACCTGGCGACGGCAGTGCGCACCACCGTCGTTCTTGCATTCACGTGGCTGCTGGCCGCCATAACGTCGCGGCCCGGAGCACTTCAGGCGCTGACGCCACGCACGTGGCTCTTCCTGATTCTGTCGGGTCTGGCGACCGGCGCCTCTTGGCTTTGCTATTTTCGTGCCCTGCAACTGGGAGACGTGTCACAGGTGGCTCCGATTGATAAGCTGAGTGTTGCGGTGGCCATCGTCCTGGCCGTGGTGTTCCTGGGTGAAAAGCCGAGTGCCAAGGAAGGGATCGGAGCCGGGTTGGTCATCCTTGGAGCGTTGGTGCTGGCCTGGCGGTAACGGAGCGATCCACGGGTGCCGTGACGGGGGCGCTCGGGGAAAAGTTTCCCTACCAAAGCACCCCTGCCACCCAACCCCGACGAGGCGGTCCAGTTTGGGGATCGCGGAATCTGCGTGCAAGTTCCCGCCCTTACGGTACGGTCCGCGCGGTGCAATCTTCGGACCATAAGGATGACGCGGAGTTAATCCGCAAAATCGCAACTGGCGATGAAGAGGCTTTCACGACGCTTTACCGCCGTCTCGGGTCCGCTCTTTACGGGTTGGCCTGCCGGATGATGAACGACGCCAAGGAGGCGGAGGACGTCCTTCAGGAGAGTTTTACCTATGTCTGGCGCCGTGCGGGCAGCTTCGATCCGACCCGCAGCAGTCCTTTTGCCTGGACGGTCATGATTGTGCGGCATAAAGCGATCGACAAACTGCGTATCCGGCAGCGGTCGGAAAAGCTGCTGGAACAAGTGGAGCAGCAAAGGCCGCTGTTCGACGAAAGCGATGACTGGTCAGCTTTGGCGCCCGCGGTTCGGGAACGGAGCGCGCAAGTCCGGGCTGCGCTTGCCGATCTAAGTCCGGAACAACGTCAGGCGCTGGAACTTGCCTTCTTCAAAGGGCTCACGCACGAGGAGGTGGCCGCCGCGATTCAGGTTCCGCTGGGCACGGTGAAGGCCCGGATCCGACGCGGGCTCCTGAAGCTGAAAGAACTGGTAGGCCTATGATCGACGAATCCAAGCAGGAGGAAGCATCCCGGTACGTCCTGGGTGAACTGTCCCCGGAAGCGGCCGGAGCTTTTGAAGCCGAACTGGAGGCCGATCAGGAGCTGAAGCGCCACGTGTGGGAGACCCACGAGGCTTTTGCCTTGTTAGCCCTTGCGGTTCCGCCCAGAGAGCCGCCTGCCCACCGCCGGCCGGTAGAACGCCGGGCCATTCCCTTGACCTTGCCTGGCCGAAGGCAGCTGGGCGGGGTGGTGCCGTGGGCACTGGCGACCTGCCTGGCCTTGCTTTGCGGGTGGCAGTTCCGCCAGGTGCACCGTCTAGCCGGGACAGTTTCGCGGCTCCGGGCCGAAAATAACCTGGCCGATCTGAAGATTGCGGCGCTGCGGGCTCAGGTTAACCAGTTCGGCCAAGCTTCGGCCGTGGTGGTCTGGGACGCGCGCCGGCAGCGTGGGGTGATTCAATTTCGGAATGCCCCATCCTTACGTACGGACCAGAGCTACCAGCTTTGGGTTCTGGATCCCGATCGCAAGGTGCCGGTCAGCGCGGGGTTGCTCGTTCCGGGGAGAACGGAACTGGCCCAGACGGCCTTTCAACCAACGGAAAAGGTGGGGGGAAACCTTAAATTTGCCGTTAGCGTCGAGCGGGCCGGCGGTTCGCCCGAACCGCACGGTCAGATCGTTTTTGTGGGTGGCTGAACGCCGGAGGGGCGTCCGGGCGTTCGAGCGGACCATGGCCAGCGGGGGGGCAAAACACTTGCGAAATGATTGGTTCAGGTCTTAGAGGAGGCGCGCCGCCATGAAATCGACTGCCACGCAACTCGCCGCTGCAGAGACCCGGCGGTCTTTCAGCCTGGTGGATCTGATTGTCTTTTTGGTGTTAGTCGGCCTGATCTGGGCCGTGCTGCAGTTTGGGCGCGGGATGGTGGTGCACTTCGACGAAACGCAAGCCCCGAACATTTCCACCAGTGTCTGGGCCATTCCCTACTACGCCGGACGAACGGTTTTGCGAATGTGGATCGCCTTCGCGTGCTCGTTGCTGTTTACTTTCGCCGTCGGTTATGCCGCCGCGAAAAGCCGCGCCGCCCGGTCCATCATTTTGCCGGTTCTTGACGTGATGCAGTCGGTGCCGGTGCTGGGCTTTTTGTCGGTGACGGTGACAGGTTTTATGGCGCTTTTTCCCGGGAGCCTGTTTGGCGTTGAGTGTGCGAGCATCTTCGCCATTTTCACCGGGCAGGTCTGGAACATGACGTTCGGCTTTTACCATTCCATGGTCACGATCCCGAATGACCTGCACGAAGCGGCGACCAACTTCCGGCTGTCCAACTGGCAACGGTTCGGCACCCTGGAAGTTCCGTCGTCGATGCACAGCCTGATCTGGAACTCCATGCTGTCGTTTGGCGGGGGCTGGTTTTTTGTGGCCCAGAGCGAGGCGATCACCGTGCTCAACAAGGACATCAAACTGCCGGGCCTGGGCTCGTACATGGCCAGCGCCGTGGCAACCGGCAACAACTGGGCGGCAGGCTGGGCGATTGTGGCGATGCTCCTCGTCATTGTGGTGACTGACCAGTTGGTGTGGCGCCCGTTGCTGGCCTGGGCCGACAAATTCAAGATGGAGATGACTGAGTCGGGGGAGGCGCCGACCTCGTGGCTCTACAACCTCCTCCGCCGAGCCTACCTGTTCGCGTGGTTTGACGAACAGCTTTTTGATCCAGTCGCAAGCTACCTCTCCCGGCTGCTCCGACCCCTCCGCACGGACCGGGAAGGTTACTACAAACCGGCTGGTCCGGTCTCACGCTGGGCGGGGCGGACGATCGGAGCCGTCGCTGGCGTCTGGGTCTGCTATTGGCTCGTGGTCGGAATCCTGGCGGGGGTTCACACGGTGTATGACCATGTCTCGTGGGCGACGTTGGGGAAGATCGCTTTCCTGGGCCTGCTCACGCTGGGACGGGTTCTCCTGATGACGATTCTTGCGACCATGATCTGGACACCCCTCGGGGTGTGGATCGGCTCAAGGCCCAAGGCGGCCCGGATTGCGCAGCCACTTGCCCAGATCTTTGCGTCTTTTCCCACGAACATGACGTTCCCCCTGATTGTCGGACTTTTTGTGGCCTGGCACATTCCGATGAATTGGGGAAGCATTTTTCTCATCGCCATGGGTACGCAGTGGTACATTTTGTTCAACGTCATCGCGGGTGCCATGGCCATCCCTAACGACCTGAAAGAAGCCGCCCGAACGTATGGCCTTGCCGGCTGGGCACGGTGGCGCACCCTCATCCTGCCCGCGATTTTCCCGTTCTGGGTAACGGGAGCATGCACGGCTGCGGGCGGGGCTTGGAACGCCAGCATCGTGGCGGAAGTGGCTAACTGGGGCAACACCACGCTGAAAGCTGACGGCCTTGGCGCCTACATCGCCGAGGTCACCCAGAAGGGTGAAACGCCGCTTATTATTTGCAGCATCCTGATGATGTCGCTTTTCGTCGTGTTGCTGAACAAACTAGTCTGGCGACGGCTGTACGGTTACGCTGAAAAAAGGTTTCACCTGGACTAACAGGGCTATGAAAGTTGACCTGCCTGCACCGAAAAGCGCCACGCGCGCTGCCGGAGAAGGTTCGGCTATTGCCGAGCTCCGGGGCATTACGAAAACCTACCGGATCGCGGGCGACCGCGAGTTGAAGGTATTGGACGGCATCGATCTTGCCGTTCACAAAGGGGAACTGCTGGCGCTGCTGGGT
>DASWVC010000315.1:0-5378 GCA_036401335.1 Chthoniobacterales bacterium
CCACTTTTCCAAATCGCGGAAATACCATTTTGGACGTGGCTTGATGCCCGATGGGTATTAGCCTCTTCGCCGCGGACTGAGGCGCAGGTGGTTGACCAGGAAAGTCAGGATGAGCTTCAGGTTGGTTACGCTCCCTCGCCGACGGCCGTCGACATCTCCCGCGTGCTTTACCGCTACCATGAGCTGTCACCGGGCGCACGCATTACCCTCCACGATCTTACCCACACCGAAATGCTGTCGGGATTGAGGGCGGGGAACCTCCATACCGCCTTGACGATCCGGCCCGCTGCTGGGGAGATGCGGGGACTGAAGTTTGAAGCCATCGGTCGTCATCGCTGACGCCTTGAGCGTCGTCGCGGCAGTGGAAAGCGGATGTGGCGTGGCGGTTGTCGGCGAATTTATCACCGCCGTCGCGGGAGCTCGCGTTCGGTTCGTGCCGTTTGTTTCCGGGGCACACGTTCTGGAAGTGGGTTTGCTCTACCGGCCGAGCGGGATGAGCGCGAATATGAGACAGTTCATTGCTGCGTCTTTGGCCGGCAAACAACTCACGCAGGTGATGGGTGCCACTCTTCCGCGCTCAAGCCAAGCGCCGCAAAGCCTGACATAAAGCGCTTTGTCGGCGCACCGGTTTTACCGACTCGGCCGCAAAAGTAGGCGCAAAGTGCCCGGCCTCGAGCCGGCACAAGGAATCGCGCTCGCTTTTATGGAGGATGATGGTGAAGTGACGAGAATGGGTTCCTTGGCCAACGAAACGTGCACCGCGTGCCGCCGCGACTCTCCGCAAGTGACGGAGGCAGAACTGCGCGAACTCAAGCCTCAAATTCCTGAGTGGATGCTGGTGGAGCGAGAAGGCATTCAGAGGCTGGAGCGGGCCTTTCGCTTCACCAATTTTGCGGAGGCATTGGCATTTACCAATCGGGTCGGCGCAGTGGCCGAGAAGGAAGGCCATCATCCGGCGCTCTTAACGGAATGGGGCAAGGTGACGGTGACGCTCTGGACGCACAAGATTCGGGGCCTCCATCGCAACGACTTTCTCATGGCCGCGAAGCTTGATTCCCTCTAACGTGTTTGTCGGCCAAACGCATCCGGGCGGCTGCGGCACGCGCGCCCGGAGCGAAGCACGGAACGCTGGCCCTGATCCCGCCGGCTCAGGTTGGCTGCGCTTCTCAGGCGGTTCAAGGCTGCACACCGAACCATGCCACGGTAAATGTGCGTAGAACGATGAATCCTCCGGTCGAACCAAGCGCCATCCATCCCAACCTCGTCCTTAGCATCTGCTGCCTGAGCCTGCTGTTGGTCGGCATGGACGTCACCATTGTCAACGTGGCATTGCCCGCCATCCAGCACGACCTCCGTGCCCCCCTTTCGGGCCTGCAATGGGTCGTCGACGCCTACACGTTGGTGGTCGCCAGCTTTCTGATGATGGCGGGCTCCATGGCGGACCGCTTTGGGCGACGGCGCGTTTTCCAGGCGGGCCTCGTCGTGTTCACGCTTGGTTCGCTCCTGTGCGGCGCTGCTCCTAACATCAGCGGCCTCGTTGCGTTTCGCGCGGTTCAAGGGCTGGGCGGGTCCATGCTCAACCCGGTGGCGTTGGCGATCATCACCAATACCTTCCATGAATCGAAAGCCCGTGCGCGGGCCATCGGCGTCTGGGGGTCGGTGGCCGGCTTGTCCCTGGCGCTGGGGCCGGTGATCGGCGGCGCGCTGACACAGAGCGTCGGCTGGCGTTCGGTCTTCTGGATCAACCTGCCCATCGGCCTGGCAGCCCTGGGGCTGACCGCCCGGTTTATTCCTGAATCGAAGGCGGCGCGGGCGCGGGCGGTTGACCCGGTCGGCCAAGTGCTCGTCTTCGCTGCCCTCGCGTGCTTGACTTACGGGGTGATCGAGGGGCCGCATGCCGGCTGGCACTCGGGCCTCATTGTCGGCTTGTTTACGGCTGCCGGGCTGGCGGTGGCTGCCCTCCTGGCCTACGAGCCGCGACGCACCGATCCGCTGCTTGATTTGCGCTTTTTTGGCAGCGTGCCTTTTAGCAGCGCCACCGTGATCGCGCTCTGCACTTTCGCCACGTTCGCCGGGTTTTTGTTTCTCAATGCGCTGTACCTGCAACAGGCGCGCGGGTTGTCCGCCTTCCGTACGGGACTTTGCACGCTGCCGCTGGCCGTGATGACGATGGTGTGCGCCCCGGTTTCCGGACGGCTGGTAGGCGCACATGGCACGCGTCCTTCGTTGCTGGCGGCGGGTGCGGGAATGCTCCTGAGCACGCTGCTGCTGACTCGCCTTGCGGTGGGCACGCCCATGATCCTGCTGCTGGCGGCCTACGCGATCTTCGGCATCGGGTTAGGCATGGTCAACCCGGCGATCACCAACACGGCGGTTGCCGGCATGCCTCAGGCGCAGGCGGGCGTAGCCGCTGCCGTGGCGTCCACCAGCCGTCAGGTGGGCGCGTCTTTGGGCGTGGCGGTGGCCGGCACAGTCGTGGGGGCCAGCCGCGCGCACGGTGCCGATTTCGCGCAGGCAACGCACCCGATGTGGTGGATCATGGCGGGGTGCGGCGCGATGGTCGGTCTGCTCGGCTGGTTCTCGAACACGCCTTGGGCACAAGCCTCGACGCGCCCGATTGCCGACCTGCTCGCGGACCCCGTCTCAATGGAGCGGGGGTTGGGCGCTCAAGGTCGTCGTCCATAGCCCCCTGGACATCGGCGCCGGCAGGGTGCACCTCCACCCCCGTTGCCTCGTCCGCCGCAACGGTGGAGTGGCACCCGTAATCACGGTACCCGCCGCCAGTGAACCATCGTAGAGAAATTGGGCCGGGGCGAGGGTGGGCGTGAGCCCTCCCGGCAAGAGTAGCAGTTTGAGGGGCGAGTTTAACCGTTTCATCGTGGGTGAGCGCCTTCGTGGGTTTCCTTCCTTGTGGCGGAGTGAGTGACGCCGCAAGGTTGCCTGATGAGGCGCATGGTTATCTTTCTGTTTTGGTTGCTGCCGCTCTTGATCTTTTTGGTCATGGGGGAGACAGGGGTGGGAATCAGTCCGTTCGTGGTGGCGTTGGTTTTGCTCCTGCTCTTCTTTTTGGCCGACGCATTTCTCGGTCGGGGTCGTCGCGCAAACCAGCGCTTAGAACGCGCCGAACCGCAGGCTTCCCTTTCAGACGAGCAGCTGCGGACCCTTGCCCAGGAGCTTCAGCCCATCCTGGCCACCAAAGGTTGGAAAGCCATTGGTGACGTGGCCCAATTCGACGGCGTGCTCCGGCTTAACCCGCCGGAGGCGCTCCAGCACATCAACCAAACGATCGCCCCCGCCCGGCTTCAAGGCTTTCTTACGGAGGGAGAGCATGGACACGCACGGGTCACCCTGGTGCCGGTGGACCGGGTCAGCTTACCTGCAAAGGCGCCGAATTGGGGCGTGCACGTGATCCTGTTTTTGCTGACGTTCGTGACGACGACCTGGGCCGGTGCGCTGCACCAGGGCGTCAACCTCCTGGACCAACCAAGCCGTTTCGCGGCTGGCCTGCCGTACAGCGTCGGGCTCCTGCTTATCCTCGGCGGGCATGAATTCGGCCATTATTTTGCGGCTCGCCGGCACCGGATCCAGGTGACGCCCCCGTATTTTATCCCGGCACCATTTGCGCTCGGCACCTTTGGGGCGTTCATCAACCTGCGCGGCCGCGTGCCGGACCGCCGCGCCTTATTTGACGTCGCCGTAGCCGGGCCGTTGGCCGGCCTTGTCTTTGCCATTCCGGCGTTGCTGGTCGGATTGCGCCACTCTCGGGTGATCGTGGAACAGGCCGGTTCGGTGTGGACGCAGGCCGGGGTAGAAATCGGCTCATCGTTTTTGATGGCCATCCTGTCAAAATGGGCTTTAGGGCCAGCCGCGGCGGAGGGCCATGCGTTGCTGCTCCATCCCCTGGCGTTCGCCGGCTGGCTTGGGTTGTTGCTCACGGCTTTGAACTTGCTTCCTATCGGCCAACTCGACGGGGGACACCTGGCCCACGCCCTGTTCGGTTCACGCCAAAGTCACACGATCAGCGTGGTGGCGCTGTTTGCCCTTTTCGCCCTGGCGCTGTTTGTGTGGCCAGGGTTAATGATGTGGGCGTTTATCGTCTATTTCCTCGCGGGCACCCGCGATGCTCCCGCCGCAAACGACCTCACGCCTTTGGATCCTTTTCGGGAGGTCGTGGGATGCTTTGCGTTTGCGTTGCTGGCGCTCATCTTGGTTCCGGTCCCCCCAGGCCTTTACGGAACCTTTGGCCTCCACTCTCCCTACGTTTAGACGGAGGCAAGGCCACGAGACGCTCCACCACACCGAATCGTGGCCTCAGCGCTTCAGCCCGCTGCAAGGTTTCGCAACGCGGGCCTTTTCTCACGCAAATGATGGTTGCACCAACAGGACAAAACTTTTGAGATCTTTCGAAACCTATGACCTACGAAGCCTTCAAAGGACTAACGAGGGGCAGCCGCGTCCGATTTATTCAGGACAATACGCCCGGAACCGTTACCGATGCGGTCCACACGGGCCAAGTGATCACGCATTCCGTGCCCACGCGAAGGGCTCGGGTAAGGATTACGGTGGAATGGGAACACGGGGAAAAAGGATACCTCGATCAAGATGATTGTGAATTGATCGAGGTGATAGATCCAGACCAAGCCTGAGGCAGGGTCGTGGGAAAGTCGGGTCAATAAACTTGGCCTTCGGGTGTGGGACGCTAAGAATCAGCATTGCGTCCTTGAAACAGGCGAACTTGGGCCTGGTTGCAGCGAGCCACAAATTGCGATACTAAGACACCGTTGAACGGCTTTGGACGGGAATGGGGCGGTAGAATTTTTGGTCGGGCTCTTACCCTGAAATGGGTTATCTTGGTTTTAAACTGTTCATAATCAAGCGTCTCCGTAGTTCAACGGATAGAACGGAGGTGTCCATCTACACCGTCCGGCAACGTCCAAATGCGTTGATTTTGAGCCACTTACACACGCTTGTACTTGACTGGACGCCTACGGACAAGTAGAACTATTGGTAGAACTTTTTACCAATGGCATCCATCCATCGCAAAGCCGGCGCTTCCGGCAAAGTCAGTCCTTACTGGCAAGCCAAGTTCCGCGGCCCGGACGGCCGGGTGCTTTGGAAGACCACCAAACAATCCGATTCCCGCAAGGCCGCCGAAGTAGCTCGGGTGTGGGAGAAGGCCGCGCGGTTGGCAAATCGAACGGAGTTAACCCAAGTTGCCGGCATCCAATTATTAGACGCCTTGATTGAAGCCACCAGTGGCGAGCGCTTCCAAAACCAAACGGTCGAAGATTACTTTGGTGAATGGACCGCGGGCAAGGCAACCACCGGGGCGGCCCGAAGCACCCTCACGCGTTACCGACCCGTCCTGGCGGGCTTTC
>DASWVC010000316.1:0-2236 GCA_036401335.1 Chthoniobacterales bacterium
GTTCAGGCGTCCCTTCACCAGGTCACCCGTTCCAACGCGGACCTGGCCCAGTTCGCTTACGTCGCCTCCCATGACCTCCAGGAGCCATTGCGGGCCGTGGGCGGCTGTGTCCAGCTCCTGAAACGCCGGTACACCGGGAAATTGGACCAAAAGGCGGATGAACTCATCCAGATGATCGTGGATGGCTCCGCCCGGATGAAGGCGCTGATCGACGATTTGCTGGCGTATTCGCAAACGGGCGGAGACGAGCGCCTTCAGGTCATCGACACCGGAGAAGCGCTGCAGGAGGCGCTGGCCAACCTTGACTCAGCCGTTCGCGAGTCGAGCGCCGAAATCGATTGTAAAACGCTGCCTCCGCTCCGCTTCGTGAAAACGGAGTTTGTGCAAGTGCTCCAGAATCTGATCGGCAACGCGATCAAGTACCGCGGATTGGCAGCGCCGCTCGTCCACGTCAGGGCGGAACGTCAGGGTGATGCCTGGGTTTTCAGGGTCGCGGACAACGGGATCGGATTCGAACCGCAGTACGCGGAGCAGATATTTGGCGTCTTCAAGCGGCTGCACACCCGCGAAAAATACGCCGGCACCGGGATCGGTCTGGCCCTGGTCAAAAAGCTCGTTGAACGGCGCGGAGGCTGGATCTGGGTGGACTCGGTGCCGGACCAGGGCTCCACTTTTTATTTTTCCGTTCCCGACGCGGATGCATCCTGGGAAACTACGCCCGAATAAACCGGCCCGCGAAAAACCCGGCAGCGGACAAACTGCCGCCTTCAAGGGTGGCTATCGTCAACCGACCTTTCTTTGACCGGGGCGTGCCGCAGGTCTTCGGCCGATCCGAGCTCCGCCGCTTGACGTAGCCGGAGCATCTCGGCCTTCCGGAGTTCTTCGTCCTGCTGGCGGAAATGCTCCGCGCCGATCATCGAATTCCGGGCCAGCCGTTTGGTGGCGATGCTGCGCTGGAGCGTTTGCACGCGGGCGTCCATCTCCGCAAGTTCCTCGTCGAGAATGGCGTTGTGACGCTCGAATTCAGCGCTCAGGCGTTCGTGCGCCTCGCGTTCGGCCCGCTCTTTCTGCCACCGCAGGGTGCCCATAAGCACCTTCCCCTCCGCCGTGTAGGGAGGTGCAATCGAGAGCCCCGAAGACGTCAGAATGACTTCGCGCACCTGGTTGGAGTGATTGGTGCCGCGCGATTTGATGATGGTCAGCCCGCGGTTCCGCTCTCCGCCGTCGAAAACGCTCAGGTAAATCCACGTGTCCGCCACGTTTGTCACCTGCAAAAGGTTTCCGGATATTCCTGGATCCCCCGCCATGGGCAGGCTGGTGCAAACCAGGGTAATGCCCTGGCTTTTTACCCAACGCACCAACCGGGCGGCGACCGATTGAGGCGCCAAGCTTTCCGTGGTCGAAAAAACGGTGAACGGATCAATGATGAGGCAGGTGGCCCGCTGGCGCTGGACAAGCACCTTGATGCGATGAAGGTGCTGGTCTGCAGATTCGGACCCCACGTACCCCGAGTGCATCTGCAACGTGCCGTCCTGCACGAACTTCCGGAGGTGGATGTTCACGGAGGAAAGGTTCCGCACAATCTCCTCGTTAAGCTCATCGAAGGCGACGTAGAGCGTGCGCTCGCCCCGCTTCAGCGCAGCCTCGGCAAAGGCGCCGGCCAGCGTCGTCTTGGCCGTTCCCGGATCCCCCGTGATCATCATGGTGGATCCTCGTAAAATCCCTCCGTAAAGCATCTCATCCAGTTGCAGGAGACCGGTAGAGATCTTTTCGATCGGAAGGGGCTTATCGCTAAAGGTCTCGTCGGCAGAGGCCACTTCCAATCCTCGGCAGCCGATAAAAAAATTCATCGGGTTTTCGGCATAGGTCGATCCGCGGTATTTTATGATCCGCAACCGGCGCTGCGAGAAACTGGCTTCGACCTGATGCGTCAACGCAACCACGCAGTCAACGATGAAAGGCAGGTATTGCAGTGCACCGTCGTCCCGGGGCGAAGCACTCGACGACCAATCGTCTTTTGCCGTGATCACCGCGGTCAATTCGCTGGCCAGCAGCCAGGCATGCAACCGGTTGATTTCCCGCCGTCGCTCCACCATGCCGGGCAGCAGGTGCAGAAGGACGTCGAGGGAATCGAATACGATCCGTCGCGCCTTCATGGCCTGCACCTTGGCCGACAAAACCGCCAGCAGGCCCGAAAAGTCGAACTCGCCGATTGTCACCGCGTCGGCGGAAGGCA
>DASWVC010000317.1:0-48913 GCA_036401335.1 Chthoniobacterales bacterium
CGCGTTCACGGAGGTGCCCCGTTATGACGGCCAGGGTGGCATCCTCGCACCCGGTCTGGTGGACGCTCACCTCCACATTGAGAGCAGCATGATGACGGCCTGTGCCTACGCGGAGGCCGCGCTCCTGAACGGAACCACCACTCTTTTTTGCGACAGCCACGAGATCGGAAACGTGTGCGATGCAGAAGGCATCGAATGGATGCTGGAAGATGCCCGCCACGCGCCGCTCAACGTTTTTCTTACCGTTCCGAGCACCGTGCCTGCCACGCACGCCGGGTTGGAAACGGCCGGCGGCGACCTCACCGCAAAGAAGATCGGGCAGCTTTTCGACCTGTGGCCGGAAGCCGTCGCCCTGGGCGAAAAGATGGATTTCATCCAGGTCGTGGAGGGGGACGAGCGCAGCCATGGCATCCTGGCCGAAGCGCTCCGGCGTGGCCGGCCGGTCAGCGGGCACGTTTACGGCCGCCCTTTCGTTGCTGCCTACGCGGCCAGCGGGATCACGGATACGCACGAAGCCATCGATGCCGACATCGCCAGCGACTTGCTGGAGGCGGGGCTCTGGATCTTTCTTCGCGGCGGTCCGCCGACCACACCGTGGAACAGCCTGCCCCGGGCGATTGAGGCCGTCACCAGGCTCGGTGCGAGCCCGAAGCGGGTCTGCCTTTGCACGGATGACCGTGACGCCGATGACCTGTTCCATTTCGGCCTGGACTGGGTGGCCCGGTCCGCGGTGAAAGCCGGGCTGAACCCGTTGACCGCCTGGAGCTGCGGCACCCTCCACCCGGCTACCCGGTATGGCCTGGACGGAGAGCTGGGTGGCCTCGGGCACGGCCGCCGGGCGGACCTGGTGCTTCTCAACGATGCCCTGGAACCTCAGGCCACCTGGTACGGTGGCCGGTTGCTCGTTGAACAACGGCGCCCGACCGATCTGCTGGAATCGGTGCTGACAGAACCGTACCGGTACCCGGGAGCTGCGTACCGGACGGTGAGCATCGCGGGAACGCCTCCTTTGACGCCTGATTTGCCGACCGGCCCGGTACGCGCTCACTTGATCGCCCTGGAGGGGGCCAGCATCCCCACCCGGCATGAAATCGTGCCGCTGCCGACGGCCTCAACTTGGCCGGGGCTGCTGTCGCGCGAGGGCCTTTGTTTTGTGACCGTGGTGGAGCGGCACGGAAAATCGGGCGGGGTGGCGCATGGGCTTCTGAAAGGGTTCGGGTTACGCAGCGGCGCAGTGGCCAGCAGCGTCGGCCACGACGCGCACAACATCATTGTCGCCGGGACAAACGAAGAGGACATGCGCGCCGCGCTGGCCTACCAGCAACGCGTGCAGGGTGGCGTTTGCGTGGTGCGGGCAGGGAACGTCGTGGCCGCGGTCGACCTGCCCATTGCGGGCTTGCTCTCCGACAGACGTGCCCGCGTCGTGGCCGAAGAGACGGCCCGGTTAAAGACGGCGTGGGATGACGCCGGCTGCCGGCTGCCTTACATGGGCTTCAACCTGCTGCCGCTGTCGGTTATCCCGGAGATCCGGCTTACCGACAAAGGGCTGGTGCTCTGCCCGGAGATGGTGCTGGTGCCGCTTTTCGAGGCGTTATGAAAAGCCCTTTTTACCTGTTGGATTGCGCCCTGGCCTTGGCCGTGCTGATGGTGGTCTGCGTGCCTCCGGCTCAGGGCATGGAGCCGCAAACGTTGGGCGTTGCGTGTGCGTTCCCGGGAGAGTTGCCGCCGTTGCAGGCGTTGCTGTTGCCGGACACCGCCAAGGTGAAATCGATGGAGGTCAATGGAACGGTGTTCCACGAGACGGATATGGCTGGGAAACACCTGGTGCTCTTCATGACCGGCATGAGCGTGGTCAACGCCGCCATGACGACCCAATTGGCGATTGACCGGTTTCACCTCGACGCCCTGGTGTTTTGCGGGATTGCCGGCGCGGTGGACCCACTCCTGCAGCCGGGCGACGTGGTGGTGCCGGAAGCCTGGATCCACCAGGCGGAAGCGGTGTGGGCGAACCGGAAGCCGGGAACCACTGACCAGTACATCCTGCCGAAGATTTTCAAGAGCAAATGGGGCCACTTCGGCATGATGTGGTTTGATGACGTGTACGTGGTTCAGCCTGGACAGACGACGCCGCGGCAAGTCCATTCCTTTCCGGCCGATCCGCAGTTGCTGGCCGCGGCCCGTGGAGCTGCGGCAGAGGTGCGCCTGACCCGCCCCGATGGGAAAGCTGCCGTCATCAAGGTCGGGGGCGTCGGCATGACCGGCCCGGTTTTCCTCGACAACCGCGCTTTCCGTGAGTTCGCCTCCAGGAACTGGGGCGTGAGCGTGCATGAAATGGAAGGCACAGCCGTCGCGCAGGTGGGCTTTGTAAACCGCCTCCCCGTTCTGGTGGTGCGCGGCATCAGCGATCTGGCGGGCGGGCAGCATGGTTTCAATCAGGAGGAAGAGTTCGGGCGGGCGGCCGCGCGCAACGCGGCTGCGGTTACCCGAAGCATCGTCGACCAGTTATTGAGCCGGCCAGAGGCTGCCGCCACTCCTTCCAGCCCTTGATATGACACCGGACCGTGCCGCCTCCGGACCAACTCTGCCGGGTCCAGAACGGCCCCGACCGGCCGCACAACGGGCGCCGCGTCGCGGGTCGCCGGGGCTGTCCACCGCCCAAGCTACCGGGGCAGCCGGTGGGCCGGGCGGCAGCATCGGCCTGCGCGGTTACCTGCTGAGTTCACCCGGGGTGGATCAGCTGGCTGCCTGGCCGGACGGCGCCCTTCTCTGGGACGAGCTCGGCACCATCCAATATGCAGGCCCCTGGTCCGACCGGCCCCGTCCCGACGCGGTCTCCTGGCACGATTGCCGCGGTTTTCTCATCACCCCAGGCTTTGTCGATGTTCACTGCCACCTTCCCCAATACCGGGCCGTGGGGCAGGGCGGGCTGCAACTTTTGCCCTGGCTGGAACGTTACATTTTTCCGCTGGAAAAGCGGTTCACCCCGGAGCAGGCGGCGCTCGACGCGCCCCGTTTCTTTGCCGAGCTGAAAAAGCACGGGATCACGTCGGCCGCGGTTTACCCAAGCGCGGCCGCGGAAAGCACGGAAGTTTGTTTCCAGGCGGCAGCTGCCAGCGGGCTTCGAGTTGTCATGGGCCAGGTCATGATGGATGAATGGTCCTACCTTGCGCGCTCGTCGCCCGAATTAACCCGCCGCATCGTGGCAGAGAGCGGAGCGCTCTGCCGGCGTTGGCATGGCGCTGCCGGCGGTCTCGTGCAATACGCTTTCAGCCCCCGCTTCGCGCTTACCTGTTCGTTCCGGCTGATGCGGGAAACGGCTGAGCTGGCCGGGGAAGCCGGCGCATTCATCCAAACCCACCTGGCCGAGAACCGCGGCGAACTGCAGGCCGTGCGGGAAAAATTTCCAGACGCCTGCGATTACACCAACGTGTACGAACGTTGCGGCCTGCTTGGGCCGCGCACCATCCTCGCACATGCCATCTACCTCTCGGAACGCGAGCACACCGTGCTCGCAGAGGCCGACGCCAAGATCGCCCATTGCCCCACGTCCAACGTTTTTCTTGGGAGCGGCGTGCTAGACTGGCAGCGCACCCGTTTCGCCCGGATCGGCATGGGGTTGGGCAGCGACGTGGCTGGCGGCCCGGAATTAAACCCGTGGCAGGTCATGAAAGGGGCGAGCTACAGCCACCGGCTGCGCGTTGCCTTAACGGGTTCAGGGACCGAACCGAGTCTAGTCGACCTGTTCCGCATGGCCACGGTCGACGGGGCCCGCATCCTTGCCCCGGGGCACGCCCTGGGTCAGCTCGCGCCCGGTTTTACGGCCGACGTGGCGGTCTGGGACATTGCGCACGTTGATGCCTATGACGAACCCCTCCTCACCGTTGCCGACCCGCAACTGATCCTCTCCAAGTTGGTGTACCGCGGCGCACAGGCAACGGCAGCGCAGGTTTATGTTGCCGGCCAGGCCACCTGACATGCTCTCCGGCATCGGGCACGAAGGAGCTCTTGCTTTCGGAACCTTCCCTGACGTGGCCAGAGGCACGGCGGGACGCCCCGCTTTGAGGCAGCCCCGCAATGGCGGGCGTCAGTGGATGCTCAATTTTCCAACGAGGTCTGCCTGGATGTAGTACGGCTGGCCGGTCGGCAACCCCGATACCTTATTTCCCGAGGCCACGACTTGGCCGATGCTGTAGTGGCGCCCGGCGCTCTGCAGACTCAGCGCCCTGCATAACGAGGAAAACTCGCCGTATGACGCCAGGTACACGGTGTTATTCTCAAACTCGATGGAACCGATGCGGTCGGGCGTCTGGCCGGGCTGGATGCCGGCGTCGTTCAGGCCGACGGCCGCATTGTTCGGAATGTCGGGTCGCAAAGAAACCTTGTTGTTGTCGAAGATTATCTTCCCGATGGAGGCGTTCGGGTGACAGTTAATGTAAACGGCTTTTCGCACGTTTTGGTAGGTGTTGTTCTTGAACACAAACGTGCGATCCTGATGGTCGGCAGTTTCGAAGTAACCGCCTTCGGTGCAGTTCCGCACGAGATTGTTCTCGTTGTAAAGGGCTCCGAGCGCGTGCACGTAGGTGAACTCGGCGTCGAGGTCCAGGAACTCACAATTCACGATCTGGGTGTTCTGCACGTTAACGCCCTCTGAGGCGTACACCGTGGTGACCGTGGTGCCATCCCGATTGCCCCTCGCCGCCGCCGTAAACGTGACGTGATCGAGCTTGATGTTCTGAAACGTCTTACCTTTCCAGTACTCTCCGGGGTACGAGAAAAAAGCGAAGCATTCGGTTCCCTGTTTACCAGTGCCGAAGCCGACGATCTTCATGTTTTGAAACAGGAGGTTATTGCCCTGGATGTTCACGGCACCAACTGCCCCCAAGCCTTTCTCAAAAACCGGGTTATGCGTCGCGTTGCAATCCAAAGTAAGGTTATGCATTTCAAAACCATCCGCCGATTGGTTGTAATCTGCGCCGAATAACAGCCCGGAAGCCGCGCTTCCATGGTTGGGTGCGACCAGCCGAATGACGGTTTTATCCACGCCGGCGCCGAAATGGCGGCAACCGGCATGAATGTTCTCATGCTGATAATAATAACCGTGCGACTGGTAAACGCCTGCGGCATAATGAAAATCCGTGCTGGCCGGGTAGCGAGCAAGGATGGCATCATATCGGTCCGCGCTTGCCCCGTCGTAGGGATCGGTTGGGCTGCCGGAACCCCGGCCATCGTTTCGTGACGCCAGGTAAATTGCCCTGGCTTGGCCAGGCAAAGCGGCGCTGCAGGTGAGCGCGGCGACACAGAAATAAAGCAGGTGTTTTGCTTTCAATTTCATATTTCCAAGAACCCTAATGAGTACTGCTCCATCCTGGCGAGCTGTTTCCTGAGTTTTGGCAAGAAACGTTTGACCGGAGCTCTCGTCCGGCGCCGCGCCGGAAAGGTGCCCAGCATGCATCAAAGCAAGCGCCCCGGAACGAGTCCCGCTCGTTGGACCTCCCTGCGCTGGGCGGCCTCATGTGGCTAAGACCTGAAACGTGCCGGGTTGCACGCCTGCAGAATTCCGATTGACAAAAGCTGTCCAAATTTCTTTTTATCTGGCGCGGAATCAATTCGAGACCAGCGCCTGCCGGCAATCGCTTGCTCCCCCCTCAAGCGCCAACGGCCGGGCCGCCGAACTGATTCCCCTCAGGGCATCTGCATTTCTGGGCGTTCGCGGCGGTTCGGAGGGTCTGGCGGCGACCAGGAACGGGAACAACAAACATCGAGGGGGGATAACATGATTAGAATTCCAGGGGCAAACGCTCCTTTTAGCGTCACACTCGCGCTTTTGACTGCACCGTCTTTGTTAGCGCAGGTAGCGACTCCAAACCAGCCGGCGGCTCAGGGGAACGAAACGGCTTCCAATTCTCTGCAACAAGTTGTGGTCACCGGGGCCCGCATCCCCCTGGACGAAGCGGTGGTGCCGACGGCCCGCCCGAACACCTCCGCGTTCGGGCTGGACCTCAACACGATGGACATTCCGCGCAATGTCACCATCATTTCCCGTCAGCAGCTGGACGATACCAACATCGAGGATGTCCGGGATTTCACAAAACTCACCACCAGTTCCTTCACCCAGAGCAATTTTGGCGCGCCGTCCAATCCCAGCATTCGCGGACAGACTGCCGATGTCTTTGTGAACGGGATGCGGTTGGGCCTTACTTCCAACGGGAACGGCCTGCCTTTCGATTTCAACAGTGTCGAGTCGGTCGACATCTTCAAGGGCCCGCCGAGCGTGGTCCAGGGCGTCTCTCAATACGTGGGCGGGTTTGTTAACCTGAACACCAAACAGCCTTACTTCGACACTTTCAAAGGCTCGGTCAGCACCACCATCGGCACCTACGACCAGTACCGGTGGAACGTTGACCTGGGTGGTCCCATCATCAAGGACCAGCTCGCGTTCCGGATCAGCTACTCCGGCCAGGATTCCGGCAGCTACTACGAAAATCAAATCACCCAAACGCACTCGATTTACGGGGCGTTGCGGTGGACCCCCACGCCCAACTACACCTTGGCGCTGTCCGGCGACCTGTATTTCGCCACCTACACGGAAAATTTCGGGATTAACCGGCCCACCCAGCAGTTGATCGATAACGGCCAATATTTTTCCGGCTACGTCCAAGGCTGGAACGGGCGGGGGGCGGATTACGGAAAGTTTGTTCAGAGCAGCGGCAACGCCATCGTGCCGACGGGCGACGTGGGGTTAAGCCGGAGCGTCCGCCTGTTTGCTCCCACAAACGGTTCCTACGGCAAGAACTACCGCGCCCAGGCGGTCCAGACCTTCACGCTGAGTGACTCCGCCAAGATCGTCAACAACACCCTTTTCCAGTACATCGACCGGCACACCGAATCGAACTACTTCTATTCAGAGATCGTCAACCCGGCGTGGTCGGTGGAAAACCGGACGGAGCTCCAGTTGAACTTTGAAACGCCTCTCGGCGGCGGCAACAGCAAAGCCGCACCCGCAAGGCCGTCGCCGGACGGCAAGGACGCCAAAGCGCCGCTGGCGGCTCCCGAGAACGGCTTGACCCTCGGCAACCAGATCAACGTAGGCGTGGACGTGCGCTACCAGGAAGTAAATGCCGCCGACGACTATTTTGATGAACCGGCCAATGCCTGGGACCTTTCGCTGAGCCGGAAAGACATCAAATATTTCAACTTTACCAGTGCTCTTCCCGTGCCGACCAGCCCAGGTTTTGTCGCTTCGCCCGGTGTGTTCAACGGTGACACCAACAACTCGCGGTTGCTAGACGTGGGCCCGTTTTACGAACACGTGCTCAATGTCGGTGACCATTTCTCACTGCTGGCCGGCGCGCGGCTGGACATCCTGTGGGTCAATGAAATGGATCCCCTTTACGATGAGGCCGGCCTGAATCAGGTTAACCCGGCCGGCAACAAAGCGCACAACGTCGAGTTTCTGCCGAACGTGAACATCAGCCCGACGTTTAAACCGTTCAAATGGCTGACGGCCTATTTCACGTACAACTACAGCCAGTCGATTGCGTCTGCCAACGGCGGCGGGTTGCCGTCTGATATTCCGATCAAAAACCAATCCGACTACCATCGTGAAAGTCAGTTGTTCGAGTTTGGCGCCAAGGCGACCCTTTTGAAAGACACGCTGTTTATCAGCACGGCGTTGTTTCAACAGAACCGCGTGCTGCCGGGCCTTGGCTCCGCGTTCGAGAACGATAACATCCGGGGCTGGGAAATTGAGGGCGATTACCAGCCCAGCCGCAATTTCTACGTGAGCGCCGGGTACAGTTTCCTGGACAGCCAGGTTCATGGCAGCCCGTTTGTAACCCAGGCTTACCCGGTTGATGATCCACGGCTGCGGCAACCCGATGGAACGGTCCTCACGGACGTTGGCACTTCCTTGCCCAACGGCAGTTACCGCGAACCCGGGCTGCCCAAACACGCTTTCAATTTGCTCGCCCGCTGCCAGGTGCCGACGGCTTACGGCACCTTTGGCGCAATCCTTAACAACGTGGTCACAGGGCCCTTTTACCTTGATTACGGCAATTACCTCAAGGTGCCCTGGCAATACCAGATGGACCTGACCTTTTTCTACAAGACCCCGGACGGCCGTTTTGAGGCCCGCGTGGCCCTGTTAAACGTCACGGGTGAGCATAACTGGAGCCCGCCTAACCCCATCTATGGCAACGATTCGGTGGTCGCTGAATGGCCTTTTCACGTGGAGGGCACGGTTACGTTCCGGTTTTAGTCCCCCAAGTTGGGTGACCCGATGCTTGCTTCGTGCGGCGGCATCCGCAAGATGCAGGAACCTATGTTTCCCCGCATCATCAACCACATCGGCCTCACCGTTGAAAACCTCGAGGAAGCGGTGGCGTGGTACCAAAAAGTCCTGGGGTTTCAGGTCCTGATGGGTCCGTTGGACGTCACCGTCGACGATTCCCCTTTGGGCATCCTGCTGCGCGACTTTTTCGATCCGCGTCTCAAACGTTTGCGGATGTGCCATCTTACGACGGGCAATGGCGTCGGGTTTGAAATCTTCGAGTTCATCGAGCCGAAATCCCAGCGTCCGGCCACCGACTTCGAGTACACCCGCGGCGGATTCTACCACATCTGCGTCACGGATCCGGACATTGAAGGCCTGATTGCCAGGATCGTGGAGAACGGAGGCCGCCAGCGGGGGCACACTTGTAAACCGTATGCGGGGGCCGGGTATCAGGCCGCCTATTGCCACGACCCATTCGGCAATGTCATTGAAGTGTTGTCACATTCCTGGGAACAATTGCAGAGCAACCGTGACCGCGGGCGATCGTGACGCACGACCTCGCGAGTTTCGACTCCGGTTTGCGGTTGGCCTCAAGGCCGCGGGGGCTCGGTCATGCCGAGCACCGCCACGGCCAGGATGACCAGGGTGCCAAGCGCCATTTCCCAGAGAACGTTGCGAAACAAGGCGCGGGTCGTGGAGGTCGGACGGCCGGCGGCCGCGCCCTGAGTTTCGCGGGTAAGTTTGGCCTTGAGGACAAAAAGGTTCCACGCGCCGAATCCAAGCATACCGAAAAAGAGGAGCACTTTGGCGAGCAGCAGGCGCCCGTAAAGGCTCGTGCAGACGGTGCGCACGTCGTGAAAGAAAAAACAGCTGTTCGCCAACCCCGTCGCACCCAGGACTGCCACCGCCACCAGGCTTGAGGCGGAAAAACGGGTGGTGGCCCGGGCGGCGGCCGTACGCAGGTCGAGTGCCGGTGAGGCCATCATGGAGCCCAACAGCAACGCAAAGCACGCCAGGCCGCCCGGCCAGACAGAGGCTGCGGCGAGGTGGAGTGCGTCGATCGCCAAATGCCACGTTCCAGCGGCGCCGGGCGTGGCCGCAGCGTGGCCGGTAAGGGCCAGGGTGAGCGTATTCAAAATCGTAAGCGCCACGGTCAACGCGGTCAGAACACCCCGTTCTCTCGCGGGGGTTCGGCGCGATGCAAACAGGCACCCGCCGGTTAACGCCAGGATCGCCAAACGGGCCGTCGACAAGCGCCCGAACTGCGTATGGACAAGCACGGTTGCGACCACGGAAGAGTCACTGAACTGATCCGTTCCGATCATGATCAAGGCCGTAAGCCCAGACCAAAGCACCCAGGAAAGCAAGGCCACCGCCCACGCGGTCCGCGCAAGCCGGCCGAGGCGGGACAAGTACCGATCTCTCCACGCCTTAACGTGCGGCGCGTCACCAAGCCATCCTTGCGGCAAAAGGAAAACGCGAGCGAGCAGCGAGGCGGTCAACAACAGGCTCGCTGCCCAGTGCAGGAACCTTACCAACGCAAGACCATAAGCCATAAAGTGAAAGGTGCGCTCAAAGTAGTGGCTGCCCTCAGCCGGCCAAGTATTCACGGGCAGGGGGCCCGGCCGGCGCATGCCGGCCGGGGCTGTCGATGGACTTGATTCAACGAAGCTTGTTGTCTTGGACCCGCGTAGCACAGGCCCTACGGAACAATTTCAAACCCAAAGGTCCCGCTGGTGGTATGGGTGTCGACCGACACCGCCCGCCAAACCACCTTGTATTTGCCGGGTTTCAGAGCAGGCAGCGATACCTCCAGAAGGGCAGCGTTGCTCGGATCTGGATGGACGTCGCGCCGGTCGACTTCCCGGCCGCCGGCATCAAAGACCTGAACCCGGCTGAGCGACGGCTCCAGCTTTTCCGTAAACCAGATTTTCACCTGGGCGGGCGTGACGCGTACTTGGCTGCCCACCGCCGGTTCAGCGCGGTCCAGGAAGGCATGGGCCCCGGCGGTCCACGGCACGGCTGCCCACAGCAAAAGGATAAACAATCCGCGGAGGTTGATCATGGCCAATTGGCGAGCAGGGGTTTTTGAAAGATCTGAGGGAGCACGTCATCGAGGTAGAAGTGGAGTTGGGCCAATACGCCCACGTTGTTGCCCGTGTGCGAGTTGACCGGAATCACCGCTTCAATGCCCACCTGGAAGTACTTGCCTGACCAGATCACCCCGGGGTTGACGGTGCCGGTCGTGGGTGGCCGTCCCTGGTTAAGCGGCGTCTGCATGGCAAACTCCACCAACGGGATGAGCCGATCCGAAGGCGCCCGCAAACCAACGTCTTTGACCTGGGTCTGCAGGTAGATGAGGCTGTACTCGAGGGCCACGCCCCATTCCAGGTTGTTGGGCACCCGGGTAACGGCGCCACCGTCCCGAACGCTCGAGCGGGTCGGGAACGACACGCCGACCGAGCCCGTCAGGGCAAACGGCCGCAGTGCGGCCACCGAGTCGGGCAGGTCCCCAAAACCTTTGCCGAAAAACAGGGCCGGGGTCACCGTGCTGAAGCGGTCGGCACCGATTAACTGCCGACCCGTGCCGCCGATTTCGGCATCGACGCCGGCCGTAAGGATCATTTCGTGTTCGGCACTGACCAGAAACTGGTACTTGCCGCCAACCGCAACGTTCGTGAAACCCGTTTGGAGGCGCGAGCCGGGAGATTTCAGGAACTGGCAGCTGTCGGCTGCCTGAATGCCAAGGTTTGGGGTCAGTCGCAGGGCCAAGTCGGTTTCAAGGTTGAACGATTTGGCCGGGGGACTGCCTGGTTGCCGGATGGCCTGAAAGGTCGGAAGCGACAGTTCGTCGGCCACAAAGGGATCATCCGTGGCCAGGGTGGCCGGAAAAAAACGGTTCCCGGCAAAGCCGTGGGCCGGCGCCGGGACAGGGACTGCCATCAAGGCCGCAGCGCAAGCAGAGCCTAACGCGGCCATTTTTTGTAAGGACATCGGTGAGAAGCAAAAGTGAATCCATTTTCGGGCGGCCGGGCGAACGACGCGCGGCCCTCCCGCTGAAGTGAACGCGAAACGACCACGCAAGCGGTGGTCACACAGGAAACCTGAACCACCTACGCGTTGCGCGGCGGCGGCACGGCGGGCGGAGAGGCCACGCCTTGCCACCACTCCCCGACCTCAGGGTATTTCACTTCAGCCCACCGCTGGTGGACTTCAAACCGGCTCCAACAAACCAAGAAATCCTTTTTGAGCTCCACCTGGAGCGAGGACGCTTTATTCTGCTCCTGCTTCTTCGCGTCCTTAATGACCTGACAAAACGGGCAGGGATGGTCGCCGTCAAAGGTCTTGGCCAGCCCCAGGGCAATCCCGGCCTGCTGGCTGTACTGCACGAGCATACCCGCCCAGGCGCCCGTTTGCAGCAACGCCCAGTGGCCTCCCAAGATTTGGAGGACTGCCAGCGCGCAAAAAAGGGTGCCCAGACGCGACCGGATCATCTTTCGTTGGTTTCAGGATCAACGGGCCTGCCCGGAAACGCAAGGCCGGAGTACCCAAAGCGCCGCAACCACGCTAAGACGTTCCCAGGTTCGTGTCCTTGGCGTCAAGTTCGTCGTTCTTGAACGTGATGTTGATGTACTTGTCGCCTTGCGTGTACCGCCAGGTTGTTCGTTTGTAGATCACCTTGTCTTCGGTGCTGGTCGACGTTGCCGGTCCCAGGACGGCTTGCACCTGCGCCTTGGACATCCCCTCATGAATCTGGTCAAAATTGGCCCGGTTGATTTTGGAAGCCGGCGCCGCCGTGTTATCGCAGGACGCCAGAAACAACGCCAACACGATGCCAGCTAGTAAACGAGAGCAGGTAACAAAGTTCCTCATAATGTTATCTGTCGGCCAGGTTTGTTCCCGCGGTCTAGAAAAAAGTCGCGCTCCCCGCCGATGCCGGCGCGTGGCTTTCCGAATGTTATGACGCAGCCAACCCGCCCCGCATCGCACGCCGATCCGTTGCTCGGCGCGATTGACGTCCACGTTCACCTGCCCGCCAATGGGCGGGGCAGTTCGGCTGGCTGGTCGCGGCGCCGGTGGATCATGCGCCCGTTTCGCCGGAACGCCCTTTGCCGAAGCCGGTTTTCGGGTAATTTGGCCGTCATGCAAACGACCGGTTTAGCGGGTTCGTTGCCATCCGTTGACGCACGAACGGCAGGCACCAACCTGCGGACGCTCAAAAGCCTGTGCAGCCTCGGATCTCGAGAAAGCATTGGCTCCATTGGCTCCCGTGCAAGCATCGGCTCCATCGGCTCGATCGCGAGCATCGGGTCGATCGGTTCGATCGCGAGCATTGGCTCAATTGGCTCGATCGCGAGCATTGGGTCGATCGGTTCGATCGCGAGCATTGGGTCGACTGGGGCCCGCCGTGCCATCGCGGAAAAAGGATTGTCCGCCATTTCCCTTCCGGTGCTGGCGCCGTCACGCATCCCCTGGCTGCTGGTAGTTGCGGTTCTGGCGGCGGGAACGGTTGCGGTGACGCGATGGCGGCAGAATGCCACGAGTGAAGCTAAAGGGTCACGGAATGCCATAAATCAAAGAGTGCCACGAATAAGAGGCGGATTATCAGGCGCTTAAGGGATCAAAGAATGCCACAAATTAAAAAATGAAAGAGTGCCGTGGGAAGGACCCGCTCTCCGTGAGTGCTGTCCCCGCACGGTTTGCTCCACCTCCGAAGCAGTTGTCACCCTTCTCCGAATCTGCTGAAGTTGGCCCCATGCGCAGCATCGATCCAGCCCGGGCATTCGTTGGCCGAGCCCGCTTCCAGTCGCCCAAGGAGGAAGTCGCCAACAGCATCACGGCCGGCATCGGTCTGGTCGCAGCGATCGCCACCCTTCCCCTGCTGGTCGTCACTGCCCCGCTCCGGCAGAGCCGCTGGGCCGTGACCGGAACGTTCGTGTTCGCGGCCACCATGATTCTCGGTTACCTCACCTCGACCATCTACCACGCGCTGCCCCGAAACCGGTTGAAACAATGGTTTCACGTGCTTGATCATGCCGGCATTTTTCTGTTGATTGCCGGCAGTTACACCCCGTTCACCCTAGGCCCGTTGCGCGGTCCATGCGGTTGGACCTTGTTTACCGTTGTCTGGGTCTTCGCGCTTTCCGGCATTCTCCTCAAAGTGTTCGGCGGGCCCCGGTACCACCGTTACTCGACCTTTCTTTACATCGGCCTCGGTTGGATTGGCGTGTTTGCCGCGCCAGCCGCCCTCCGGTTGATTCCGTCCGGCGGCCTGGTCTGGATCGTGGCCGGGGGATTGGCCTACACGGTCGGCGCCGCCTTTTACTCGTTCAAAAAAATGCCGTTCCACCACCTCGTCTGGCACCTGTTTGTTCTAACGGGAACGACGTGCCATTTCTGCGCCGTGTTTTGGTACGTACGCACCTAGCGGATCACGGTTCCTCCCGGTTGCGAGTTGTCGGGAAAAGCGCTGCCTTCCTGGCCGGCCGCCGTAACGGCAGCATCCGGGCCGGGGTCGCCGGCAGCACACCCGTTCAAAGACAAAATCAGGCTGGCGACCGCGAGAGACCATCCGCAAAGCTTTAACGTTCTCACGCCGGGTAGTTCGCAGCGAGAGGGTGGTCCGGCTGCGGACCCGAGTTGCAAAACGCACCGGAGGAAGCTCCCTTTTCTTTCAGCGCTTGGGTCGCTCTCCCGCCACTTGAAAACCCTCGGCCGCGAGGAACTCACGGACCCTGGAAATCTGATCGCCCTGGATTTCGATCCGGCGGGCCTTGGCCGTCCCACCACCGCCGCAGGCCGCCTTGAGCCGTTTCGCCAGGTTCAGGATGAACGAGATCGGCAGGTGAGTCGCAAAATCCTCTACCACCGTGACCGTTTTGCCGCCCCGGTGCGCGGTTTCCCGGCGGATGACCACCCGTCCCGGCTTCCATCCCGGGTTAACGGCAGCGGGCGTTTGAAAAGGTTCGGCGCTGCTGGCCCGAAGCTCGGGCAACGGCGCCACGTTCAGGGCATCGCCCAGTTTTCCGATCGGTGCCTGGCTCGGATCCGTCTCAACCCGCTTTTTCGGTGCTGGACGCATGGGCGGAATCTGGCGTTAGAGTTCCTCGGTTCCATTGGCGAGACGCTCGTTCCAACGGGTGCGGTAGTAGCCCGGCAGCAATTCAACGGCCCGCGCACTTTTCAACTCGCCGTTGTCGGCGTAGACCACGGTCGCGTCCGGGGCATAATCGACGAGGAGCTGGCGGCAGTTGCCGCACGGTGAAACCACGCGAAAACCTTCCCCGGCTTCCTTGCGCCGGACCGCGACAATGCCGGTAATCACGGATTCCCCGGCCGTGAAAGCCGCGCCTAGGGCGATGGGCTCTGCACAAGGGCCGTAGCCGCAGGCCTTGATGTTCACGCCGGCATAGATTTTGCCCGACCCGGTCCGGACCGCACAGCCGACGGTGTGCTGCTGCTGACGGAACGCGCGTTGCAAGGCCGCTTCGGCGGCCGCAATGAGTTCCGGGTCAGGCAGCACGTGCATGGTCCTGCCATTCAAAGCAATGTGTTTGTCCGCAGGTTTTCCGTTTTTGTGATCAAATCTCATCTTCCGGGAACGCTGGCACGTTAGAGTGTCGGAGATTGTCCATGCCTTTCGGTGTTTTTGCAACGTCCTTTAGAGGGGGCAGGGCCCCGGTTCGAACGCCAGCCGCCCTCTGATGAGCTGTCATCACTGCGGTGCCGTTTTACTAATAGATGGCTGGAACAGAAATTATGATATATATACGGGCCATGCCGTGTGTCCGCCGTTGCCGAGGGTTGCCCAGGTTTCCTGCGCCTGCCCTCGTCCTGCTTTGGTCAGGCACCGTCCTGGCCGGATCGCTCGGCCTGACGTGGTATTCATTCCGGCCCGGTCCGAACGCCATCCCTCCGAAAGTTTGGCCGGCGACGAACCGCCTCGCCCTTGGCCGGCAAGGGTTTACCCTGGTCTTGTTCGCGCACCCGCGCTGCCCATGCACCCGTGCCAGCCTTGAAGAACTCGCGCGCCTTATGGACGGCAAGCAGAACCGGCTGCGGGCCTACGTGGTGTTTTTTTCACCGGGAACGGCGGACGGGGAGTGGTCAAGGACGGACCTTTGGCGTTGGGCCGGATCCATCGCCGGGGTCACCGCCCTCCGGGACCCTGACGGAACGCAGGCTCAACTTTTCGGTGCGGAAACGTCGGGCCAAACCGTGGTGTACGACTCGGGCGGAAACGTGGTGTTTACCGGCGGAATCACTTCCGCGCGTGGTCACGTCGGTGAAAGCGAAGGGAGTGATGCGATCGAGGCTTTGCTTGGCGGTGACAAGCCGCGGCTTCGCACCACGCCGGCTTTTGGCTGTGCGCTGGCAGCTTCACCATGAGAGGGAACCTGCGGCGAGCTATGGTTGCGCTGAATGCGCCGGCATTCGCCCAAACCGTCGACGATCGGGCCACTGCGTTGTTTCGCGAGCACGGGCTGCGCATTTGCGTAAACACGGACCGCCTTTTTGCCGGTCTGATGGTTTTGCAATGGCTTGGCGCGATCGTCACTGCCCTGTCCCTGTCTCCCCGGACGTGGACGGGGACACAAAGTGCGATCCACGTTCACTTGTGGGCCGCCATTCTGCTGGGCGGGGCACTCAGCAGCCTCCCGGTTGCGTTGGCGATCAGGCACCCCGGCGAGACGCTTACCCGCCACGTCGTGGCGATAGCGCAAATGCTCTACTCCGGGCTCCTCATTCACCTTACCGGAGGGCGCATCGAAACCCACTTTCACATTTTCGGCTCACTCGCCTTTCTCGCCTTCTACCGCGACTGGCGGGTCCTTCTTACCGCCACGTTGGTCGTTGCGGCCGATCACGTGATCCGGGGCATCTGCTTTCCCCTTTCCATTTTCGGCGTGCTCACCGTTTCACTTGAGCGGATCGTCGAACACGTAGGCTGGGTCCTGTTCACCGACGCCATTCTCGTGGTTGCAATCATCCAGCGGGGAACGAGCCTGCATGACATCGCGCGCCAGCAGGCGGAGCTTGAAGCCCTCAACGCCCGATTCGAGCAGAACGTCAGCGAACGCACCGCGCAACTCACGGCGGAAATCCGGGAACGCCAACGGGCCGAGGAAACCATGCGGGAGAGCGAAGCCCAACTGAACGCTTATTTCGGTTCCTCTCCGACGGGCATGTTGATGGTGGACCCTGAGTTGCGGTACCTGAAAGCCAACCAGCAACTGGCTGATCTCAGCGGGTTATCCGCTGAAGAACTCATCGGCAAGACCATCCGTGAAGTGGTTCCGCAGTTCGCCGCGGCACTGGAGCCCATCTACCGAAAGGTGTTCGAGACCGGCGAGCCGATTCTTAACGTGGAACGGAGCGGTCCCTCCGCATCCTATCCGGGCGAGGTCCGGACATGGCAGACCTCTTTCTTTCCGATCCGGGGGACGGGTGCGACAACCCGCGCCGTGGGTGCGGTGCTCGTCGACCTTACGGCGCGCAAACGCGCGGAGGAGGAGTTGCTTCAGGCCAAAGTAGCTGCGGAAGCGGCCAACGTTGCCAAAGGTGAATTCCTGGCGAACATGAGCCACGAGATCAGGACGCCCATGAACGGGGTGATCGGGATGACAGGGCTGTTGCTCGACGGAGAGCTCCTGCCGGAGCAGCGTGAATTCGCCGAGACCATCCGGGCCAGTGCGGAAGCGCTGCTGACGATCGTCAACGACATCCTGGACTTCTCCAAGATTGAGGCCGGCAAGCTCACGTTCGAACTGCTCGACTTTGACCTCATCGAAACCGTCGAGGGCACCCTGGACCCGCTGGCTGAGCAGGCCCAGGCGAAAGGCATCGAGTTGGTCAGCGCGATTGCTCCCGACGTGCCCTCCCGGCTGCGTGGCGATCCCGGACGGCTGCGACAGATCCTGACCAACCTCATTGGCAACGCCGTGAAGTTTACGGCCAAAGGCGAGGTCGTGGTCCGGGTTGCCAAGGCTAGCGAAACCGAAACCCGGACGGTGCTTCGGTTTGAGGTGCAAGACAGTGGCATTGGCGTTGCGCTCGAAGCCCAAGGGCGCCTGTTCAAAGCGTTCAGCCAGGCGGATGGATCCACCACGCGTCGGTACGGCGGCACGGGCCTGGGCCTGGCCATTGCCAGGCAGTTGGTCGCCATTATGGAGGGTGAGATCGGGGTCGAGAGCGAACCGGGGAAGGGATCCACTTTCTGGTTTACCGCCCAGCTTGACAAACAGGCAGGAAGCGCCTGCTCGCCCGAGCCCTGCCGCTCTGACCTGGCCGGGGTGCGGGTGCTGGCGGTCGACGACAACGCCGTTAACTGCCGGATCCTTCGTCATCAGCTTCGCGCCTGGAACATGGAAGCGAGCAGTGCCGGAGGGGGCGAGGAAGCCCTGCGAATGTTGCGGGCCGCAGCCGCCCGTGGTGAACCCTACAAAGTGGCCTTGTTGGACGTGCAAATGCCGGACATGGACGGCTGGGTGCTGGCACGTGCCATTGCCGCTGACCCGGGGCTCGCCGGCACTGCCCGGCTCGTTATCTTAACCTCCGTGGGACAATCGTTGAGTGCGGCGGACTTGAAAGCGGATGGCATTGAGGCTTACCTGGTCAAACCGGTGAAGCAATCGCGCCTCTTTGAGTGCTTGGTCGGCGTGATGGGCAATGCCCAGGCAAGAGCGCAAAACGCCAAAGTTCCGGTCGCCGCTGAACCGGTCCCTCCGGAAACAAACCCTCACTATGAAGCTCTACGCATTCTTCTCGCGGAAGACAACCTCATCAATCAGAAAGTCGCTTTGGGCCAGCTACGCAAACTGCGTTACCGGGCAGATGCCGTTCTCAACGGCATAAAAGTCCTGGAGGCCCTCCAGCAGATCCCCTATGACGTGGTGCTGATGGACTGTCAAATGCCGGAGATGGACGGTTATGAAGCCACTCGAACGATCCGCCAGCGGGAGCAGGCAACCGATCCACCCTGCCCTTGGAGGGTGCCGATCCACATCATTGCGATGACGGCGAACGCGATGCAAGGCGACCGTGAGAGATGTTTGGAGGCGGGAATGAACGGCTACGTGAGCAAGCCGGTGCGCGCCGCGGAACTCCAGGCGGCACTCAAGGGCTGGGAACCTGCCCGGTAGGTGACGGAAGGGATCGCCGTGTCGGCGTAACGGGGTGGAAGAGGGCCCGGTAGGGCGGCGAGTCCCTTCGCTGCCGGGGTATTGGGGCGGCATCCCCGCCTGGCAAAGCTGCTTGTCCTCGAGATCCCGATTGGCGGGAACGCGAGAGTGGATTACTCTCGCTTAGTGGACCCTGAAACCCATCGGACGCGTTGGATGGCTCTGTCGCCGCTGGGACTCGTGCTGATTGGCTTAGGGGTCAGCGTCACCGGACATGCGACGCTGCGGAAGCACGACGGCCGCAAAGGGTGGGTTAGTTGCGGAACGCTCGGTTTGGCCTTGCTGAACGCCGGCGTGGCCGTGTTTGGCGAAGCAGTTAAGGAGCGGGCGCTTTACGAGTGGAGTCAGGAAAGTCGGCTTGCGCGCCTCCCGGTCGGTAAGAGATGACGGTCCCGCTCGGCAGGGTCCCTGACCAGCATCGCCGCTTGTCCCTGCTTCCTTGCCCGAGACTCCAGCTCGCCCGATGCCCCTTTTCGGCCCCACCTTTCTCCCGGGGCGCCGAACGGCCAGCTTCTTTACCGGGCAGTACGCCCGCCGTCTTCTTCTTCTACCCGCATCGTTCGTTCGGCGAGGGACCGCTGCCCTACCGAGGCCGACGCACCGACACGTTCTCCTTCGTCCCCTGCAGCCGCCGGAGGGCGCTATTTGTGCGGTTCCAGACGGCCTTCACCCGCTGCGGAACGTGACGTGACGCTGCGGACTTTCTTGGGTGCGGGTTTTGCCGAGACCCTTGGCGGCCTAGAAGAAAAAAGCGCGGCGAACCCTCCCCGGTACCACTGCCAGAGCCGGCGGCCGAGTTTCGGGACGAGCCAGAGACTTAAGACCAATACCGCTGCAAACGCCGCCAGGGCGGCGACTGCATTTGTTAAATAGAGCGCAAACCCTGCCAAAAACGCGACCGAAGCAGCCCCGCCCACAAACAGGTTCGCAAAAGGAACGGGCAGGTGACTGGCCGCAAGGTTTCCAGCGGTCCGGAGGCTGTGTGTGCCCAGCGCAGCCGTCCCTCCCAGCAAAGCTACCAGGACTTCGCTTGCCTGCCCGTGGTGCTGGTAGGCATGAGCGGCAAGGATGGCAGCACCCACCGGGCGAATGAGCGTGTGCAGGAGGTCCCAGACCGACCCAAGAAACCGGACCTTGCCCGCGAGAAACTCCACGGCCGACACGCCGAACAGGAACGTCAGGACCGGCGTTTCGCCCAACGCACTCAGCAAATGGTCGTGGGTAAAATCCGGGAAACCGCCGAAATGCATCGCCAGCCCGGTCAGAAAGGCCGTTCCATACAAGCTGTACCCGGACAACGTGGCCAACCCGAGGGCGACGGCGGAGTCTTGCAAGGTTTGCGGGTCAATCCACATAGGCATCCACCGGCCGCGTGAAGATGGACCAAACCCCGCAGGCTGCAAGCCGAACCAGCTCCGTTGCACGCCCTGCGGCTGCGGGCAATGCGGTGCCTGCACCGTGCTGGTGAATGCACGCCGCGTTAACGCCTGCCTGACGCTGGCCGTGATGCATGAGGGTGACGAGATCACCACGATTGAGGGCCTTGCATCGGGAGGTACATTGCATCCGGTGCAGGCCGCCTTCCTGCGGTACGACGCTTAACAGTGCGGGTACTGCACACCCGGACAGATTTGTTCCGCGATTGCTTGCATTCGGGAAGGCCATGCCAGCACGGACGCGGAGGTTCGCGAATGGATGAGCGGGAACCTTTGCCGCTGCGGAGCCTACGCCAACATCATCGCCGCGGTTCGCGACGCACATGCTGAAATGAGCCACGGGACGGCTGTCGGCTGACGTGCGAACGATGAAGACGTTTCATTACCTGAGGGCGACCGACGTTCCCGATGCGGTGCAGGCTGCCGGGCCCCGGGCCAGGTTCATCGGGGGAGGCACCAACTTGCTGGACGTTGCGAGCCAGGGGAGGAGGCGTTCCGCAGGGCAGCGGAAGCTGAGTTGGCTCCAGCCCGCGCCTACGCCCACAACGCGTTTAAAATCGAGCTTGCCAAACGAACGGTCGTGGAGGCGCTCGGAGCGGCGCTGCGGGAAGCCTAGATTATGGAAAGCGCGCCGGCATCGCCGATCGGTCAACCCTTGCCGCGGGTAGACGGCATTGAAAAAGTAACCGGCCATGCCCGGTACGCGGCTGAGTTCAAACCGGCGGGTTTGGCCCATGGAGTTCTTTTGCAGGCCGTGATCGGCTCGGGTGAGGTGCGGTGCATCGACCTTTCGAACGCCTTGGCTGCCCTATGCGGAATTTCTGCAGAAATCCAGGCAACCCTTTTTGCAGGCCGAAGCGGGATCGAAACCCGGCAAGGAACGGGAAGCGTGGTCGTTTTTGTCGTTCGGAGCGTTGTTTGTCGAGGTGGAGGTTGAGCCTTGGTCCGGGCACATCCGCGTGAACCGTGCGGTCGGGGCTTACGACGTGGGCCGGATCGTCAATCGGCAGCTTGCGCAAAGCCAGCTTCTCGGCGGAATCACCTTCGGCATTGGCATGGCGTTGCTCGAACAAACTGTTCCCGATTTCCTGACCGGGCGTAACGTGAGCCCGAACCTGGCAGAATACCTCATCCCGGTGTGCGCCGACACACCGGCAGAGATTGACCTTACGTTCCTGGACATCCCGGATCCCCGCATCCCGGGTCCGGGAGCGCGCGGCGTAGGCGAGATTGGCATTGTGGGCGCGGCTGCCGCGATTGCGAATGCAGTGTACCACGCGACCGGCCGGCGCGTCCGCGACCTTCCCATCACGCCCGACAAACTGCTGGGATAAAGCGCAATGGAATCAAAGGGCGAGCGAAAAATCCGATTACTGATGCAATTGGCCCAACCGATCCGATTGCAAGCATTTTCAAATGACACCCTTTTTCGCTGTGTTTTGCCTTCTTCTGGGCACCCTCATGCCGGAAGCAAATCACTTGGCTTTGAGCCTTCGCCAGGGTGAACTTGAGGCGGCCGTTTTGAACAACTCGCCCGCGCTGGTCACCCAGGCAATCGAGGACGGGGCCAACCCCAACCGGGCTTTTGGCCTCAGCCGGGCGCGACTTGGCCTGCTGCAAAGCTGGAGCCCATTGGCCGCTCATTATTTCGCGGAGGAAACGAAAGCAACGCCCTTGATGGTGGCAGCATGCCTGGGCCGGGCGGAAATCTGCGGATGCCTCCTGACCCGGGGCGCACGCCGGTACAACAGTTCCAGTTGGGGCTGGGTTGCTGCCCAGTATGCAGCGAAATGCGGTTACCCGAAGCTGGCGCAATCGTTGTTTGAAGCGGATCCGTTGGCAGCCCATTACCGGATCGAAATCGGCCTCGACCGGCAACAAATCGTGCTCTACCGGGACGGCCAACCCTGCATCACGGGTGACATTTCCACGGGGCGCCAGGGTTACGACACGCCGCCGGGAGAATACCTCGTTACGGACAAAGAACGGTCCCGGCGGTCTTCCCTGTACAAGGTTCCCATGCCTTATTTTCTGCGTCTTTCCTTTGGTGAATACGGCATCCACCAGGGGTTTGATCCAGGACGGCCCGCGAGCCACGGGTGCATCCGCGTCGGACAGGAATCGGTGGCAAAAGCTATCTTCGAACAGACACCCATCGGCACCCTGGTCACCATTGATTGAAATGACAGAATGCCACGAATCACAGGAGCGGAAGCAGGCGACGATCCTGCTTTCCATTCGTGGCGTTCTTTAATCCTTTGATTTGTGGCATTCTTCGGTTTGCGGCATTCCCTTATTCCTCCACGTCGCGATCGCCCGATGGCATCAGCCACACCCGGATTCCGGGGTCGTCAATCGTGGGTTCAACGTCTTGCAAGACCGGCGGCAGCTCGCCGATCCGAACCGCGTCCCCATCGAGGTTGCTGACCGTCGGAATTTCGTCACGGATCACCTCGTTGGCCGTGGTCCGGGCGATCTCGGAAGCCGCTTCCTCCTGGGCCCGCGGGGTGACGCCTTCGGCCGGAGTCAAAGCTTCAGGGCCGATCTCGACCACCACCGAACGACGGGTCTCACCCTGACCGTACGCCGTTGGCTGTACCGTCGCCTGCCCTTCGAATGTCACTTGGAAGTAAAAACGTCTGTCTGCCATGAGGAATTCATATACGAAATGGCAAGGGCACACGACCCGACCGAGCCTTCAGGGGAAACAACTTTTCAAGGGCGGCCTGAACGTCCCCTTCATTGCATGAATCTGTTGGTACGACCTTTAGGCCGTGAAGCGGCACCGGATCGAACGCCCTACCGCGCTCTCTGCCCGTGGCAGTTGGTGGCACTTCACCAGCCCGCGCGTAAGCCTGCGATTCACCCGGAGAGCCGGCCCTACCGCCTGCGCCGTTTGGTTTCTAACTTCAGGTTGAGTTCAACCTGACGCTCCTGCAATCGTCGGGTCAGGTCTTTGCGGAGCACGGGATCTTCGCAGGCGGCAACCTGCGCTTCCAGTTCACCGATCTCACGCAACAGATGAACTTCCTCCGGGATGTAACCCGAGTTTTTCAGGACAGAGTAGGCAAGCCGCAAATCTTCGGGCCAGCGGAAATATTCATCCAGGTCAAGGGGCTTCCCGGCACCCGGCAGTTTTTCATGTGAGCTTTTGGCCAACCATTCCTGGATAATTTTTTCGATGCCCAGCGCCATACCTTAACATTGATTGCTGCTGCCCTTACCGAAACACGCAGCTCCCTTCCGGGCAAGCACAGGAGAGGAAAAAACAGGGTTAACCCTGAGTCGTCCACCCCTTGATGCTGCCTGGCACGCCTCCTGGCGTTCGACTCCTACGCCGGCGGGAGAACGTGTTTTCTCTACATCCGGGAAAAGCGCCCGTGGTACGCTCGAGGCGACATGAACAGGGATTTTGCGACCGTGAATGGCAATTGCCTCAGTTACGTTCTCGAAGGTGAGCCGGGCCGGCCAGTCGTGTTCCTCAGTCACCCGCTGGCGGTGAACCTGGATGTATGGGGGTACCAGGTGCCTTTGCTGCGGGCATCCTTTCGGGTGCTGCGGTTAGACCTCCGCGGCCATGGCCTGAGCGGCTTCCCCCCCGGGCCTTGCCGCCTTGAGGATCTGGCAGCGGATGTTGCGGGCCTTCTCGATCACCTTGGCATCGCGGAAGTGACGTTCGTCGGGCTGTCCGTCGGCGGGATGATCGCCCAGGTCTTCGCTCTCGAACACCCGGAGCGGGTCACCGCCCTGGCTTTGTGCAGCACCGGCAGCAGGACCGAGGAACCCGCGCGCCAAAACCTCGACCGGCGCATCGCCAGAGCGGAAGCTGAAGGCATGACGAGTCAAGTCGAAGGTACCCTGCCAAACTGGTTTACGCCTCCGTTCCTGGCCTCTTCGCCCCTGACAACCCGCTGGGTGGCCGGCCTGATCCGGTCAACGTCGGTGGCCGGATTTGTGGGTTGCTGCCGGGCGATCCAGCAACTTGACGTGATGGAACGGCTCTCGGAGATCCAGAAGCCGACCCTGATCATGCCGGGCTCGGAAGACCAGAACTTTACCGTCGCGCTCGCGGAAGGAATGCAGCGCCGGATCCCGGGAGCGGAGCTAAAACCGGTGCGGGGTGCGGCCCACCTCGGGAACGTCGAGCAAATCCACACCTTTAATGAAACCCTGCTCGCGTTTCTCAACGGCCACAGGGGTCGGAACGGCGATCACCTAGAAAGGTAGGGTCAACGGAAAACCGCTGTCGGGATCGAGCCGCGGCCCGGTAGGGCGGCGAGTCCCTTCGCCGCCGACACCGTCCGCTTGGCCAAGGCCGCTTTTTACTCGAAATCCGGAAGCCACTGCCGCTGTGCTTTAAGCATTTCACCGACCATTTCGCGGATCTGGTCCAGTGTGCACGCCGCAGCCGTCAGTGGGTCAAGCATGACTGCGTGGTACACTGCTTCTTCATTCCCGCTCAGGGCAGCTTCCACGATGAGTTCCTGGACATTGATGTTGGTCCGGTTTAAAGCCGCCAGCTGGGGCGGCAACAATCCGACGGCCGTTGGTTGGACACCGTTGCCATCGACCAGGCAGGGCACTTCTACGCAGCACCCGTCCGGCAGGTTCTGAATGAGGTGGGTGTTGGGTACGTTCCCGTTGATCCGGATCGGCTGGTTGGTCTCCATGGCCTCAATGATGTACGACCCGTACTCGTGGGTGCGCGCCGTCGGCGGCTCCTCATGGAGTATTTCCTCAAATTCGTTTTGAAACGTCTGCAGCCGCTCCTGGCAGTGCCGAAGGTAACCGCCGGTCCGGCCGTAATCGAACCATGCACTCACCTTGTCGGTGAACTTCGGCACCAGTTCCTGCTCAACCCGCTTGGCCGACTTCCGGAAATAAGGAGAATACTCGCTGCAATGGCCGCTGGACTCCGTGACGAAATAGCCAAAGTGCCGCATCACATCGATGCGAACGGGTTCCTGGCCGTAAACGTCAGGCTTTTCCGTGACTTCATGGATGCGCGGGTAGAGATCCACTTTGCCCCGGCGAAAATCGAGGAAGAACGCCTGATGATTGATCCCGGCGCAGAAAAATTCCACCTCGTTGTACGGCACGTCTACCCATTTCGCCAGCATCTCGCTGGTGCCCTGCACACTGTGGCAGAGGCCGACGTAGGGACGACCGGAGCCGGCCGCGATCGCCCAGCAGTTGGCCGCCATCGGGTTAACGTAGTTAAGAAGCAGAGCGTCGGGAGCGACCTGGTCCATCTCGCGGCACAGGTCGAGCAGGACGGGGATGGTGCGCAAGGCGCGAAAAACACCTCCGGGGCCGAGGGTGTCGCCCACGCACTGCTCAACCCCATAACGGCGCGGGATGTCGATGTCCAGAGCGTACGCCTCCAGGCCGCCCTGCTGGAACGTGGTGACAACGTAGTCCGCGCCGCGGACCGCGGCCTCGCGGTCGAGGTGCGCCTCCACGGTGGCCGGAAGCTTCCGGCGGTCAACGATCGCCTGAACGATCTGACGGGACTGTTCCAGGCGTTCAGCATCCAGGTCCATCAACGCGATCGTGCTTCCCGCCAATGCCGGGCTCAACAGGACGTCGTTGCACAAGTTGCGGGTAAACACCATGCTGCCCGCGCCGATAAAGGTAATTTTTGGCATAAAGATTTGTCTGGTCGGAAGCTTGCCGGCCGGCTTGGCCGCGCTTCCCGGAAAAATTCAGGTTATTTAACGGCACCCGCAGTGAGCCCAGCCACCAGCCGGCGCTGCACAATCGTGAAAAACACAATGGTCGGAAGAATGGCCACCACTGTACCGGCCGCGATCATCCCCCATTTCACTTGCAGGCTGCTCATGAAAGATTGCAACGCGATCGGGAGCGTCTGCGTCCCCTGGCTTTGCGACAGGATGGAGACAAACAGGTAATCGCCCCACGAAACCACGAACGCAAAGAAGCCGGCGACCACCAACCCGGGTACCGCAACGGGATAAATGATCCGGAAGAGCACGCCAAACCGGGAACAGCCGTCAATCGACGCCGCCTGGTCCAATTCCCGCGGGATCGCGTTAAAGTAACCGGTGAGCATCCACAAACCGAACGGCAGCGTGATCGACGCATGGGTCAGGATCAATCCAACGTGGGTGTCGACCAGCCCGAGGTTCGACATCAACACGTAGAACGGGATGAGGATCAGTACGTAAGGGAAAAACTGGGGAAGAAGCGCTGCCGTCATAAATATCGGCTTGCCGCGCAGCGCAAACCGGCTCAGGGCGTAGGCGGCAAGGCTGCCGAGAAACACCACGAGCAGCGTGGTAACAGTGGCAATCACCACCGAATTCACCAGAAACCCGACCAGACCGTTGATCTGGAACACCTCGGCGTAGTTGTTCAGCGTCAAATCTCCCGGCGCCGGCAGGAGCTGCCCCGATTGGATGGAATCACTGGTCCGAAAACTTGAGAACACTAACCAGACAACCGGCAGCAGCAGAAACACATACGTGACAAGCAGTCCGGCGTAGACCAGGAGCAAACGACCCGTCCTCCGTTCTTTTTTCATTTCGCGTCCATCCCTCCGATTAACTTCCGGCAAAGAAACACGGCCAGCACCAAAACCAGCAGCATGACCACGCCGCCCGCGCTGGAATAACCGAGGGCGTAGCCGTTCCACGCCTGTTTGTAGATGTAAGTGGCCAGGACCTCAGTGGCATTTACCGGGCCGCCTCCGGTGGAAAGAAACACGAAATCGAAGTTGTTCAGCGTGAAGGTCACATGCAGCACCACCATCACGAGCATGATGTAACGCAGGTTCGGCAAGGTGATGTGCCAGAATTGTTTCCAGGCCGACGCACCATCGATGCGCGCGGCTTCGTACAGGTCGACCGGAATCGCCTGCATCGCCGCCATGAAAGAAATCGCGTAAAAAGGAATGTTCCGCCAAAGGTGCATGATCAACACCAGTGCGAATGCCCACCCGGGATCCCCGAACCAATTGCGTGCGAAGCTGCCCAGCCCGACCGTTCGCAGCAGGATGTTGACAAAGCCGGCGTTGGGCAGCGTGATGAACCTGAACATCACCACCGAGGTGATGATCGGCAGCACCCACGTGATCATCCCGACACTGCGGAAAAAGTGGATGCCGGGGACCTTCTGGATCAGCAGGTGGGCCACACCCAACCCAAGGATGACCTGCAGGGCCACGGCTATGAACGTCAGTTCCAGCGAGTGGGCAAATGAAAGCCGGAAAACGGAATCATTGAACAGCTTGACGTAGTTGGTCAGTCCCACCCAGTTCCACGTGTTCGGGTTTAACAACGACTGATCGGTGAACGACGTCAGGAATCCGCAAATGGTCGGGTACAGATTCAGGCCCAGAATCACCAGCAACGCTGGCGCCAGCAGCGCGTACCCGAACGCATCTTCGCGTAATCGCGTGATCCAGTAACGGCCGGGGCGGGGCTTTGCTATGGCCGCCGGGACGGCACGTCCCGTAGGCAGGGTAGAAGGGGCCTTTAGCATGGGGGGGAAAACGGGATGGGACCGGTACGGTCCCATCCCGGTGTGTTCGGGTTTACAGTTGATTGTTTTGGACCCGCTGCTGCAGCGCGTTGTACAGCTCTTTGCCGGTGTCCTGGGCCGATTTGTTCTTGTAAATGACCTTCTGCAAAGCCTCGGTCATGTCGTTCACGACAAGACCCCAGTTAACTGGAGCCAGCGCCACCCCGGTCGGCAGTTGGGCCGTGAAGGCTTGTTGCCACCAATCGTTTTTGAAGTCCGGCAGCTCAGCCACGTCTTTCCGAGGCGGGTTGACGCCTTCCAGTTTGTTGTCCATGGCAACAAACTCCTTGCTGCCAAGCGTCTTGATCACCTCCCAGGCGTTGCCTTTGTCTTTGCTCGCGGCATTAAGCATGATCGGCTTGACCTCAAGGTAGGTGGCCTGGGTACCGCCGGGAGGCAAAGGCAAAGCCGTGACCCCGGTGTTCTCTTCAAGGATCTTCCGGGCCACATCCCCTGTGGTGCGGTTTGCGTAGATCCATGGTCCCATGGGTACCATCGCGCTTTTCCCTGAGTAATAGTCGGTGTCGGTGGCCTGGTAATCGTTGCCCCGCGTGTTCTGGTTCGCGGCCGATGGGCTGCCTTTGAAATAGAAATCCTCGTACAGCTGCAGCACCTGGCCCAGCTTTTCCGGCGTCGTGTTCACGCTCCATTTCTGGGTCTTTTCATCCAGTTTGAACGGGTTTTCGCCGCCGTTCACCTGGAAGAAAAAGGAGATGAACTCCTGGAAAGTGCGCACACTGCCGCTCTTGGTCGTCAAACCCAGGCCAGCCACGCCCGATTCTTTCGCTGAAATGGTCGCGGCCGCTTGGACGAGGTCATCCCAGGTTTTCGGCGGTTGGAGTCCATATTTTTGCAGCAGGTCCTTACGGTAAAGCAGCACCCGGACGTTGGTGTTGTACGGCACCCCATAAAGTTTGCCGTTAATGGTCAGGGCCTTGAGGGTACTGGGCACGAATTGGTCTTTGTCCGCCCACTTGTCAAACTCATCATTCAACGGCGCGATCAAACCCGCTTTCTGGAAAGCGATCATTCCTTCGAGAACGCCTTCGATGACGTCCGGCTTGCCGCGGCGGCCCTGGACGATGAACTTCTGCTGGGCGTCCTGGTAAACGGGCGGGCCGTAATTGTTCGCCACCGCCACACCCTTGGGGAGATCCTTGGGGAAGTTTTCCTTGGCCCATTGCAACAGGCCGGGTTTTTGGGGGCCGTCCGTGGACATGGGGATAAACCAGAGGTCAATGTCCTTGCTGAAAACGGACGCTGCCGTCGAGACCAGTCCGATTGCCACCAGACAGGTGAGGGGGAACCTGATTCGCATAATGTTGGAAGAGTAGACGAAAATTAGGGGAAACCGCATTTAATTTGTCGAGGCGCCTATCGTTCGCAATAGTCGACCGCAAGCAATGATCGTCGTTCTGTGACAATGTGGATTTGCGGCGGCGCCCATGGAAGCTGGCCACGACCTAAAAAAGTTGCAGCGAATTCTCGGCGCCTTGCGCTGCCGGTCGGAGCAACCTGTAAATTACCAAGCCAGGGTTTGCAGCGGATTTGAAACCCGGACGGTGCCGAAGGAATACTTTTGGGACGGTCGCCGACGTGCTTCCGACGCACGACACCCTTTCGTGATCTGGCAATACACGCTGGCGGGCGAGGGCGCTTTTCAAGCGGGCGGCAGTTCCCAACCGGTCGCGGTCCTGCCCGGCCGCGCCTTTACCACGGTGGTGCCCGGAGACGACCTTTATTACCTTCCCCCAACGTCCTGTTCATGGACTTTCTTTTGGCTGATCACAGATCATCCCTACGTTGTCCAGCGAATCCACGCCCGTCAGCAGACCATGGCTCCACTGTGGGAACTGGCGCCCACGAGCGCGCTGGTCGGGCGGGCACTGGATCTCTTCGATGCCGTGCGGGCCGCGTCCCTGCCGGACGAATTTGCGGAAGAAGCGCAGCTTTTTCAGTTTCTGGTCGAGTACGAGCGAACCGCCCGGAACCTGACTTACCCTTCCACGGAGCGTGAACAGTTGCTCCGGGAAGTGCGGGCGGAGGTGCTTGCACGCCTGCGAAGCGGGCCCCCTGGTGTCGCCGAGATCGCCGCCAGCCGTGGGATGAGCCGCACACGCTTCTCCCATTATTTTCGGGAGCGGACCGGGCTGGGCCCCGGTGCTTTCATCAATCAGGTCCGGATCGGCGAGGCAGCCCGCCTCCTCGTTTCTTCCAACCTCAAACTTGCGGCCATTGCCGGCTTGGCCGGGTTTGCCGACGCCACCCACCTGGGCAAGGTCTTCCGCAAACACTTTTACTTGACGCCGGATAAGTACCGGCAGGCCATGCGGTAGGAAATGCCACGAGTCAAAAAATCAAACAATGCCACAAATGGAGGACGAAGAGCGGTATTCGTGGCATTCTTCCATCCTTTGACTCGTGGCATTTAGTGCTTTGATCCGTGGCCTTCCGCCGCGCCTGCCGGTGGTGACCTATGGCGTGGCCATCCTGAGCGTGCTCGTGTTTGTGGGCGAGGCGCTCAACCGGCACGCGGTATTCGCCCTTCTGGTCAATCCCGTGCGCGACCTGCCGGAAGCAGGTTGGTGGGCGATCCTCGCCACCACCGTGGTGCACGGCTCGGTGGCGCACCTGGCCTTCAATCTTCTCGCGTTTCGCGCGCTCGGGGCGGTCGTGGAACAGACAATCGGTCCTATCCGCTACTTCGTGCTGTTGCTGGCCCTCGCGTGGGTGTCCTCCAGTTATCAACTCGGGCTCGAACGCGTCGTCGGCATCGGGCTGTCCGGGGTCATCTACGGAATTTTCGGTTACATGCTTGGGGCGTGTCCGCGCGATCCCACCTTTCGCTGGTACGTGCGGCAAAACTATAAAGTGGTGATCGGTTGGGCCGTCGTTTGCGTGGTGCTCACGCAAATGAAAATCCTTGGGATCGCCAACACCGCCCATTTCAGCGGCTTGTTTTTCGGTGCGCTCTGCGGCCTGACGGAAGGACTGCCACGGTGGCGCTGGGTCTTTCGGGCCTTGGCGCTGGCGGCCATGGTCGCGGCGGTACCGATGATCTGGGCCGCAGCCGCCGGCTGACAGGCGACAGGTGGCTGTTGGCAGGGGATGCGGCCGGCTTTATCGATCCGGTGTGGAGCAGCGGCGTGTACATCGCCATCCTTTCGGGCGAGAAAGCGGCCGACGCGCTCAACCGGGTCTTGCGGCAGCCGGAACTCAAAGCGCGTGAGTTCACGCGTTATGCGCGGCGCGTGAACCGGGTGATGGACTTGTGCCTGAAGTTTGTCACGGCGTGGTACACCACTGCGTTTGCCGAAGTATTCTTCCACCCGCGGGAGTTCCTGCGTTTGGTGCCGGCGGTGAACTCCATTCTGGCAGGCGACGACCGCCAATTGATCTGCAGGCCGCCGGTTTTGCGGTAGGGGAGCTTGTCCTCAAGCGCCCCCGGGAAGGATGTATCGGGGTACCGGCGTGACGGGGTGGACGAAGGTGCGGGGAGGCGTCCACCCCGGTCGGGTCGCGTGTGCCAGAGGCGCTAGCTTAAGTCGTTTCCTGTTTTGGCCAGGTAAGCGGCGCGGGCGCGGGTCCCCCTCCACGCCCCAAGAGCAAGGCACGCATAGCCGCCAATCGATGTTCAGGACCGCGTTGCTCCAGCCCTGTCGCCCGCTGCCTGCCTTGGCGTTCTCATTGAAGAACTTCAACCTTGTCGAGCGTCACGGCAGTGCCTTGCCGGCTAACGATCCGGATCTCGTTGTCTCCGCGTCGTAGCTGGATCCGGGTAGCGTGCGAGTTGATGCGTTCGAGGCTTCCCGTCGCGGGCAGGTCCACCTTTACCGGTGAGGCGCCATTCGCCGTCAACTCGAGGTTGCAATCCTTCGGTGCGCCATAAAAAAGGACTACCGGGTATTCGCCGTCCGCCGGGGTGGTGAGGTGGTTCAACGTTAACTCCGCGCCAGCCGTGAACAGGCCGACTCCCTGTTCACCGGATCCGGCCCATAACGTCACGGGAACGGCGTTACCGGCCTGCAAGTCACTGGCGGTTTCCGCCTCCTGCGAACTTACGGCGGCAATCTCCCGGGCGGCCGCGATTTCATCCAATTCAGGTGTGTAAGCGGTGGGGTTGGAAAAGCGGACGGTGTTCGCGCCGGCATGCAGATTGACGTGAAGCACGATGGTTCGATAAGCGTTCCATCCGTAGGTGTTACGGAAATAGTAACGGGTCAGCGCTGACCCATCCACACTGACGTCGGCACCACGGTCCACGAGGTTGAAATTGTACACCCCCCCGCTGTTCCCGGCCCGCTCCCCGTTGGCATAACGCACGACCAAAGCGTAGGTGCCGCCCACAGATGCCATGACGTTATTAAACTGGATGGCATTGACATTGCCTTTTCCAACGTAACCGACCACCTTGCCGCCGTGCCCGTAACGGTTACTTACCACCTGTGCGGTCCCCGTCAGCGTGTTGGTGAAAGCTTCCGCCGGGTAAACGGCCGCATAATCACCGTCAACCGGCGTGACGTCCAAGGCATCCAGGCGAACGCCGCCGCCCGTCGTGCTAAACCCGATTCGGTTAATGCCCGCTGGCAGGAAGACCGTGAACGTGGTTTCGTTCCATGGCCCGACCGAACTTTCGCTCGTGACGGCCGGCTCGTTGATCACGTTGCCGCCAAGCATCAGTTGTAGGCCGGCACCGTTGCGGAACGATCCGCCCGCGTAGCGCAACCGAACGTCGTAATAAGCGTCCCGAAGCACGCTGGTCACAAACGTGGTTGCGGCCCCCTTCTTGGTCTCAACGTAACCGGTTCCCGAAAACCCGGGTTCGTCGGACCGGAAAGAACAGTTACCCGCTAAATCGGCCAACTCCGCTTCGTAACGGACGGCGTTTTCACCGGCAACGTGGGTGTTAGTGCCAACTTCCGTCAGGTCGATGCAATCAAGGTACACGGAGCCTTTGGCGCTGCCGGCCTCGGGGTCACCTTTTGCCAGCGTTAACGTATGCGACCCTGCCTTCAGGTCGAGGAAAAGTGATTTTCGACCGATGAAGGTCCACGCCAGATTGGGGGCGTATTCAATGGTTTGCCAGGAACCATCGTCCACACGCAGGAACTGCTCCGCGATGTCCTGCGTCCCGTTCCCATAATAGACGTCAAGCCGATAGCCGCCGTCCTCGGGAACATTAACGGTGAAGACCACACGGCTGTCGGGTGAGTCAAGCGAACCGACCAAGGCAAAATGAGAGGCTGCGTTGAGGTAAGGTCTTTGCAGGGAACCCGCCGGAATGATCTTTCCATCCGTAACCTCGGCAGCTTCGGCTTCATACCGGGCGCTCCATGGTTGATCAGGGTGAACCGACACCGTTTGGGTTGCGGGTGATAACACCAACCGGTAAGCGCTCTTGACTTTCATTCCCGAGACCGGCACGTCGACCTGCCCATTCTGCACGGGGAGGTCTTGCTCAAGCACCAGCGGTGGATCGTCGGCCACCCCTTCATAACCGGTCCAATTGGTCGCCCAGAGTGCCACGTGGGCCCGGCCGCCAAGAGCGGGCACGGCACCCAGGCCCTTGACCGAGACGATTGCCGACCCGTCAATGCCGCCGAACAACACGTGCACTTGATGACGGTCTGATTCGGACGAAGCAACCCCTTGCAGGCCGTACGCATTCCAGTCCGGCGGAGTGACTTCCAGCTGCTGGCCGGTCATGTTGCCGAACCAGCGGTACAACCACCACCCGCCATTCGCCTTGTTGTTCTCAACCCCCAAGTCGTCCAGGTTGCTCGAAATGTGCCAATAGGCCAAACCCCCATCGACCCGCGTCTTTTCGAGGCGCGCGATCCACTGAATCAACTCGCCGGGCACGGACAGGTCCTTGAACAAGGCGTATTCATTGATGTCGACCGGAATGGCCTTGAGGCCAAGGCTCCGCTCGATCGTCCGGTAACTCGAGTAACGCCCCAGGTACCCGGTGTAGAAGCTCGTGTTTAACTCATGCCAGGTGGTTACCTCCGGGAGGCATTGATTGTCCCGGCAGAAACGGAAAAAGTCCGTAAAGAACTGCTCGTTGTAAACCGAGGTGTTCGGTCCGGCGATCTTTGCCTGAGGATCCTTCGCGTGAATGAAACGGTAAATGGTCTTCCAATCATCAAAAAGCTGCTGTTTTAGCGTGGTAAAATTATACCAGTTGTTGTCCGGCTCATTGAAGGGCACGTACACAAAACGATCGTGATCCGGCCGAGCCAGAACCTTACCGACAATGGTGTCGATTTTTGCCAGGTAGTCGGCCAACCCAAGGTTCTCGTACGGGAACTTGCTGTAAGCGTCCTGCATGTAGATCTGGATCTGGTGACCGCCCGCCGCAAAAAAAGTATCGGCAATTTGCAGGACGTCGCCGTTGGGGTGCTGCAAACCGCCCGGCGGCTTCCCGGCATTTACCTGAGGCTTGAGCGGTGCGATCAGGTTCACGTCAGGAACGTTGGGTTCACTGAGGCCGTACAAAAAGCCGGTGGCGCCGTGGCGGATGGGACCAACGGATTTGGAGGCATCGACGGTAAGTTGTGGGCTGGCGGCCAAACCAGAAAATGCAATTAACGTTGCAGCAATGGCGGCCGTGCAGGGATTGGTGATGAAGGGATGCATGGGGGGGAGGGGGCGTGGACGCGTGGTGGCTTGATTCGTCTGCGGGAACGCGAGCTTTATGTTATACGACTCGACAAAAGAATCTTCCAAAAAGAGCCGGCATCGGCGCGGTAGGGTCATGCGTCTTTTCGTGACCGCAACGCGAGCGGCGGCCCGGTAGGGCCGCCGGTCATGCCTCGCCGCCCTACCGGGCCCCGGTCCGGCGCACGCCCCAAAAGCCCTTACCTTAGTGCCATTGGGGTTTCGGAGTACCGGGGTGACTGTGACGTGGGGACGATTTTCCAAGGCAAACACCGACCTTAATCGTCAGCGGTTAGCGGGCATTGGTGTTCATTGACGTTCGTTGGTGTTCATCGATGTTCATTGACCATGTATCCCCCCCTCCTTCGCTTAAGCGGGTTCCTTGCCTTGCTGGTTGGAATGACGACCGGAACGCTGACCGCCCAGGCGGAAGGGGGTGGAGGTACCGGGACATTCGACCTGCTGGTTGGCACTTACACCTCCGGGGAGAGCAAAGGCATTTATGTGTTCCGGTTTGACGCCGTTTCCGGAAACCTGGAGCCACTGGCTGCGCCTGCTGAAACGGTGAACCCGTCGTTCCTGGTGGTCCGCCCTGATCGGAATTTCGTCTACGCCGTCAACGAAACGCATGGAGCTGATCCGGGGGCAGTCAGCGCCTTCCGCTTTGACCCGGCATCGGGCAGCCTGCGTTTCCTCAATAAAGTTCCCTCTAACGGCGATGACCCGTGTTACGTGAGCTTGTCGGCCGACAACCGCACCCTTTTCGTCGCGAACTACAGCAGCGGAAACCTGTCTGCCGTGGCCGTCGCGCCGGACGGGTCGCTTGCCGGTCCCGTGGAGACCCTGACCCACCTGGAGCACGGACCTAACCCTGAACGGCAGAAAGCTGCGCACGTCCACATGGTGCAACCGTCCCCCGACCGAAGGTACCTTTTTGCAACCGATCTGGGCAACGATCGCCTGTACGCGTACCGCTGCGACGCGGGCGATCCCGGGGTTCCCTTGACCTCGGCCGCCCCGGCCTTCACCGCCGTTGCGCCCGGCGCCGGTCCCCGGCATTTTGCCTTCGGTCCGGATGGCAACTTTGTTTACCTGATCGAGGAAATGGGTCAGGCAGTGGTGGTCTTCCGACGGGACGGCGCACACCTGGAACCGCTGCAAACCGTCCGGGTGGCGGAAAAAGATTGGCCCGCGGATACCGGAGCGGCCGCAATCCATGCCTCGCCCGACGGTCGGTTCATGTACGCTTCCAACCGTGCGGATGCCAACGACCTTGTCATCTATGCCGTCGCCCCAGCCACCGGCTTGCTCACCGCCGTTGGCCACCAGAGCAGCCTTGGGGTGAAGCCCCGGGATTTCTGCATTGATCCGACCGGCGCGTTCTTGCTGGTCGCAAACCAGGACAGCAACAACCTCGTGGTCTTTAAAAGGGACCAGGCTTCCGGGGCGCTGACGCCCGTCGGCAAGCCCCTGACGATCGGATCGCCGGTCTGTTTGCAAATGGTGACCGCGGGCAGGTAATGTGAAACGGAGCGATGTGGAAGGCCCTCCAGAAACATTGGCCCGAATACTTTTGCGAGGCCGCCCTCGTTGCCCTGTTTGTTCTGGCTGATTGCCTGTTTACCGTTTTTCTCAAATACGGGGGCTCACCGTTTGCCCCCCTGGTAACGCCCTCCTACCTGCGGCGGTTATGCCTCGGCCTTGCCCTTGGCGGCGCCACCGTCGCGTTGGTTCTGTCTCCCCTTGGGCGGATCTCCGGGGCTCACATGAACCCGGCCATCACCCTGACGTTTCTGCTTCTCCGCAAAATCAAACCGTTCGACGCAGCCTGGTACGTGATCGGCCAGACCGCAGGGGTTGTCCTGGCCCTCGTGCTTCTGGCGGTCACCATTCCGAAGCCGATCATGGATCCCGCCGTCAATTATGCCGTTTCGACGCCCGGTCCGGCCGGTGAACTCGCCGCCTTTGCCGGGGAGTTTGGGATTGCCTTCGTCCTGATGTTCATCGTTTTATGGGTCAACAACACCCCGTTTCTTGCCCGGCTAACGCCCTGGTTTGCCGCCTGCCTGGTCGTCCTCTTTGTGCTGGTGGAATCGCCCTTGTCCGGAGCGACCATGGACCCGGCTTTCGCCACCGTAGCCGATGCGTTCGGTCACGTCTGGACCGGTTGGTGGCTGTACGTCGCCTCGCCGCTCCTGGGGATGCCGCTGGCAGCCTGGGCTTACAGCCGGACGCGAAGGAGCGTCTATTGCGCCAAATTGTTCCATTACAGCAGCCACCGCTGCATCTTCAATTGTCAATTTCCTGCGCTTCTGGCACGCGAAGCCGCCGAACGGGGAAGGGAGTTGTAGCAATTTTACGAATGGTAAAAGCTGTATCCATGACAGAGTGGACGAAGCCTGCTGTCGCGATTTTGAACCACCGGGTTAAGGGTTCATCCCTTGGCGCCGGTTCAACCATCCATTGTTAAACCGTGGCGCACTCGGCCGCAACGTGCATCCAGCTTCCGAACCTTTGTGGTCTGTGGTACTCTGCGGCGCGAAACGAATCCAGGCGATTGCGTTGATACAATTGATACAACAGGTAGAATTGGTACAATTGGCCTATGCCCGACCCGCTCGAACCGAAAAAGCCCGTCGAATCGCGCAAGCTGATTCAAATTGCGGGGCTGCTCCTGGTGTTCGCGGTCCTGGCTTGGGCCAAAGATTTTCTGTTGCCCGTGGTCTTCGCCGGGCTGATCAGCGTTGTGCTGACCCCGGCGGTGTCCTGGCTCGAAAGGCGCCGCCTGCATCCCGTGGCGGCCGTTATGGGGGTCGTGGCAGTGGCCGTTCTGTTGATCGGGATTCTTCTGGCGACGGTGTCGGTGCAGGCCCTCGACCTGGTTAATTCCATCCCGAAGTACCGGAGCAACATCAACGCACGCTGGGCATCCATCCGGGAGGGGCCGCCGGGACCCTTGAACCTGGCCATCCGCAACGTGACGGAATTGATTGACGACCTGGGGAAGGCCACTGCCACGGCCGACCGACAAAAGGTTCAGCCGGCAAAGGTCCAGGTGGTAACCGGGGGTGAAAACATCCTCGCATTGGCGCGCAGCAGCGTGACGCCCCTGGTCAGCCCGTTGGCCGAATTTGCCGTGGTCGTATTGCTGGTCGTTTTCATGCTGCTGGAACGGAAGCGCCTCCGCGGGCGTTTTCTCAGGTTGGTCGGCCACTCCCACACCGCCACCACGACGCTGGCGGTGGACGAGGCCGGAAGCCGTCTGAGCGGGTTTCTGCTGGCGCAGTTAAAGGTCAACAGTGCTTACGCCCTGGTGTTGGGCATCGGCCTTTATTTTCTCGGCATACCCAATGCCGTGCTCTGGGCGGTTTTGACCTTGGTCCTGCGTTTTCTGCCGTACGTGGGAATCTGGATTTCCGCTTTCTTTCCGTTGACGCTGGCCGTGGCGACCTCCACCGGCTGGGAAGTGCCGTTGCTCGCCGTGGGGTTGTACCTCGTTCTGGAGGTCTTCATCAATAACGTGATCGAGCCCATTGTGCTGGGCGGCAGCACAGGCATGTCGCCCCTGGCCGTCATCGCCGCGGCCCTTTTCTGGACGTGGCTGTGGGGCGCGGTCGGTTTAGTCCTGGCCACACCGTTAACGGCCTGCCTCGTCGTGTTGGGCCGGTATTTTCCAACGTTCCACTTTTTCAGTGTCCTGCTTGCTTCAGAACCTCCAACGGCCGTTGAAGTGGAGCTTGTCCGGTTGCTGACCGAGAATCGCCTGCCGGAAGCGAAGGCCCTCCTTCATGAGGTCACGGGCACCCGTCTGACGCTGCAGGCAGCGGAAGACATCGTGGTGCCGACGGTGCGGGCCATCGAAAACGAGCTTTTCCCCGGGGCGGCATCGAACCCCGCCAAGGGACGCATCTACCAGCAGATGCGCGAGCTCCTGGAGGGGCTGGCGCCGCCGCAGGCAATGGAAGGAGCGTTGCCGGAGCGGGTGAACTCAGGCGTTATGATCGTGCCGTTTGTGGGGGAGGGTGATGAAATTGTGGGACAGGTTCTCGCGGTTTTGCTCCGGGCGGAAGGGGTCACTGCAAGCCTCCTTTCCGGAAGAATGCTTCGCGCCGAGAAGTTGGAGCGGCTGAGGGAAGCGGCCACAACTTCCATCATGCTCTCCTGCATTGAAACACGGTCGGCTCCGGCGGTGGATAAAATGGCGCGGTCACTTCGGACCAGGTTTCCCAATGCAACCATCCTGATCGGGCTCTGGAGCCTTCCCCCGCAGGGCGCTGCCCGCCTGATTAAGCGGTTGGAAGACTCGGCCATCAGCGGCGTTTACACCAACCTCGAGCAAGCGGTCCGCGGCATTGTTTCTTTGAATGCACCGGTGATCACTGAGGCATTGCCTGAGGCAATCCCGCCGGAACACGTCGCGGAGGCAACGTCGCTGCCACCCTGACCGGGGCCAACTTGCTGCCACCGGGGTTGATGGAACGCGCTGGCGCCCTGGGTGCCTGGTGCACGTGCGCAGTCGAACTGGTTGCCATCGCCCTTCAAGAATGGGCCTACCTGCAGGTAGGCCGGAACCGCCCCGACCTGCTGGCGGCGAACCCCGCTAACCTGGCTGCCAGCTGGGCTTTTGCCTTCGCCAACCTGGGGTTGAGCTGCGTTGTACTCTCGGCTGCCGCAATGGTGGTAAAACGATTCCCCCTGGCCGCCTGCACCGGCGCACTCCTGCTCCTGGCCAGCCACGTCGCGTTGGATATTGACTACCTTGGCATGACAACGGCCGGCAGCGAATGGATGAATCGCGCCTTAGGCCACGAGGACGCCTCGCTCAAAAACACCGTGATCGGCGATGACGTAACCCAGATGTGCCTGCTTTTTGTAGTCGACTGGCTTCAGGTTCTTGGCAGTGCCCTGCTCGGCGCCCTGTTCTGGCACATGAACCGCGGCGGCCGCCGGGCTGCCTGCGCTTTCTTCGGGTTTTCGGTTTGGGCTTTCCTTGACCTTCTGTGCAATGTCATCATGCCGTTGGACATCCAGCCGGTAAGCGAGTTGGTCTTTTGCGGACTCAGCATTGCCCTTTGCGTGACCGTGGCGTTATGGCTGACCGAACGCGCCCGGGAGAGAACGTGTCGGGGTAACGGCGTAGCGGCGTGGAAGAAGGCCGCGGTCAGCTAAGGGTGATTGTTCTGGCTGGTGGCCGACCCCGGCCCGGCCGGCGCCGTCATGGCCGGTCCCGTCACGACCGATGCGCCCACCATGTTCCGACCGAAGACAACGTCCAGCACCCAGTCGAGCAGGATGCGGGCTTGCTGACCCCGGTCCGGCATTTTCATGAGGTAAATTAAGCGCCACATTGCCCACGCTACGGGTCCGGAAAAGTTGTGGTTGAAGACTCGCGCTACCCCGCTGCGGCGGCCGACAATGGCCAGTTCTCCGAGCGGTGTGAACGTGAAGGGCTGCGGCGGTTCACCCCGCAGGGCGGCAACGACGTTCCGACCCACCAGCGTACCTTCCCGGGTGGCATTCTGGGCCGTCGGCGCATAGGCGCCGCGGCCATCCGGAAGCGGAACTTCCGCGCAGTCTCCCAGCGCCCATACCCCCGGGTGGTCCGAAACAGCGCAGGTCCGGTCAACCACGATGCCGCCATGGTGTCCGCGCTTGCAATCGATGGTCTCCACCGCGGAACTCGGTTTGACCCCCCCTGCCCATACCACTAAACGAGACGGGATCTTGCGGTTGCCCTCCAATTCGACGTAACCCTCGCCTGCGCCGGTGATTTTCGTGTTCAGCATCACCTCAATCCCGCGCTCCTCCAGTTTCGATTGGGCGTAGGCAGCCAATGCCGGATCCAGTTCCGGCAGCAACTTGGGGCCAGGAGTGGCCAGGATGGTGCGCACGTCGTCGGGCTTGACGCCCGGGTATTTGCCGTCCAGGTCACGGACCAGGTCATTGATCGCAGCCATTGCTTCCACGCCGGTGAAACCGCCGCCCCCCACCACAACCGTCAGAAGTCCCCGCCGCACTTCGGCGTCAGGTTCTTGATCCGCCCGTTCCAGCAAGGCAAGCACCCGGCTGCGCACCGCGGCCGCGTCCTGCAGGTTTTTCAACGGCAAAGAGTGTTCCTCCAGGCCGGGAATGCCATGGTAATTCGTGACGCTCCCGAGTGCCAGAATGAGCTGATCCCCGGCGAGCGTCCGCTGGGCCTCCGGCACACCCTGCGTCTGGTCGCCGATCGTCATCGTGACGCTCTTGCCTTTAAGGTCGATTGTATCGACCCTGCCCTGCTCGAAACGAATTCTCGGCGGCAGGTGCATCGCCGGACTCACGATGTGGTGGGCCTCCAACTCGCCGCCTGCCGCTTCCGTCAACATCGGCGTAAACAGCAGAAACGGGTTCTGATCAACCAGGATGATCTCGCCGTCTTCCGGTTCGGGAAGCAGCTTCACCAGTTCGAGGGCCACGTTCCTGCCGGCAAAACCCGCCCCCACAATCAAAATGCGTTTTCCGCGGGTCAAGCTGGCATTCGCCGCCCGGATGCGGGACCGGTCAAACTCCCGCCAGACTGCATACCCCCCCGCGATCCCCAATCCGTACAACGCAAGGTTCCTCAATTTCACCATAAAATTATTACGATATTTTCGGAGCCGTCGGCAGGATCACTTCAAAGCGGCTGCCATGCCCCGGTTGTGATTGCACCCGGATCTCACCCCCGAGCCCTTCGGTTAATCGCCGCGTAATCGCAAGGCCGAGCCCGCTGCCCTGGATCCCGAGTTCCGGGGCCGCGCGCCCGAACTCGTTGAAGATTACTTCCAGGTTGCCAGGCGTGATCCCAACCCCATTGTCTTCCACCACGATGGACCACCGCTCCGGGTCCAGGCGTTCAAAACCTAACCGGACCCAGCGTTCCGCCTTAACCGGGTCGTGGTATTTGATTGCGTTGGAGGTCAGGTTGGAGACCACCTGGCGCAGACGACGCCGGTCACCCGAGATGCCCTCCAGGCCCGGCCCAAGGTCGAGCAGGAGCTTGATTCCCGCCTGTTGCGTGTAAAGGCGCCAGGGCTCCGCAATTTCTTCTACGAAATCCTTAACCTCCAGCGGTTCCCACTGCGGCCCCGCTTGTCCGGCCAGGAGCATGCCGTAATCCCTGAGTTCCTGCAAAAGCGAGCCCATGTCCGTTAAGGCCCGGTCGCCGATGGCGATCAACCGTCCCCGCTCAGCTTCGCCGAGGCCTGGCAGCAGCGCCGTTGCCAGGCTGAATTTCAGGGTTTGCAGGAAGCCGGCCAATTCATGCGTCACGTTGCGCAGGAGTCGCAAACGGGAAGTGTCTACCTCAGCCAAACGTTCGTTGGCCTCCTTGAACCGGGTCGCCCATTGTTCGACAAAACTCTCGGTCGACGCCACCGCGACATCTTCAAAAAAACGTGAGATGAGGTGGCGTGCCAAGGTCACCTCCGTCTCGGGCAAGGAATCCCGCTGCGCCAGGGCGGGAAGCGTTTCCAGGGCCACCACGCGATGAAGAATGTTGAGTTCCCGGAGTACCTCCCCCGGTTCGTAGCCCTGATCGCCGCGCTGCTGCCCGTGCTCCTTGGCCGTTCGCATGATTTCAGCCCGGGGACCCACGCGATCCGGTTCACGCAGGTACCCACTCAGGTCATCAAAAACCTTGGGCAGATGATCCGTCAACTCCGTGTCGTTCAGCCGGGCAGCCGAAACAACCTCCGGAGTTTGCCGGACGAGCTCCCGCCACCGGGCCGTCACGCGCTCACGCTCATCGCAGAAATGGTTTGCGACGGCGTAAAGGACTTTCTCGGAACGCATGGGAGAGGGAATTGTACCGACGGTGACAATTGTATCGATTGTATCAGTGACAGCGAGTTGCGGCTGTACCGACTGCGTCTGAATGCCGACCGCAACCTGCCGGCCTTGACTCCCGCAAATTCACCAAGGAAGAATAAGCCTGCCACCCATTGAGGGGCACGGTTTCCGCTGCAACGATTCCATCAACAAGCCAGATCTCTAATCTCCGTTGGTACAATTGGTGGCACTGAGACAGTTGATCCGATTTCCTCAGGCCACGGCCCAGCGGAGGAGGGAAGCCAATGCCTGCCCGCGCCCGACATCGGGCCGGATCACCAGCTCCAGGGCACGCACGGCATGCAGGTTCACCTGGTAATCCTCAACCTCTTCCGTGGAATTCTGTGGGTTGAAATTCCACTGTTGCCGCACAATCAGGTGGTAAGGCCCCGGCTTGCTCGGTGCCCAGCTTAAAGCGAACTCATGCGTGCGCTCAAGGTCGGGTTCCATGAAGCAGAGCCGGATCCGCTTGAGGTCAAAAGGGTGATCAAAAAAAAGCCGGATGGTTTGCTGCCCTTTTTTGGCGGCCCGCCACCCCGTAGGAGCGTCGGCCTGGAACGCGTTCTCAATCGGGTGCTCCGGGTGCTCGGAACTGACCTCGACTTCCGCCACTTTTTTCAGATCCAACCAATCCCCGCTTTTTCCTGCCGATTCGTCCGTTGTTGCCGAAGAAGGTTCTACCGGTTCCGCGATGATTTTTCGCATAAGTTACGTTCCAATAAGTACTTGACAGGCTACTACAGCTACGAAGGAAATGCCATGAAGCAAAGAACCTGACGAACGAAAGCCTGCCTGAATGAAGACCCTGATGGCGGCACCCCTTTCATCCTTCAATGGTTTGACGCTTTGATTTGTGGCATTTTTCACTCGTGGGCTTCATTCACTTCCTGATTTGTGGCATTCTCCTAGCTTCGAGTCCGATGAATTCGCTTTTCGTTATCACCCCGTACAAATCTCTGGGCATATGGGTCTTCGATGATGAACGGGTTGGATTGGTGCGGGAACCGTTCGTCAGCGGTGCGGACGGCATCCTCGACGTTCTTACCGCAAACGTTCCGCAGGCAGACCGCGGGGTAAAGCTGATCTTCTCAGCCATGCCTTTTCCTGGGTACACCGCCCGGTTCGTCCTGGACCGATCGGAACACGGCGGGAGTTGGTACCGTTGGCCTGAAAAAGGGATGGAAGGGTGGCTTTGCCCAGCCCTGTTTAAATACTTTCCTTCAGCGCCGGCAGAACTCTACGTGAAAGTAAGTCCCTGAAGAAATTGTAACCGTTGTATAAATGGCATCAGTTGGATCAATAGAGGAAGGTCCACACCCTACTTTGCCGGCCTCCTGCTCGGGGCATTGTTACCATTTATGGCGTTAATACAATTGATACAATTCTCCGGGATTCTCCTGGCGTTGTTGCTATCGGTCAGCGCGGCAGACATCAAAGCTTCGTCCGCGTTCCCGGCCGCCGCGAAAGGCGCCAACCAGCAGACGTTCTTTGGCGAGCAGCTCGCCGATCCGTACCAATGGCTGGAAGCTGCAAATTCACCTGAAACCCGCTCCTGGACCGAAGCGGAAAACCGGGTTTCAGAAGAGTACTTTGCCCGCTTAGCCGCACGTAAAGGCATTCTGGAGCAATTTCGCCAGACCCAGATCGGGAAAACGGTGGGCTACCAGGGTTTTATTTTCGCTGGAAAGTACGTGTACGCCGAGCGGAGGGAGCCGCCGCGGGCGCAGCCCGCCATCGTCCGCCGGTCGCTCGACGACCTTAACGGAACGGAGGAAACCGTTTTCGATCCGGGTAAATTCGATCCGTCCGGGCACACCGCGTGTGATTGGTACGTGCCGTCACCGGACGGGGCACTGGTCGCACTCTCGCTTTCCAAGAACGGCAGCGAAGACGGCGAACTGCGTTTCTAGCGGACGGCCGACGGCAAGCTGCTTGAGGACGTAATTTCCCGGGTGCAGTTTGCGACCGCCGGCGGCAGTGCGGCCTGGGATCCCGACGGCAAAGGCCTCTATTACACCCGCTACCCCCGTCCAGGCGAACGCCCGGAGGAAGACCAACACTTTTTCCAGCAGGTGTACCATCACGTGCTGGGCACTGCGGAGGACGTTTACGCGATCGGCAGGGATTTCCCGAAAATTGCCGAAATTCAACTGGAACGGTCGCCCGGGGGACATTGGATCCTTGCCACGGTGGCTAACGGCGACGGCGGCCAGTACGCCCTCCAGCTCTGCGATGAACACGGCCACTGGACGGAGCTGGCGGGGTTTGCGGAAGGCATCAAGCAGGCGGTTTTCGGCGGCGACGGTGCGTTGTACCTGCGCCGGGCAGCGGGCGAAAGCCGGGGCGAGGTGTGGCGCCTGGACTTGTCTTCGAACCCGTTGGACGGGCGGGACAAACAGCTGATTGTTCCTGAAAAGGAGGATTCGGCCATCGAGGCGATTGCCGCCACCGACACGTTTCTGCTGGTCAATGACACCGTGGGCGGGCCGTCCCGGCTCCGTCGCTTCGACGGCACCGGCAAGGAAGGAACCCAGGTTGCTCTGCCGGAGAACTCGGCCGTGACGGATATGACGTCGGACGGTGAGTCGCGGGTGCTGGTCAGCGTCAGCAGTTACCTTGAACCGCTGCGCCAGTTCCTGGCCACGGTCGCCAACCCTGACCTGCAGCCGACCCCGTTCGATTCTCGGTCGGGCGTCAGCTTCGCCGACATCGCGCAAAAACGCGCTTTTGTGGAAAGCAAGGATGGCACCAAAGTTCCCCTATCGGTGCTCGCGCCCAAGGGAACGGCCTGGAACGGCAGCGCCCCACTCATCCTGTACGGGTACGGCGGCTACGGGCTAAGCAGCGAACCGCATTTTGATCCGTTCCTGCGCGCCTGGTTTGACCGCGGCGGTGCTTTCGTCGTCGCTAACGTGCGCGGAGGCGGTGAGTACGGCGAGCCGTGGCACCGGGCCGGCATGCTGGAAAAGAAGCAGAATACCCTGGATGATTTTGCCGCCTGCGCCGAATACCTGGTCCGCGAAAAGTACACCGACCCGGCCCATCTCGGCGTCTGGGGGATCAGCAACGGCGGGATCACGGCCGGCGGCATCCTGACCCAGCACCCCGATCTGATGCGTGCCGCGGTGCTGCAAGTTGGTGTGCTCGACGTGGTCCGTTCGGAAAACGAACCCAACGGCGCCTTTAACGTTACCGAGTACGGCACCGTGAAAGATCCGGCCCAGTACCGGGCAATCCGGGCGTACTCACCGTACCAGAACGTGCGGGAAGGCACCGGTTACCCGGCGGTCTTATTATTGGCGGGAGAGAACGACCATCGGGTCGCCTCCTGGCACGCCAAAAAGATGACTGCCCGCCTCCAGGCCGCCACAACGTCGGATCACCCGATTTTGCTGCGCACCAGCGCCACGGCAGGGCACGGCATGGGAACGTCCTTTGACGAGCGGCTTCAGCTCGAGGCCGACGTGTTCAGCTTTTTCGCCGACCAGCTCGGGGCGGGCGAGAGGTGAATTGGATCAATTGTACGAATTGTATCAGTGCCACCAATTGCACCAATGGAAATGCCACAAACGACAGACCGAAAGAAGCATCGCTGATTGAAGGCCCGGTAGGGCGGCAAGTCCCTTCGCCGCCCTATCGCGCCGCCGCTCGATCCGGTGCCTCTTTACGGCCAAAAGGTCGTTACCTTAGTGCCCTCACCCCGACGCCTTCTTTCCCTGGCTACGGCCAGCCGGACCCGTCGCTTTGTTCCATGGCGATGCCCTCTTTTTCGCGGGGCCGCCGGCGTCGGCTGTCCCGGTAATGTCGCGTCAGCCAGGTTGCCAAGCCGTCGAGGCCGGGAAAAAGCATTCGCTCATTCACATTCGCCTGATCCAATTTGTCCCGGACCTCCCACTTCAAGGCTGCCGGAATGATGATCTGGAAGTGACGGACCGGCGAATGCACCAGCCACTTGCTCAGAATAACGCTGGGCTCGGACATCATCGAGAACAAGGCGTGCTGATTTACGATCCGCTGGTCAAGCGACCGAGGTTCAAAGAACAGCACGAACGGCTCGTCCTGCAGTTGTTCCAGGTGCCCCAAAGAGTTCACGCCGGCTTCCAGCAGTTCGGCGGTGAAAACGTGCGCGCCTTCTTCCTTGATGATTCGTCGCAGGGGATTTGGAAGAAGGTCAACCGATTGGACGTAGTCAATCGCCCAGATAACGCCGTCCCGATCGAACTTCAAAAAGTTGGACGTGGCAAAATGCAGCGCCACCAACGGAGAATAGGTCCAGTCCAAAAGCCGGGTCGGCAGGCCGTGATGCTGGCCGAGCGCCAGCCAGCTCCAAAGGCTCTGATCGGATTCTGTCAGCTGAGAGTACTTGATAAAATTCCGTATCAGGTGGCGTTCAAGGTGGGACTCGCCCAGCCGGTTCAGGGTGGTGCTCAGTTCGTGGCCATGGTCCGACAACCCGCGGTAAACGTACGGCGAACGGTAACGGCCGAGGTCCTCGGCCCACGTGTCATGAAAAAGGGCTTCCTGAAGGTCCACCCAAGATTCAGCCCGGAGAACTTCCATCTTAATTAAGTGACACCGGGCCATTGCGAATGGCAAACCTGAGGACCCTGGGAAACCAGACTGATGCAGCGATCAGATTTTAAAGGATCGATTAATGCGGGTCATCTACCCATAAAACGGTTCGCCTGTTCAATGTATTCTGGGTATTCAGTAAAATACTTGATGTTCCATGACTTCAATAGATAGAGCATGAATGCATGCTCCGACGTTTTCGTGAAGTAGCCGGTGCCGGGGACATTCGGCATTCCGTTTTATCTCACGGCTCCGTCCAGTCGACCACCTGGTTCCCGAGGCTCAGGTGCTACCTGGCAACGACGGCACGGAATTCGCGTGGTTCCCTCCCTCAAAGCAAACAGGCCTGCACCCTGGCCCTGCTGGTTGGGGTGTGCGTCTGGCCGTCCGGTCCTGGTCGCGCAGCACCCATTACGGGCACAGTATCGGCCGCAACGGAATCCGATCTGACCGGCCAAGGTTACAGTTCACCCCTCGTTTTCAGCGGGGGAACGCTTTCGACAACGGGCACGTCCTTCTCGACGTCCTGGGGCCTCAGCCTTGACCCAAGCGGCGGCACCCTTACGGCCGCTGGGGGTGGCTTCGCGGTGTTTTACGGAAATGCCGCGGGCAACGGGGGCCTGACAATTGGAGATGCCGTCAACACGGGGACCGTTGAGCCTTGCCGGAAACTCCAACACCCTCGGGTCGCTGGCCGGAGCGGGGACGGTGTCTGGCAACGGTTCGGGGAGCGGTACCGTGCTCACGGTGGGGGCTGATAACACTTCCACGGCTTTCAGCGGCACCGTGCAGGACAGCGGATCGCCCCTCGGCTTGACAAAGGTTGGCACGGGAGCGCTGATTCTAAGCGGCACGAACACCTACACGGGCGGAACCACGATTTCGGGCGGCGTGCTCAGCGTGGGGAACGATGCAAACCTGGGTGACCCGAGCGGCGGCCTGACGCTGAATGGGGGCGAGTTGGTGATCGCCGACCGGAACGTCAACAACAACAACTTTGCGACGGCGCGAACCCTGACCCTGGGCCCCGGCACCAACGTCGTGGCAGGGGCGGACAACCTCCACGGTTACGAAGGGGACTTCTACGGCCTGGTGACGGGCGTGGGCGGCCTGACGGTCGGAGACCCCAACAGCTCCCACCTCGTCGTGGCCCTCTTCAATTCTGCCAACAACTACCAGGGCGGCACCACCCTCACCAACGGCAACCTTCTGGTCGTGTTTGCCGACACAGCTCTGGGAAACGCGAGCGGCGGGATCACGCTCGCGGGCGGCGGGTTGCTGGCCGTTATCGACGGGTTCAGTTCCGCGCGTCCCGTCACCCTTGTGCCTTCGCTCAACGGCAACTACCTGTTGGCGGAAAACCAATCGACGGTGACCTACACGGGGCTGATCAGCGGTTCGGGCGGCCTGAACGTGGGCGATTTTGGCGGTACGGTCGTGCTGGCCAATGCCGGCAACAGCTACGCGGGCGGCACCACCGCCCAACATGGCACGTTGAGCGTGGGCAGCGACCCGGCCCTGGGCGACTCGAGCGGGAGCATCACCCTGGATGCCGGGGAGTTGCGGACCACCACCGACGGGTTCACGACGGCGCGGCCGGTCTTTTTGCAGTTTGAACCTGGCTTCGCCAACACGCTGGCGGCAGGGACGGGCACGGCGGCGGGCTACTCCGGGGTGATTTCCGGCACCGGCGGCCTCTTCGTGGGCGACCCCGTTGGCGGCTACGGCACGGTGACGCTGCAGGGCGTCAACACCTACACCGGCGGCACCACAGTCCGAGGGCAGGCCGTCCTGACTGTGTCCAGCGACGTCAACCTGGGCGATGCGGCCGGCGGGCTCACGCTTCAGGGCGGCGCCCTGTTGACGACGGCCGATTTGAGCACCGGCCGGACGCTGACCCTCGCCCCGGCAATCACCCCTGACATCCTGGCGGCAGTGGCCGGCACAACGGCCACTTACACCGGCGCGATCACGGGCCCGGGAGGCCTGCTGGTCGGCGACGGCGTCAACGCGGGCACGGTCGTGCTCACGGGCGCCAACGGCTACGCGGGCGGCACCGGCATCCGCTCCTTGAGCACGCTGGTGGCCGGGGCCGACGCGGCCCTGGGCACGGGCACGGCCACCCTGTTCGGGGGCACCCTGGTGCTGCCGGCCGGCGTGACGCTCGGCAACGCCGTCAATTTCGGCGTCGGCGGCGGCACCTTCCTCAACGCGGGCACGCTCACCAACAACGTGCTCTACACGGACGACGGGGTGGGGGGCGCCGAATGGGTGACCAACGCCGGGGTGATCAACGGCAACGTGCTGCTCGGCACGGGGCCCAACACGGTGCAGCTCTTTACGGGCAGCACGATCGCCGGCAACCTGGACCTGGGGCCCAACGCCGGCTCAACCCTGATCCT
>DASWVC010000318.1:0-41281 GCA_036401335.1 Chthoniobacterales bacterium
AAACGGCGGAACCCGTCAATCGACACCTCGATCTTCGATTTTCTTCGCGACATTCTGTTGCTGGAAAAATTTGAGAATTTCAGTGACGCAACCCGTCAACAGCAGATTGAATTCGTTGTTAAATTCCAGCAATGCACCGGCCCGATCATGGCGAAGGGTTTGGAAGACACGGCTTTTTACATCTACAACCGGCTGATTGCGTTGAACGAAGTGGGTGGCGAGCCTGACCATTTCGGGATCACCCTGGAAAATTTTCATGGCCGGAATCGGACGCGCTTTACCGAAACGCCGAATACGCTTCTGACCCTGACGACCCACGACACCAAGCGCAGTGAAGACCTGCGGGCACGCATCGCCGTCCTGAGTGAAATTCCGCGCGAGTGGCAAGGATGGCTGGAGTCCTGGCGCAAAATGAATTTTGATTTCAAGGCCAACCTTGAAGGCGAACTCGCCCCGAGTGCCAACGAGGAATACATGCTGTACCAGACCTTCATCGGCACCTGGCCGTTTACCCCGGAAGAAGTCAATGAAACCTACATTGGCCGGCTGCAGCAGTTTTTCCTCAAAGCCATCAAGGAAGCCAAGGTCAACAGCACCTGGATTCAGCCCAATCCGGAATGGGAGGAGGCCGCTCAGAAATTTATCAGCAGCGTTTTGCAGCGGGAGCATCCCTTTCTCAAATCGATGACGGAAGTGATGCAGGTGGTGGGTTGGCATGGCATGCTTAACTCGCTGACTCAAACCATCCTGAAGATGACCACCCCCGGTGTGCCGGATTTGTACCAGGGCACGGAGCTATGGGATTTCTCGTTGGTAGATCCTGACAATCGACGACCGGTGGACTACGGGCAGCGACGGCAAGCGCTGGAGCAAGTGGAGGGCACTCCGCTTGAGCAATGGTTCCACGAATGGCCAAGTGGCTACATCAAGCTGGCCGTGGTGCATAAGCTGCTGCTGTTTCGGCGCAAGCACCCGGCGTTGTTCCAGGAAGGCGCGTATGCTTCCTATTATGCTTCGGGTCCGTTGGCCGATTGCTGCGTTTCGTTCTCGCGCAAGCACAACAACGATCGTCTTCTGGTTATTGTGCCGCGATTGACCACCCGCCTGGGCAAACCCAATGGCTCCTTCGAATGGCAGGACACCCAAATATTGCTCGATGAAGCTTTCCCGGGCATGAAGGATTTGTTGACTGGCCGAGAGTTGAAGGCTGGCACGGACACGGTGCCGTTGAAACTGTTGAACGGATTCCCGTTTGCCGCGTTCACGAACGTTGAGGTTTAACCGCTAAGCCGTGCGACCCGTCCGTTTAGCCCAGGAAGGGCGTAGCATCTGTGACTATGGGACACATCTCCAAATCCATCGAAGTTAACGCCCCGCTACAAACCGTTTACAACCAGTGGACGCAGTTTGAAACCTTCCCCGAGTTTATGGAAGGAGTTGAAGAGGTGCGTCAAATCACGGAGAAGAAACTTTATTGGCGCGCCAAGATCGGCGGCAGTACCAAAGAATGGCAGGCAGATATCATCGAACAGGAACCCGACCGCCGCATTGCCTGGAAAAGTTCGGTCGGCACCGAAAATGCCGGGGCGATTTCCTTTGAAGCAGCCGGCCCGGACAAGACCCGCCTTACGCTCGAATTGGGTTATGAACCAGATTCCGTGGTGGAGAAGGTAGGTGACGCGCTTGGGGTGGCGGGTCACCGCGTCGAAGGCGACCTCAAACGCTTTAAAGCATTCATCGAGCGACGCGGGGCATCTACAGGGGCCTACCGGAAATCGATTTAGCAGCTCAAGCTGTCTTGAATTGTTGAATGGCTCACCGTCCGAGTTTTCGGCAGAGCCGGGACCGCCGGATATCCTTTCAAGGCTGAAGCAAGGTTAGTGACCTTGGGTCGCCGATGCCCGGGTTATGCGGGGTGATTAAGTCGGCGAGCGGAAGAACCGCTGCCCCGTGCACGGCACCTCCTTCAAGCGACGCAGGGACGATTTGCGGGGTGGTGAACCATTTGGGGAGCGTTCTTGTTTTCAGGTTGTTCTGACAACGCTCGGACAGGTACGCCAGGAGGGGTGCCGGCAAGCAACCACCGAGGACAAATGCTTCGGGATCAAACAAGAGGTGAAGTGTTTCGACGGCCTCCGACAGGCGCGAGGCGGCAGTGTCCAACCCCTTCAAGAGGACTTCGTTCCGGTTTTCGAGAAGCGTGACGAGTTGGATTGGTTTTACCCCCGGCAGACCCTCGTTTCGCAGGTCAGCGCTCAATGTGTCCAGGCCCAGGCGAGTGTTGAGGCACCCGCGCTTGCCGCAAGCACAGGGACGCGCGCCTGGACCTCGATCCACAACCATGTGTCCCACTTCTCCGGCGTTAGCCCGGAAACCTCGAAGAGGTTGCCCTGCCAACACCATGGCCGCGCGGACGCCGGAACCGACGTACAGGTAGCAAAAGCTATTGAAGTCCCGGGCGATCCCACACCAATGCTCACCTACCGCCGCCGCGACGGCCTCGTTGTCAACAAAAATTCGCAGGCCCGTTTTCGTCCCAAGGACATCCTGAAGGTCAACTTTCTCTAAGGCAGCAAGATTTAGCGTGGGGCAAACGCCGCCGGGTTGGACGTCCACCGGCTCCGGGAGTGTGACGCCAACCCCGCAAATACGTTTACCGCTTATTTTGCGTTGCAGGCTCCTGATCGCTCGGAGTATTTCTTTAGAGGCGTTCCCCGGCGTCAGTTGCCCACCGGCTTGAACGGTGCGCCCTCGCACGGTCCCCGCCATGTCAACCAGCACGGCCGCGATCTGCTCATTTTCGAGTCGAACTCCGATGGAAAATGCCCCGTCCGCATTCACCCCAAAGGCTCTGGCCGGAGGACCCCGCCGGCCTGTTTCCTGCCCGAGCTCCTTAATGAGGCCATTGCGCTTCAACGCCGCCGTAATGTTGAAGACCGTTTGCGGTGTCAGCCCCGTGCGACGGGCAAGTTCCACCCGGCAAATCGGCGCATAAAGGCGGACAGCTTGCAAAATGACCCGCTGATTAAGCAGGTGGGCATGCTTAAGGTTGGAGCCGGAGCTTGCGCCGGCCTTCTGACGATCGTTTAACACCATCCGCTTGCCACTGGCTCAAGAGTCGCTGCGACGGTGTCGGCTTTTGCCGAGACAAGGTTCCGCTTCATGAATTCAGCAGGGATAAGCGCAATGCTAGCCGCGCAAACGTTTGCGTCAAGCAACGAAATGCCTCGTCGAAATCCGGCACTGAGAAGGTTGAAGGGCTCAGGAACCTAAAGACGGAGGGTCTTCGGCAAAGCCCGCTCTAAACCGCGCGCTAAGAGGGGGCCGGACCCGTCGACTCCCGAATCAGCAACTTCGGCGGAAGGGTAAGCCGACGGTTAAGTCTGTAACCACCGTCGCGGATGCATTCCAGAAGACTGGTGGCCGCCAACTCGCCAAGGCTGCGGGTCGGCTGAGCGATCGACGTCAATGCAGGGGTAAGGTACCGGCCGATTTCAACTCCATCGAAACCGATGATCGATAACTCACGTGGTACTGAAATCCCGCGCTCGGCCGCAGAGCGCAAGGCACCAATGGCAAGGATGTCACTGGAGGCGAAAATCGCCGTGAGTTCCTTGTTCCCAAGCAAGGCTCTCGTGGCGGTGTAGCCGTTTTCCATCGTGAGGGAGGCGACCTCGGCGATCCATCGTCGCTCCGGCGTGATTCCCGCTTCGGCCAAAGCACGCCGGTAGCCAGCGAGACGCAGGGGAAAAACCGTGATGCTTGCGGGCCCGGCAATGCAGCCAATCAATCGGTGGCCCAATTCCAACAAGTGCTGTGTGGCCAGGTACGCGGCTACCTCATGGTCTACCGCTATGGTGACGGCCTCCACATCCCGCACGTGACGATCAACCAGCACGATCGGCACCGGGACGCTTCGCAGCCGGTGCCCGACCACTTCCGGGTCCCCTACGGCGGCCACGATCAATCCGTCCACCCGCTTTTCCAACAGGGTTTGCAGGTACGTGTCCTGCCGTGCCGTGTCGTCGTAGGAATGGCATAGGATCACTGCATAATGGTGACGAAAACAAACCTCCTCGATCCCACGGGCCAGCTCTGCAAAAAACGGACGCTCCGTCGTGGTGAGCAGGAGGCCAAAGGTATTGGTCGCTTGCCGACGAAGCGAACGGGCCACCGCGCTGGGCACGTAGTTAAGGTGCCGCATGGCATCCTGCACCGACCTGCGCGCCTGGTCGCTGACCGGGCGGGTGTTGTTCAGGACGTGCGAAACGGTGGTGTAAGAAACCCCAGCTACTTTGGCCACGTCTTTGATGTTCGGCATGGTGCGGTTCAAACAACAAGACTCGAGTGCCGCTGGCCTTCGGCGAAAGTCGGAGCTCCGGCTGTCACAAAGGGCTGTTGGCCTTCCCCTTAATGCCCGCCAAGATGTTCATTTCACATGCGAGCACCCATCATGCAATGATTTGTTGAATACCCGGAACGAAACCCGCGCCTGAAGAGTTAACCGAAAAGACATGATAAGAATGAAACCCCAGCTCGCATCAATCGCGCTTGCACTGGCTGCGCTGACCGCTGGCTCCGCCGTCCAAGCTCAGAGCACGCCCCAGCCGACGGCCTCCCCCGCAGATTCCCGAAGCAGCCAACCACCGTTGGAGGCCATGAGGGCTGAGATCGCCTCCCTCCAGGCCATGACTGCTACTTTGAAAGATCTGATCGGGGACCTGCAGGCCAACAACGCCGCCCTCCGGAAGCAAGTCAGCAACTTACAGGTTGAGGTCGGAAACCTTCACACAAACGAAGTAACGCTGCAAAATCAGTTGGCGGCGGTTCAATCCAATCATGCCCTGGCGCTGGGCCCTTTTGTCAGCGTCAATCCGGGCCCGGAAGTTGGCGTGGCTGGGCCGAACATTACCTTCAGCGGCGCAAATGTTCACATCGTCAGCGGTTCGGGTGCAACCGACGATGACGGCAATTCGCGAGGGCGGGGCAATTTGATTCTTGGCTACGATGAAGGGTCTCCCAACCCCGGCGACCGCAGCGGCTCCCATAACCTGGTGGTTGGGCGCTACCACCGCTTTACCCAGACGGCCTTCGGCGGCCTGGTGGTGGGGGAGGCAAACACCGTCAGCAAACTGGGAGCCAGCGTCAGCGGCGGAAGCGGCAACACAGCCAGCGGCTTTTTTGCCAGCGTCACGGGTGGCTTCCGAAACACGGCCAGCAACTTCAACGCGACGGTTAGCGGCGGCCAAGTGAACACGGCCAGCGGCCGCGGGGCCAGTGTCGGCGGCGGGGTCCGCAACACGGCAGGCGGGTTGTTCACGGTAGTGATCGGGAGTCAGGACGTTGTTAATAACGACAACTTTTTGATCGCGCCACAGGCACCTTTTCCGACGTATCCCTGATTCTGTGGGCTGACAGCCGTGCGCGACCCGCTAAACTATCATATTTTTTATAATTAAAAGCCGCGGCGGCCCCTTTCACGAAAGAACTTTCTTCCCTCGACGTGGAACCCGGCATTTCAAGCCGTAAATTGTCGGGCCTCTTCATGGCGTCGGGTTCCCGGTTAACGCCGGGAGCCCGACAGTGGGGCGGTCCTGAAAAATTAGCGGACACCTGTTCGACGCCACGCTATTTTTTGGTGGCAGCCGGACGATTTTAAAGCAGTTTTAGCCATGAGAATGTGGCATCCCGTTCTTCTGGCTCGGCTAGGTACGTTCATCTTCTGCTTTGTTTTTTTGGGTCAAGTGCGTGCTGCTAGCCCGGCGCAATACGACCAGTTGGTCGTATTCGGAGACAGCCTTTCCGATACCGGCAATACCTTTGCAGCCGCAGGGCTGCCTCAGCCGCCCTACTACGATGGGCGTTGGACCAATGGACCGAACTGGGTGGATTATTTTGCCCCCATGGCAGGGTTGCCGACACCGACTGCCTACCTCAGGTATCGCGGCACGAACTTCGCCGTGGGGGGCGCCACCTCTGAATACGCTGCCGGCGAGATTGCTACCTACGTTGCGGTCTCCGGAGGGTACATCAACCCGAACAACCTTTACGTGCTCTGGATCGGGGCCAATGATTTTCGCGCCGGGTTAACCGCCCAGCAAACACTGCAATTCATCCAGACGGAATTAGTCTCCCTTACGCTGGCCGGTGCCAAGCACATCATTGTGGTAAACGTGCCGGACATCTCGCTGACCCCGGACGTGCGTGCAGCCGGAGGTGCCACGATTGCGGCGGCCAAACAATTTGTGACCACGGTCGACGTTGGCCTGCAGAATAACCTACCCTACCTGGGTTTGGTTCTCGGCACGAACATTGCCCTGGTCGACGTTAACCTGCTCTTTAACGAACTGGTCTACAATCCCGCTGCTTTCGGGTTTGCGAATTCAACGGGTTCTGCCTTTAACCCAAACACGGGACAAGTTCTCCCTTCGCCGGACCTCTACGTTTTCTGGGACGGTTTTCATCCCACCACCTATGCGCACCGGCTGGCCGCGATAACCATCCTGACGGGGCTGACGGACGCGGGAGGCACAAATCCGTTTGCCGGCTGGTTAACCACCACCGGTTTCTAACGGACCAGGCTTGGCCCGACTGAGACGGCGAAAAATCGCTGCCTTTGAAGACTTGGGCAATGGCGGGGGCTAGGCCAGCCACCGCCATTGGCTCGATTCGACGGCCGCGAAGCTCAGGCAGCGTCCCGCGCCGCCCAGAGCAATCCGCGCAGGATCAACGTTTGCATTGGCAGCACCTGAAACTCTGCCGCCACGTGACCCAGCGAACAGTAGAAAACCTTAGCCGCGCCGTGGCGCCGTTTCCAGGCGACGGGCATGACCACGCCTTGAATCCAGGGGCAATGCTCACCCCCGAACGTGGTGGTCGCCAGCACCTCGTTTCCTGGGTCGACGTGCAGGTAATACTGCTCTGAACGGTAATCAAAATCGTCGAGTCCATGCGTGATTGGGTCGTCGCGCCGGCGGATGTTGACGCGGTAGGAGATGATGTCACCCGGGTGGGCAACCCACTGGCCCCCAACCATAAACTGGTAGGCGGGCTCGGCACGAAAACTGTCCCCCATACCCCCATGAAAGCCGGCCAACCCGGTCCCCGCGGTCACGGTGTCCACGAGATTGCGGCAAGCCCCGGGGTCGATTTTCCCCATGGAGATGATGGGCACGATGAGATCGAAGCGCCCCAGCTTCGGATCGGCGAATGCTTCCGTGGAACCCGATACTTCCACCGCGAACTGTTCCGCCTCGAGCAAGTTGGCGACAACGTCGGCACATTGTTGCGGTTGGTGACCCGCCCAGCCTCCCCACACGATTAATGCTTTTTTCATACAAGCTCTCCGTGGATAGAAATCCCTTTCAGCGGGCGCTTGCCGCCGCGGGGCTCAGGATGGCACACCCAAACACTTCAACTTGCTTCATCCCTAAGTGCTTTATCCCTTCACGGCGCCCGAGGTCAGGCCGGCGATGATGTGTTTTTGGGCGAGAAGGTAGAAGCCCACCGCCGGCGCGAGCGTCAGGCTCACGTAAGCCAATACTTTGCCCCAATCGGTTCCGTACTGCCCTTGGTACTGCATGATGCCGAGCGGCCAGGGGTACAACGCGTCGCGGTTGATCATCACGAGCGGCAACAGAAATCCGTTCCAACTGCCTACCAACGCCAGGACACCCACCGTGGCGAGAATCGGGCGCGACAACGGCAGCGTGATCTGCCAGAAAATCCGCGGGTAACTGCAGCCGTCCATGAAGGCGGCCTCAAAAAGTTCCTTTGGCAGTTCGGCGAAAAACCCCTGCAACAAAACCACCGCAAAACCGAGATTGAAAGCGACCTGCGGCAGGATAACCCCCCAGTACGTATCCAAAAGCCCCATGTCACGCACCCGGATGAAGACCGGCAGGACCGCCGTGGCGAACGGGAAGGTGAGTCCAAGGGCGAGGTAGTTGGCGATCCACTTTTTACCCGCAAACCGGAGGTGCGCCAGCACGAAGGCGGCCATGGAACTTACCAGCAGCGTCAACGTCACGGTAAAAAAGGCGATGAAGGCGGAGTTGCCCAGCATCTGCCAGAACCGCGGGCTGCTGGCGATCGACACATAATTTTCCGTCACCCACACCCGGGGCAGGCCGAAAGCGTTGGTGCGCAAGTCACCCGTGCTTTTGAAGCCTCCGATGACCGTGGCCCAAAGGGGTAGCAGGCACAGTCCGGCGGCAAGGAACAAGGTCAACCAGCGGTAGTACCCGAACAGGCCGGAGCGGATCGTCGTCATGGTGCTTACCTCCTGCCCTTCTCGCGCATAAAAAGTTGTTTGTAGAACATCATCACCAACACGCAGATGACAAAAAGGGTCACGCCGACGGCGCTGCCAAAGCCCACGCGCATGCGTTGGATCCCAAAGGTGTACAGGTACGAGACGGCCGAGTGGGTGGAGTTCGACGGTCCCCCGCCCGTGAGGGGGATGATCATGTCGAAAAACTGCAGCGAACCAAGCAGGCTGAAAAACAAGGAAAGCACCACGACCGGGCGCATCAACGGCAGCACAATGCGGAGGGTTGTCTGCCAGCGGCTGGCCCCGTCAATCTGGGCGGACTCAATCACATCGTCCGGCACGCCCTGGCGTCCGGCGATGAACAAAGCCATGTGGAACCCGAAGTATTTCCAGACGACCACCAAAAGCAGGGCCGCCTCCGCCCAACCTTCCGTGGCGAGCACCTGGGGCGCTTCCTGGCCGAACCAGCGAAACACCACGGCGACCACCCCGTAGTTGCCGTCGTACATGTACCGCCAGATAAGGCCCGCGACCACCTCGCCCAGGATGTAAGGCAAAAAGAAAATGGCCCGAAACATCACGCTGGACCTGCGTTTGTCCGAGATAAGGAGCGCCAGCCCCAGCGCCAAAGGCACCTGGACGGCGGCTGACACGACCACCACCCAGAGGTTGTTTAGCAGGGAATGGTGGAAAATCGGGTCATGCCAGAGCCGCACAAAGTTGTCCAGGTTGACCCATCGGGACGGTGCACCATACCCGTTCCAATTGAAAAAGCTGTAATAGGCCGCCTCCAACACCGGCAGGGTGACGAACATCGTGAACACCACCAGGGCGGGCGGCAGGAACAGCAGGCAGGCCGTCAACTGGCCGGAAGGCGAAAAGGCCCGCACACGCCGCCGGGCAGGGGGCTTGGTGCCTGCAAGCTGCTCAACCTGACGTGCCTCGGACAAATCGGGCAAGTCGTCCGGACGGGCCGGAGACGAGGCCGTGGCCGCCGAGCGGTGCGCCGGATCACGACGAGGGGGGTCGACGGGAAAAGCCATGGGGGAAATCTTAGGTAAACCTTAACCGGTCGCAGCGGTTGGCCAGCTCGCGTTGCGGTTCAAACCGCGCCTGCTCACCCGCCCAACCTGAGCGATCATGCCAGGAAACAGAATCGCCGTCTTTAGAAAAACAGAGATTGTTTGGAAAGGCGAAAAGAAGACGGGCACGAAAGCAGGTTCCGGTCTTAAGAAGGTGCGGTTCCGCGCGCCTTTTTGCGAGCGCAACGGCTCAGAGGAGGCTATGGTGGCCGGCGTGGATTCGGCGGTTCAGGCCTTTCCCAGTTCCAGGCAACGGGTTCCCCTGCTAACCCGGCTCGGCATTCCGCGCTCACTCGCGCCGGGCTACGTCGGGCTGTTGGTGTTCATGATGGGTGACGGCGTGGAATCCGGCTACCTGGCCCCTTTTCTGGCCGGCGGAGGGTTCTCCCAGGAAAAAATCGCGCTGATGTTTACACTTTACGGGGCGGCGGCCACGGTGGCCGCGAGGTTTTCCGGAGTGCTGGCCGACGCCTGGGGCCCGCGTCTCGTGATGTGGATCGGACTTTTGATCTGGACCGTCTTCGAGACGTTATTCCTGGGCTTTGCACTGCCGAGGCAAGACTTTGCCGCCATCCTCACGAGCTACGGCCTGCGGGGGTTCGGCTACCCTTTGTTTGCGTACGGGTTCCTGGTGCTCATCACGAACGCGACTCCTCCGAGACAACTTGGCCAGGCGGTAGGATGGTTCTGGTTCGCTTTCAGCGCAGGACTCCCGACCCTCGGCTCTGCGTTGGCCAGCTTGCTTATCCCTTCCGTAGGGCAGTACGCCACGCTTTGGGGTTCGCTCGCACTGGTGATTGCCGGCGGTTTGGTTGCCCTTGCCGGGCTGCCGGAAATGGCAAAACGCCCGTTGGTGGCTGCGCCGGATGGAAAATTTCCCGGATCTCTCTTCTCCAGCATCAGCATCGCCTGGACTAAACCGAAGACGGCCATCGGGTGCATCGTGCGCATGATCAACAGTGCCCCGCAATTCGGGTTCCTGGTGTTCCTGCCCAGCTTTTTTACCCAGGTTGTCGGGTTGCGCCTGAGCCAGTGGTTGCAGCTGCTGAGCTACATGTTTTTGAGCAACATCATCGGCAACTTGCTGGCCGGCATTGTCGGCGACAGACTTGGCTGGCGGCAAACTGTGGCCTACGTAGGCGGGATCGGCTGTGCGATTACGACGCTGCTCTTGTACTATGTTCCTGACGCCCACCGGGGGAACTTTGGGTTGGCGGTCATCGTGGCCAGCCTGTACGGCCTGACCCTTGCCGGATACGTCCCGCTTTCCGCCATCATGCCGTGCTTGGCACCGGAAAACAAAGGGGCGGCCATCTCGATGCTGAATCTCGGGGCGGGCGCCAGCGCATGGCTCGGTCCGGCCATTGTGGCGACCTGCATCGGTCCACTCGGAGTTAAAGGGGTAATGTGGATTTTCGCCGTGCTCTATGCGATCAGCGCATTCCTTGCGTTGTTACTCACCTTGCCGGCCGAGGTGGACGCGCCCGCAATCAGGTGGGGTGGCCTTGGCGGCGCTGCCTTTGGCGCCTCTGCCTGCCTCGTCGGGCATTCACCCACAATGGCCAACCTGGCCGACCAGGATGGAGTCGACCTGGTCCTCTTCGACCTTGGAGGCACCATCTACGACGACGCAACGTACACCCGGGCCCTGCTTCGTGCGGTTCATGAAATCAACCCGAGCGTCCGCGAGGATGAATTCTGGGCGGTGTACGACGCTGAGCGAATGCGGGCGTCGGGATCGTTGCGTACGGCGATCGCAAACCATTTCGTGCCGCATGGAGATCGCGAAAGGTTGACCGCCCTCGCCCGCAACTATTGGGAGTACCCTGCCTCCGCACTTTACCCGGACGTGAAACCGGCGTTGAAAGCGATGAGCGCAAAATTCAAACTAGGGCTGGTGGCCAATTCGGGTCAGGCAGCGTTGAAAGCGTTGCGCCGGGATGGCTTGTATGAACTCTTCAGCGCCGTTGCCCTCGCCGATTTTGTCGGGGTGGAAAAACCGTCCGAAGAAATCTTTCGCCATGCCCTGAACCAGGCCAGGGTGCCAGCACACCGGGCCGTGCACGTCGGGAACCGGTTGGAGAGCGACATCCGGCCGGCTCAACGGCTCGGGATGCGGGCCGTCTGGCTCCTGCGCGGCGATGCTCCACCGGCACCAACCCTGGAACAACTGGCTGAACCCGATGCGGTGATCACCTCCCTGGTAGGCCTGCCAACGGCCCTGTCCAGGTTGATGCAAGACGAAAGCAGCGCGGTGCAAAGCGCTGCCTTCCCTTCCCTTATATCCGGTTAGGCCGGGTGCAGCAGACCACCGACCCCGGCTTGAAAACCAAATTCGCCTTGTTCAACCATAAAGCAGGATCACCACGGCCGTCCTGCAACCGCAGGTGCCCTAAACCACGGGCCCCCTTCCTCCCCTCCCCGAGATAAAGGAAATAATCAGGAAGATAATCGCGATCACGAGAAGAACATGCGCGATCCAACTCGCTTCACCCGCAATCCCGCTGAATCCAAACAACTCGGCGATGATGGCGACCACCAAAAAAATCAGCGCGTACCTTAACATAGTTGCGAAAGACATACCTGTTTCCACCGAAACGGGCACCTAAATTTTGCGCCGCGGCCGAATTTTGACGTTTAAACTCTGAAACCATACATTACGCCCGTTTTAAGGCATGCGTCACAAGATCCACCGGTATGAGGGGAAAGTGGTTTGGACCGGCAACCTCGGTCAAGGTACGGCCGGCTACACGGTCTACAGTCGAGACCACGAGATTGGTGGTCTTGAAAAACGACACCGGATTCTCGGTTCCTCGGATCCGGCCTTTCGTGGGGATCCCGCGCGCTACAATCCGGAAGAGCTCTTGGTGAATGCACTCTCCACGTGTCACATGCTTTGGGTGCTTCACCTCTGTGCAGAAGCTGGCGTTCGTGTCCTCGCTTACGAAGACACCCCGGTGGGAACCATGATGGAGACGGCGGACGGCGGAGGCCGGTTCACTCAGGTGATGCTGCACCCCCGGATGGTCGTAGCGCCCGGAGACGACCTTCAGAAAGCGGAACTCGCCCATGATCGCGCCCATGAGCTTTGCTTTCTGGCCCGCTCCATGGGATTTCCCGTCGATCATGAGCCTGAGGTCCTGAGCGCGGTTCCCAGGGACTGAGGCCCGCCGAGGCGCTGCGGGAAAGCGCCGGGGATGGTCGTAACTGGGGGTAAGAGGCGTTGGCGAGCGGCTTTTTATGTGTACATTTGAACACGTATACGGTACCGGGTTTATGCTGCAAAGACTCGGTTTTTATTACCTATGGTGGAATCGCGATACCGAACGTTTCATTACAAAACAGTCCGGCTTCCCGGGTTGGCTTCCGCGCAAGAGTTGCTGGAGCAGGCCATGCGGGAAGAGGTCCAAATTGGTGAACGTAAAGAATACGTTGAACGCACGGCCCAAACGCGGTTTATCACCTTAACGCAGGCAACCGGTGGATTGGTGTGCGGAACGGCGGTCGTGTACACCCAGGGCAATCACCAGGCGATGGTGGCCGTCGATGACACCTTGCACGAGGTATCGGTGCACCAGATTGCGCCTCCGGAAGATGGCAAGGGCCGCCGGAACGAGTTTGTGGAAGGCACCCTGTTTTTCGGGTTGCGGGGCAACCACGTGGTTCTGGTGCAATCGGCCTCCTTCAAAGCCTTGCAATTCGAGGAACACCTGAACTGGCTGCTCCGAAAGGCGCGGCTCGCCAAGTTCGGACCCTTGGCGATCTTTGACGTGCCACCAGCCGCGCTTGGAGCCGGCGGCTGGCGGGGAGTAAAAAGCATCACCTTGAAGACTCCGGTCAGTGCAGTCTTGGAGTTGCCGTGGAGAGAACTTCCCGTTGCAGGCACCTGCAACGGCTCCGGCAAGGGTTGGGACATCCTGTGCCGCGTGCTTGAGGTCCTTGACGCGGCCTCCAGCGAAGGCTTTTGCCTGGATCAACTCCTGCCGGGACCCGACGTGGAACTCGTCTTTCAGGTCCGGCACAAGGGGCGAGGCTCGAAAGGAAGCCGGACGCTTGATGAACTGGCTGCGCTGTTCAGCCATTTGGAAGACGAAGCGGTTGCCATCGAAATCGACGTTCCGAGCCTGGGCCGGGTAGGTCGGGAACAACTGCAGATCAGACAAAGTTTTCGCGTTCCGGCCGATGGCGGCCTGCCCGACGCGACTGCTGTATTCGCCAAGATGCAGGACTGGTTGGAAACCCTTTTGGAAACGGATATGATCAAGGCATGACTTGGCTGGTCCGCGCGATCATTACGGTGGTCGCCGGATGGTTGTGCATGCAACTGGGGCGTTCCTTCGTCGGCCTGCCGTCCTCGCCGACCGCGGCCGATTTTCAGTTTTCCGGGTTGCTCATCATGGGTGGGAATGTGCTTTTCTCGGTCTTGGATTTTTACCTGACGCAGTTCAACCAGCGCACTGAACAGCTTGCCGGTGTCCCCCATGCCCCTGCAAGGTTGGCCCGGCAACTCCGTCAGCAAACCCAGCGGGCTCGACGGCACATTTCGCTGGTGGTGACTGCCGCCACGGTGCTGAAAGGCTCCGGGGCAATGTGCGGCCTGCTGATTACCCAGCGGGCCCTCGCGCCTGCCCACTATTTCGTTGCGCGCGACCTCGGCTTTTTCACCTTGGGCGCTGGGCTGCCTACCGTCATCATCCTTTGGCGGTCGGTCCGGAAAGCAGAGGCGGTTTTGGAAGGGACCACCTGCCTTTTGGAAGACGATCGCGACCGCCGGGCCGACCTGGAGGCGATCCGGCTGAACCGGAACGACGGCTGAGGCAAGTGCCTCTCCGGCGCAGGGGTTTTGTCTCGGCAGGCAAGCCCTCCCTGCGGGTCAGCAGGCTGTCTTAGGCGGAAAGAGCACCTGGCGGGCAGTCTCGAGGATGATGGCGAAATCGCGCCAGATCGACCAGCGCTCGATGTAATCGAGGTCGAACCGCACCCGGGTCTCGATGTCTGCATCGGTCTTGGCCTCTCCACGGCAGCCCCGCACCTGGGCACAACCGGTGATGCCCGGTTTCACAAAAGCGCGCACGTGATAGGACTCAATGGCCCGGCAAAACCTCCGGTTGTGGATGATCATGTGTGGCCGGGGGCCCACCACGCTCATTTCTCCCCGTAGAACGTTCAGAAACTGCGGAATCTCGTCCAGGCTTGTTTGACGCAAAAACCGCCCAAAAGAAAAAACCCGCGAATCTCGCAAACCCGCTTGGCGCGCGTGAGCACGCCTGACCGAATGCATGCTCCGGAACTTTACGATGCGGAATGGATGGTTGTCGTGTCCCGACCGGGTCTGACGGTAAAAGAGCGGACCAGGCGATTGCAGGCGTTGCGCCAGCCACACGACGGCGATCAAGGGCGGCAGGAGCAAACCGACTACCAGAGTGGCCAGCGCAAGGTCTAAGCCACGCTTGATGAGACGGTTGAAAGGATCTTCAAGCGGCTCTTTCATGACATCGATCACGTCGACGCCGCAGAGGCGCGACTGCGTGACCGGGCGTTCGAAAAATTCACCCAGGCCATTGACCACCAACAGCCGCAAACCCAGGCGGTTGCACAAAGCCATCAGCCCCAGGACAACCTCCCGGCGATCCGGCAAACCCAATAACACCACCTGTCCAATGCGCTCACGCCGGATCACGCGCTCCAGAAGCACAAAGGTGTCCGGCACGGTCGAAATCACCTCGCCAAAGCCTTGGAGAAAGCAGGTGAACTCCACCCCGAAAGCGGCCATCTGAGCGCGCCAACCATCAAGCCGCTCCACTTTGTCCAAAGATCCGACCAACAAAGCCCGTTGACGGTAGTGCTTCCGAAAAAATCGTCGATGCAGGAAACCCGGGATAAATCGGTGACAGAAAAAAAAGACGACGTACAAGAGGGGCAGAAAACTGAAAAGGAACGCCCTGGAGATGGCGACATCCTTCGTTGCTGCCATGAGCAGCAGGATGCCTGAGCCTACGGCCGTACAATTCACCAGCGCGGCGCCATGGTTGCTCCGGGCGTCGCAACTCAAAACGTGGCCGATGTGGTAGCTCGCACGCACAGCCGCTCCTGCCAGCGCCACCAACGCCACTGCATTGTAAATGACGTACTGGCCGAAGTTGAACCCGCCGCTTGGGAACCGGACGCCTCGAAGGCAGAAAAGGTAGATCCAGAAGAAAAGGGTCAACGCCCCTGCCAGGAAACAATAGTAAACGTGGTTTAGCCCCCTGACGCGGTAGGAAAGCATGGACTTCGCTGGTTTCTCGCTTGCGGTTCCGGCCAAGCCAAGTCAACGACCACAGATTCGGCTGCACCCCAGATGCAGCGTGCTTCACCCGGCACCTTGGCCATGGCGGCGCACACGATCGGGAGGGCCAGCTTTGGCCGGGTCATGACGGCCACCCGCACCAAAGCCGGGACTTCTTTGGCCGGCGTGATCGTCGTAAGGGATTCCATCACGGCCAAAGCCCTGACCGGGTCTTCGGCCGGCAGTGCAGAGAGGACAAAACGCACAACTACCCCCCTGCTTGCTCCGTGCCTGAGGACCGCCAGGGTGGCGGCTTGCCCAACGGCTTCCGCCGAAGATTCCTGCAGCCCATTCGGAAGCAAAGTGGCGAAAAGACGAGCTTCCGTTCTGAAGCCGTCTGCGTCCCCGGCGCACAACCAACCCAGAAAAGAGCCAAGACGCCGGCTTTCCCGCCGCCAGGATCCACCCCTGCCGCCGTGCCTTGGTTCGATGATCATCGGTTGATTCAGTTTCGTCGCCATCAATCTTGACCACGTGCCTGTTTTCCGAGGCTGCTGAATGTCCCAGGGTTAAGGCTCGGTCAACCCGGGACTGCCCCTCACTGGGCCAAGTGAAATGGAAACGAATCCTGGATGCAATGTTTTTTAATATTTTTCATATAACTTAGCATCCAGTCTAGGTTTTTCTGTCCGGACTACCGCCGGTTTTATCCCCGGTATCGGCCTCCCATCGACCCGCCGCCTGTTCACCCGACCCCGACGCGAGGCGAGCACCCTGCCAAAAGCAGTTCTCGAGAAACCATAGGCTGCTATAAGTATTGGCATATCTGTTTCTAATAGCAGGGACGTTCCATGCGATCAGTACGTGCCATGAAGAAATCATCCCTTTTTCACCTTCTCTTTACCGTTGGCGCATTGGCCATCGGATCGGTCCAGGCCCAAAGCATGGATTACACCGTCACCGGCACGTTCGGAGACACCGCGCCGCTCACCCAGGTGTCCGCGGCGGACGCAACTTTCAAGGCTACTTTCAGCCTCCTCGCCCAGCAGCCAGCCAATCCCTTTACTGAAGCTTTTGACATCGTCCCGAAAGACTTTTCCTATTGGCTTAACGGCACCCTGGTGTTTAACAACGTGGCGGCGTACGGCTTGATTGGTCACGGTCTGCAAACATTGAGCCCGACCCTCTCCCTGACCTTGCCGGGGACGGCAAACGCCGGCTTCACGTTTGACGCGCGGCAACCGAATCCCCTGTTCCAGGGTTCCATCGGCCAGCCGACGTTGGTCGCTGCCGAATTCACTCCCCTTGTCGCCGGGTTTGAATGGGGGACCACCGGGTACTCACCTTTAGGGACGTCGCACATCTCGGCGGCCGCCGCGGTGCCTGAACCGTCTGTGGCGGCGCTTCTGATCATTGGGGTCGTGACCGCGGGCGGTTTTCTGGCCGTCAAACGTTGCTTGTTGGCGGTTGGTCACGTCGCCGGCGCGGCTTAGCCCGGGCGAAACTTCAACCCGTCCCGGGGAACGCCGGTCCACGGGGAAGGACTCAGGTTCTTTTTTCAACCGATGCGTGGCGGTGCCCCGGCCTCTGGTAAGGTCGGGCACCGTTCCTGCCGAGCGGGAAACACGCCCTTGCGCCTGCCACTCGATGCCCCTGCTTCCGTCTTCTTTCCACCCGCCGGCCTTGCTGGCCAACGGGCACGTTCAAACCATTCTGCCCGCCATTCTCCGGCGACGCCACTGCCTTGGTGTTGAACGCGAACGCCTGGAATTGGACGACGGCGATTTTCTCGACCTAGACTGGGCGCGAAACGGCCACGACCGGCTGGCGATTCTGTCGCACGGTCTGGAAGGGTGTTCCGAGGACGGCTGCATTCGTGGCACGGCGGAAGCGCTGCGATCCGCGGGCTGGGACGTACTCGCCTGGAACTTAAGGGGATGCGGCAAGGAGCCGAACCGGCTCCTGCGATCTTACCACAGCGGTGAGACCGGCGACCTTGGAGCGGTGATTCGATGTGCGGCCGCCAGTCACTCGCGGATCGCCCTGGTTGGGTTCAGCCTTGGCGGGAATGTCACGCTCAAGTACCTTGGCGAAGCCCGGCCGCACCCGGCAGTGATTGGGGGGGCGGCCATTTCGGTACCGATCGACTTGGCCGGGAGCGCGCAAGCGCTCGACCAACGCTGGGCCAATCGTATTTACGTGCGGCACTTGATGAAACGCCTGGCCAAGAGCGTTCTTAAAAAAGCCCAACGGTTTCCCGGGCAATTGGAGGTAAGCCGGGCGATGCGCACGTTCCGTGCCTTTGACGACCGTTACACGGCGCCCATCAATGGGTTTCGGGATGCCGCCGACTATTGGCAGCAGGCAAGTTCGCGGCAGTACCTGAACGGCATCACGGTGCCGACCCTGCTGGTGAACGCTCGGAACGATCCTTTCCTCAGCGAGGAATGCTTTCCCGTCGTCGAAGCCGAACGGAACCCGCACCTGTATCTGGAAGTGCCTGCTTCCGGAGGCCACGTGGGATTTATTGACCTTGCCCGCGGCCTGAGGCCCTGGTTCGAGCGACGCCTCGTGGAATTTCTCACGCCGTTAGCTTCGGCCACCTGACGCTTCCGGCAGTCAACGGCCCGCGGCATCAATCTCGAGCCGGCGGCTCAACCCAAGGTTTGCGTAAACGGCGGTGACCTCACTGGCGCGGCCACGGCCCTCTGAGCGCACTTCCAGAAGAATGAGCCAGAGGGCGCAGCCTTCTTTTTGCCATCGGAACACGCGACGGGTTTCCTCGTTGCCATCCGCGTTCTGCTGGCGGCCCGTCTCAAGCAGTTCGCCGACGCCCAAACCCTGTTGGAATTCGGCCCGAAGTGAGCCAACCAATCCGGGGCCTTCGTTCCCGGACGTTGGGTACCGGACCACAATTTGGATGAGGTGTCCTGCCTGGAACCCGAAATCAACGCGATTGAAGGGCTGTTGGCTGATGCTGACCTCGAACGTGGTGTGGCCGGGGGTTTCCTCGTGCTCCAGCACTTTCACCCCGCTCTGCCTGGCGGAATCCAATACTTGCTGCGGCGATGCACCCCATTCCAGTCCGAACGGAGGCCGGATTACCTGTCCGCCGACGCGCCCTGCTGCGAGTAACGCGATCCAGCCAAGCAGGACCGCGGCCGAAGGCCTCATGGCGGCGGGCGTTGTTGCACCATCCTTGGCGCCGGGGCGGCAACCGGCTGGCGGTCGTGGGCCAGTTCCAGGTCGCGGAGACGTTCCCGAAGCAACCCGATGTCTTCGCCCATTGAGGCCAGGATCTCATGGTCCCGGCGTACCTGCCCGGTGAGGTTTTGCTGGGCGGTTAAGGCGAGCTCGAGGGCTTGACGAAGCTGCTCATTTTCTTCGCGGATTGGGTCAACGATGGCTTCCAGGTTTGCCTGGCTCGACGACCCCGGAGGGGCTGGCCCGGCAAACGTTGCGCCGGCCGGGGGTACAGGTTTGCACCCGCCGCAGCTGAAGCCCGCCAGCATCATTATCACCCAACCGGCCCGTTCCGGGGCGCGCTTTACTGCCGCCCGGCGCGTGGTCATGGGGCGCGACGGCTGGGAACCGGAGCTGGTTTTGCCAGCGCGCTCTGCAACGTCCGGATCGCCGCTTCCAGCTTTTCGGCAAGCTCGGTCGACGCGTCATGGTAGCGCGTCAACATCGCCCCGATCGTGCTGCTTTGGGCGTTACGGAGCGAAGGCGTGTACCCGGGATCTTTAACCGCTGTCCGCGGCTGGTCCGGTACCAGCTTGTACGGGTTTACCTGGATGGTCTGGAACACACCCGGCCTGACCTCAACGGGCTCACTTTCCAACTTCGCTTCATCCAGGGGAACAATCTTCCAACCGGCGGGAACCATGCCCACCACTTTCGGGTTCGACCGCTCGACGACCGGTACCGGGGTGCCAGCGGATGCGGAAACCGAAATGGGGCCGTTTGCCGGAACCGCGGTGACCGCCGGCGTATCACCTGCCGAAACCAGCCCGACCGCACGCAACCCGCCGGCCAGCATCAATCCACGGATGGCATGCCTTTTCATTTACCCGATTCCGTCGCTTTCAATTGCACCAAAGCGCCTTTGCCTGCTTCAAATCCTGGCGGCTCGTCCGGCCGGTTGACCTTGTCCGCCCCTTGGTTCTGCACCAGAGTCGGGCTGTCGGCCAACAACAGCGCTTTCGGCACGCTCGCATCCACAATTTCGTTCCATTCCGTCAGCAGAACGGCGCCTTCCTTTTGCATGGCCACCACCCGTTTCTGGAAGTCAGCCAGCTTTTCAAGAAGGCGGGCCGCCGCGCGTTGCTTATCCTTTTCCATCCCAAGCAAACGGGTCTCATAGTAAACCGGCACGCTCATGGCCACCTTGCGGGCTTCCCCCTCATCCGTTCCCGGGGTGACAAAAACGCGACTGACGGTGAGCGCAGTGGGTTCATAGGCAGACGGATCGGGGATTTCACCCGCCACCGCCATTCGAGGGTCTTGAACCTGAACCGGGGCGCTGGCGGCAACCGGTCGAGCCGTGGGCCGCCGCGGGGCCGCGAGCGTTTCCGGCGTTTGGGTGGGCTCGGCCCGAGGGCCTCCGGGAAAGCCTTCCGGGTCTGGCAATAACGCGGACTTGCGTCCACCCGGGTCATAAGGCGGCGTGCTGCTGCGGACGTCCGCGCGCTCCAACGGTTGCCGAGCAGCGTCTACCGCCCTTGCGTTGGCCAATGCCTGCTGAAGCAGGGCTTCCGCTGGCCTCGGTGCATTGGCCGGCTTGGACGGGCGGAGGGCAGGGTCGGCGGACTCACCAGACGTGAAGGAGACCGCCGCACAAACCGCCAATCCGGCGATTGCAACGCGCGTCGCGCGAGAGAAGAAACGTGATCTCATGGTGAATCGGGGTCTTGCGCCGGAAGCACTGCCGCAGTGGAAGATCCCGCCGGCAAACGTTGCTCACCGATAAAGCGCGCCGTGGTCAGCACGTAGCCCTCGATCGCTTCCAATGATCGCAGCACGGTCAGTTGCTTTGGCGTAACCGTAAGAAGCTCGATGCGTCCCTGGTCGAAACGAACCGCAACCAGGGCCGGCGCGCTCAGTTGCATCTCGCCCGCTTCATCGGAAGGCTGGTAAACCGTCCGCTTCCCGACGATGGTGTACTTGGTCACATTCCCTTGATGATGCAATTGAACGGAATCGCCGTCCACCGACAGGGCGAACAAGAACGCCGCAGAATCGGAATGGGCAACCTTGGCATCGGTCAACTCGGTTTCGCGTTCCACCCGGTAAAGCCGGACCAGCGCGGGACCGGACCCCGGGACCGATCGGGATAAATGCTCTCCCGTCCCCTCCCCTTGACCGGAGGTCAGGGTGAAAGTCGGTTTGGAAGCGCCGGCGCCCCAACCAGTGGCCGCAAACGCCAGACCGAAAACCGCCAACGTCGCCGCGAATGTCATCCGTTTCGCATCCACAAGAGAGTTCCTGTGTATGACTTCGGCCTGCCTCCCAACTTCTTTAGGCCCTTGGCGCCTTTAAGCGCAATATTTCGCAGGCCAGACCTTACGCCGTTACCGCCAGGGCCGAGGCCAGCACATGGGACAACTCGGACAAGGTGTGCGGTTTTCGCAGAAGCGCATCAAAACCCATCTCGGACACGCTCGACAGCACGTCTGCCTCATTGTACCCGCTTGCGACGACGACCCTTACGTGAGGATCGAGTTCGCGCAGCTTGGGCAGGGTGGCTTTGGCCCCCAAGCCGCCTGGGACCGTAAGATCGAGCACCACCAAGTCGAAGTTGGCACCACTGTCCCGGGCAGAGCGGTAAAGTTCTAACGCTTCTGCCCCGTCTTCCGCGAGCCATGGATCATAACCGAGGTTGCGAACGGACCGTTCCAACCCTTCCCGCATCCGGGCGTCATCCTCAACCAGGAGGATCTTTCCGGAACCGTGGATCACCTCATTGTCTACGGACGGGGTTTCCTCAAAGCCGCCCGCGTACACCGGAAGGCAAATTGTCGCCGTGGTGCCTTGAAACGGGACGGACCGCAGTTCCAGGTAGCCTCCAAGCCGCTCCACAATCTTGCGCGCCACCGTTAAGCCAAGTCCGTTCCCATTCTCCTTCGTGCTGAAGTGCGGGTCGAAAACACGCAACAGATCCTCCGGCCGGATGCCGCAACCAGTGTCGGTGATCACAATCTGGGCGTAGTTCCCGGGCAGCAGCGAGGGGAACGCTCCCGGGGTAAGAATGGCTTGGCTGAGCGTGACGGTGCACGTGCCGCCGGCCGGCATCGCTTCGCACGCGTTGATCACGACGTTGCTGATCGCCTGGCGCAGGCTGGTGTCATCAGCCAGAACGGGCGGGCACGCTTCGTCGAGTTCAAAGCTCGGCCGCACAAGCGACCCCATGAGGCTGAATTTCACGCTTTCGCGAAGCAACTTCGGCAAAGCCACGGCCACCTCGATGGCCGTTTCGGTGCGAGTGAATTTCAGGAGTTGCCGCGTCAGGTGGGAAGCTGATTCCACGGCTTGCTCGATCTCGTGAAGGCAAAGCTCGACTGCATCGGGGTCACAACCGGATTGACCTTGGGCGAGCAGCGCGTTAGCGCAAATGGACGTCAGGATGTTATTGAGGTCATGAGCGGCACCAGCCGTCAACAAGCCGATGCATTCACGTCGCGATTCTCGGATGTGTTTTTCGGTGTTGGTCCACTCGGCTGTAATGTCTTCGACCAACGCAAAAAGAAGTTGCCGGGTTCCACTCTGAACGGGAGAAAGGGCGTGCCAGCGAAGGAACGCTTCCGACCCATCCTTGCGCGCCCAGCGCAAGGTTTGCTCAAAGTCGATGCCGGCGGCGCGGAACCAACCCCGCTCATCGATGGGCGTGAAACAGAGCGGAGGGGAGGCATGGCCCACCAGTTCCGTAGCGTCGTACCCGGTGGTGCGGCAAAATGCCTGGTTGACGTAGACGAAATGCGCCCCCGCTCCTGCCCCGTCCAGGATCACCATGCCGGTCAACGCCGTGTCAATGCCTTTTTCAAGGATGCCCGGAACGGCTTTTTCCGGTTTCCGCGTCTTGAGCTCACGCAAGACCAGGATCCACTGCACGAGCCAGCCGGCCTCGTCCGTCATCGGTTTAACATCAAGTTCGACCCAGTATTTGGAACCGTCTTTCCGGCAGAGGCTTTGTTCGACACAAGCCGTCTGGGCGATCAGTGCACGCGGCCCGGTAAGGTCCCCCAAGGCTTCGTTCCCAAGCAGAAAATTCGGGCTGCGCCCAAGGACATCCTCCGGGGTAAATCCGGAGAGAACCGTGAAACTTTGGTTGACGTAAATGATGCGCGGTTCGCCACGAGTGGTTTGTTCAGCCTCTACAACGACCACAGCGTCCGCCACTTGCTCAAGGGCTTGGTCCCTCCAGGAATCCCGGGCCGGCCGCTGACGTACCTCCTGTGCCGGCCCCCAGCGAATGCTCGCCGTGTCCTCACCACGATTCGGCCTGACGGTGATTTCATGCTGCCGGGGGGGCACGCAACTCCAGCGAATCCAATTGAAAGACAACGTTTTTCCGGAGTGGCGGGCGCTCCGGACGTAAAAACGCACGCGTTGCCCCAAACCAGCGACCCACTGGTTCACGTGCGAGGCGTCCGCCAGTTCGCGCAGTTCCTGATTGTCGGCAAAGGCTTCGGGGTCAGACTGGACCGTGCGGATTTGCCCATCGTTAAAGATTTCCAAGTCGAGGGGGACGGAGCCGGGCAGGTCGCTGTTGGGAGTTGGGCGGGAGTCCATATAAGGGTGCCTCGCCCGAACGCGGCGCGATCTTTGGTAAATTCGGCACGGGCCGCCGCAGATTTAGCGGCTCCCTGCATTTGTCTGAATAAGGCGGGCAACCGCTACTTGGAGCAGCGCGCATCAAAGTTGACTATGCAGTCAAGTTGACGTGCGTGCTTACCCGTTCCCGGACGCCCTTGACCGGTCCCTACCCTGCCACGGCCGGAACTGATAAACCCAGGAGTCGATAAACCCCCGGTTTAATCTCCTTTACCGCGGCCGGGCTGTTTTCGATTCGTGCCTGCATCAGGACGCCGGTCATGTAACAAAAGATGGCTCGGGCCAAATCATCCGGCCGCGTGCCCGGCGGAAGGTTTCCCTCGCCCGCCAGGTCTCGCAACGCGCCGGCGAGGTAGCGGATGCCCGCATTTGAAATTTCCTGCGCCTTGCCCCGGATCTGGTCATCCCGAGTGCTCAACTCGCACCCGACGGCGCAGAACGGGCAACCCAGCATCCTGCCGGTGTCGGCGTACTTGTCGAGCTGCCCTTTGACGACCAGGTCACAATATTTGTCGAGGCGCTGAAGGGGATCGTTTTGCGATGAAAAAATCTCGTCCAAGAGGGGTCGCTTGGCATTCCAAAAAGCGTCAAAGGCAGCGACGGCCAACTCGGACTTGGTTTTGAAGGCGTAATAAAAACTTCCTTTGTTCACCGCGGCGCGGGAACAAATGTCATCGACGCTGATGGAGGCGTAGCTATTTTGCCAGATGAGGTCAACGGCGGCGGCGAGCAAACGTTGTTTGGTGCCGGGTCCAGGTTTCACGGCGCCATTTTAGTTGACCGGTTGTCTAAGTCAATTACCTTTCACCCCGTCAGCGGGTGTCCGCGGCCTGGTTCTGCCAGCTCAAGGGCGTTGAAAGTTCGTCGATAGCAACCAAAGCCGTGCTTCAGATCGTTAGATGGGTGGTCAAAGTGTGCTCAACTTACCTTTACGGGTCGCTGCCGCGCGTGGCGGTTCCCTGGTCAGCACCGTCCCAAGACGGGATCGGCCTTCTTTCAGCTCAACCATGAATACCTGTCCAGCTCCGGAAAAACCTTCCTTCGACCGTCGTACCCAGGAGCAGCGCGTCCGCACCCGGCTGGTGCTTAGGCACTTGCGTCAAACCCGGCCGGGCCCTGGCATGCAAGTCATCTTTTTCAGCTTCGGGCTGCTTGCCCTTCTGGGCGGCCTTTGGGTAACGCAGCGGCTGCACTGGCCTTTGGCTTTGGCCATGCTGGCGTTGCTCCCGGTCGCCGTGCTCGGCGTGGCGGCGTCTCTCGCCTGGAACCGGCAGCGCTGATGGCGGCAACAGGTTTCCGGGCGCGGCGTGGTGCACCGGTTTACGGTTAAGCTGGCGGGATTTGCAGGCTTCCTTTGAACCCCATCCGAGGCTGGACAGGGCAAACGCAACGGCTACACTGTCGGCCTTATGCCTGACTTGCGGAAGTGGCTTGGCTTACCTGCGGTGGCCTGGATGGCGGCAATGCCCGCTTTTGCTCAACCCGAGAAGGCCTCGCCGACCTTGCCCGCTCGCGCTGTACCGTTAACCGCGGGCGAATTGAAGACCGCCATCGCGTTCGATGCGCTCACGGTGCCCACCCCCGGGGAAGTCTTTGCGGCCATCGATAAAGGCGGGAAACCAAACTGGAGTTCGCAGTACCGTCCACCCATGTCCTTCAGTTCCACGAGCCGCGCCCAGGTGGCCCTTAATTTGGGAACACTTATCGCCGACGGCTACATTGCAGTGGAAGCCCAGGATGGACAGCAGGTCAAAAACATCGGGCGCGACGTGTTTACCCTGTCCAAGAAACTGAGCGTTTCCGACAGCGTGCTGGCCCGTGGCAAGAGCATTACCCATTTTGCGGAAAACGGCGCGTGGGCGCAGCTAAATGAGGAACTTGAAGCGACGCAGAACGAAGTAAAAAAGGCCTTGGAGGACAACCGTGACGGCGACCTGATCACGTTGGTCAGCGTGGGCGGCTGGATCCGGGGAACCCAGGTGGTGACCGGTCTGCTGATGCAGAATTACAACGCTGATGACGCGAAACTGTTGCGGCAACCGGCTTTGGTGAGCTACCTGCGGGAAAAACTGGATCATGTGAACCCCAAACTCCGGCAGGATAAGATCGTCGGCCAAGTGAGCGATCACCTTGAGGCCATTGAAAAGCTGGTCAATTTTCCGGCGGACCACGTGCCGGGCCCGGATGAAGTACGAAACCTGAACGGCCTGGTGGCCGAGGTTACCCAGCAGATTGCCAACGTGCCATGAAACCCGTTTTCGCTTTGACCCTGTCCGGCCTGTTAATGCTCACTGCGATGGCCACGCAGGCTGAGCCGGCCAGCAACGAGCAAGTGGCTGCCCGCAGCGAGGTGCTCGATTTGGCTGGCGCGTTCCAGAACGACGGTTTCAAAATCCATGACGGCAACCTTGTGGGCAAAGTAACGCGCGACCACGCGCAGGTTGTCCTGGTCAACCTTTACAGCGGAAACGCTTATTGGTTCTCGGCCGCAACCAGTCCCTCCCAGAGCCTGAAAATCTCCCTTTTCGATGATCAAGGCAGACCGGTGGCGTACGAACCGTACATCCAGGGTAACCGGGCTGCGGCAGGGTTCAGCCCGAGCGCAAGTGGGTTGTACTATGTCAAAATTTCGAATGACGATGTGCAACCAGCCACGTTTTGCTTGATCTACTCTTATAAATGAAGTCTCTTGGCGGGCCTCATGCCGACGGATGTTCCTATCGTTAGAGAGAAAACCGCAGGCCTGCCGGTTAAGCAGTTTTCAGTCTTTCTCCTGAACAAAGTAGGCGCCCTGCTCGAGGTCGTGAATCTGCTGAACGTAAACGAGGTTCAGGTCCTCGCGCTGAATTCACAGGATTCCACCGACTCAGCGCTGGTGCGCCTAATCGTAAGCGACCCGGAAGCGGTTGAAAGCCTGTTTGAGCTGCACGAGATTCCTTACAGCATTTCCGACGTTCTGGTTGTGGAAATGAAGGAGACGGCCGTTGACCTCAAACGCATGCTGCAAAGCCTGCTGATGGCAGAAGTCAACATTCAGGTTTGTTACCCTGTGCTTTACCGGCCCCACGGCCGGTCCGCAATGGCGCTGCACCTGGATGATTCGGAGTGCGGAGGGTCGGTACTGGCTGGCGAGGGGTTCCAGCTCCTTAACCAAGTCGACCTGTCCCGGTAATGCCGCGGCGGCATTGGCCAAGCCGGTTGGGCTCCGCGCAAAGCCGGGGCTGGCACAAGCTTTGTCTTTTTTGGATCATCTTGGCCGCGTTCGGACTGACGGCCTGTGACCCTAAGGCCGACCAGGTTGGTGCCCCGCAGGCTTCGCCAACGGCCCTCGCGGGTGCTGCGGTTACACCCGCAACGCCGTCAGTGACTCCTGATCCCACGCCAATGCCGCAACCTGCCGCTTCTTCCCCTGCAGCCGTCGCCAGCGCGACCCCTGTCCAGGATGCCAGTGCCAGTCCTGCATCCACCGTGGAACCCGGGAAAAGCACGCCTGCCCCTGCGGAAACCGCTCCCAGCACGTCGCCTTCGCCCGAGACCTCTGCCACTCCCACGCCCCTGGTGGAAGCTAGTCCCGGCACGACGCCTGTTCCCGACGCCTCTGCCACCCCGACGCCCCTGGTGGAAGCCAGTCCCAGCGCAACACCCGCCCCTGAGGTTTCCGTCAGCCCCATTGCCGCTGCCCTCCCCCATTTCAAAAGTGCAGCCGCCAACGACTACATTCAGGCCTTTGAAGCCTACCTCAAAGATTTCCGCCTCGCTTACGATGACATGATGAAAAAGGCGGACCTTTCCCGGTACAGCCAGATCATTGCGAAAGCCCAGGAAATGCAGGTCAAAGGCGAGCAGGTGGCGCAGGAATTGGATCCCGACGAACAAGAGGCCTTCGCCAAATACCTGGACGCCAAGGCTGAGGAAATCAGCCGGGTTACCAGTGAGAAGCTTTGACCTTCCCAGGGTCAAGCACGGGATCTGGACGGGCTCCTTTTCGGTCGGCTAGGGATCGTTGCCTTGAATGACCTTGCGACTCCGGGCACTCCGTTATCCCGGCACCTTCTTCACGCGACCTTGCGGGTGGCCGGTGTGAGTTCGGACAGCTTCCGCCTGTCGGAGCCCAGGCGGGCTGCGCGCTCAACCAGGGACGTGCCCGAACCGATGCGGTGGTCACGGTAAAGCGTGATGGCCACGTTCCGGTTCACACGGATGCAATCTTTGATCGTCTCAGGGTCTTTTTCGCAAAAAAGGACGGTCTTCCAGGAAAAAATGTGTTTTGGTTTGTGGAAGTCGCTGTTGGCGATGAACGGCAGGCGCTTGAACCCGACGGGATTGAAAATGTCGTCGCGATTGGCAACCTCCCAGGCGTCAAGCAACGGAGCGTACCGATCCACGTTTTCCCAGAAGTAGAGGGTATTTTTTCCCCAGGTCGTTTTAAGTTCGTGAGGATGGGATGCGATCGCCAGGCCGCCTTGCGCGTGTATCTCGTCAATCGTTTGAACCACGTCCAGACCGGGATCAATCGGCCTTTTAAGGTCCACGGCGAGGAGATGGGCAGAGCTTTTCTTCGTCAGACCGCCCTTATTGAATTCCAAGCCGGTCATTAAAATCATGCTGTATTTCTGCCATGCGCGCTGCTTTTCGCCCTCGATCGTATCGAAGTACTCCTGCAGTTGACTGAAACTGAGCACCATTCGCGACAGGTTCGTCATCCGCCCCGCCCGTTTTGTCCGGTCGCAGGTGTGGTCGGTGACGCACAGCGCATCGAATCCACGCTGCCCATAAAAGTCGACCAACTCCGGCACCGTGAGTTTGCCATCCGAAAAAGTCGTGTGCGTGTGCAGATCGCAGAGCAGGATGGATTGCCTGGCCGCAACGGGCCTCCTTTTGAGGTCCGGGGCCGGCCGTAAGGACACGACCTCAGGCACCGTCAGTTCAAGGACAAAGCGTGCGATCTGCAACGAGGCATCCGGCTTGCTTAGCCTGCCAACGTTTTGCACCCACTGTCGCAAAAGACGGTTGCCGTCGGCAAAAGCATGGTCGAGCAACTCAGGAATCGCCTCCGGCTCAGGGGCGAGTTGCCCGCATTCGTTCTCCACAATCAAACGGGCATTGCCTTCCTCCTGCCCTGGCACCACCTGGCTGATCACCACCGGGGTACGAGCCGCAATGGCTTCCTGAATCGTGGCGCCGCCGGCTTTGGTAATTATCAGGTGATGGCTGATCAGCAGTTCCGGCATTCTGGTCGTCCACCCAAGCACCTGCACCGGATGAACCGAGTCCCTGATCACCCCTTCTATTTCGCGCCTCAGGCGGGCGTCTCTACCGACCGACACCGTCAGCGCGATGTTGTCCCGCTGGCTTAGCCGTCGAACCAGTTCGGGCGCCAGTTTCTTGCCCGAATTAACGATGTAGAGAATCCGGCGCGGGCCGACATCGTTCTCGGTGTACCGTAGATCCCGCATTTCCGCAAAGCGGTGGGTTACCGGAAACCCAAAAATGCGGATGCGGTCTTCCGGGCAACCAGCCGCCCGAAGAACCGCGGCCGTGTGTTCATTGGCCACGATGAAGTAATCACTGGAACAGCGGTACCAGACGGAATTCACCGTGATTGAATCGGTGATGACGGTCACCTGGGTGAAGGTCTTTGGACGTCCATCGTCCAGGAGCACGTCCAGCACGTAATTGTAAATCGGGTACGTAGAAATGACTACGTCCGGCTCGTGCCGGCTTAACAGTTCCAGCATGGCTTTACGCATGCGGGAGAGGACGACCAGGTTCGACTCAACCATCTGCGTGCCGTCGATCACGTTGTAAATCTTACCCCATACCCGTGGTGTGCGGTTAATGGCAGCAATGTAGGCTTTGCGTACAAACTGGTTGAGCCTCCCATAACAAGCCTCAAACAAGTCAAAGACCTCGACCTGCGACCCGCCAGGTGCAAGGTGCTCGAGGGCATGCTGAATGCTCCTCGCAGCGGTATTATGACCTTCACCAAATCCGGCTGTGAAAATCAGAATTTTCTTCATTAACTGAGGAAAAATGGCGTTTACACCCCTCCTCTTCCTGTGCTGAGGTATGCGAACGAGGGCAGACGTTAGCTGATACCCTGGTTGCCCGCCAGAGATTTTAAGGATGCCGATGGTAGCCATGGTTCAAGGAAGTTGCAGCCAGGGAACGCGCCCGGCCATGGAACGCTCACTTAAAGGCGGGGAGAACCGTCGGCTTGCGTGACGGGCGGAGACGTTCAGCCATCCCGGGCGGCCGCTGGGTGCTGATGTACCTTGTCTTTTTTGGGGTTAACCACGTCCGGCTTTCCGGACAAGCCACCGACGAGGAAAAGCGGCTGCGGGATCTTTTCCTGAAGAGCCGCCAGCAAATGGAGGTGGTGCCAAGCCCCACGCCAAACGTCAAACCCACGCCGGCACCTGCCCCGAAACCGGTCCGCAAACCCTCGTTCGTCCCCGGTGAACCGGCCGAGGGACGCCAGCCTTCGTTTGCGCCGTCGCCCACCCGTTCACCGGCGCGGCCCCTCCCCGGACCAAAATCGGAAGGGACTCCGGAAGCCGCTGCCGTGCCCACCCCCACCGGTTCCCCGAGCGCCGCGGCGGCTGAGTTGGACGATGAGATGACGGAAGAATCCGCCACACCGGTCCCTACAGCCACGGCTGCCGCCAGCGCGGCCGTAACGCCGAGGAAAAGGCACCGTTGGTTCATCTTCGGCCCGCACGACGGAAATGAAGCGCCCAAGAGCCAGGCCCGTGACAACGCCATCGTGATCGAAAAATCGAGCGGCCAATCAGAACAGGAGGTTGCCCCCGTCCCGAACGCTGGTGCGGACCAGTGGCATTACCTCACGCCGGCCCTGCGCCGCGCCATCGACGAGGCCCGGGTGGCCCGGGGTCGCTGGAAGTACATCGTGGTCCATAACAGCGGCACCCGGGAAGGAAACGCGCGGATTTTTGATTATTACCACCGGCGTGTGCGCCGGATGACCAACGGCCTGGCCTATCATTTTGTCATCGGCAACGGCAGTTCGTCCGGCAATGGCCAAGTCGAAATCGGTGATCGATGGACCCGCCAGTTGGCCGGTGGTCATGTCCACAGCGATTACCTGAATTACATCGGCCTTGGCATTTGCCTCGTGGGCGATTTCAACCGGGATATGCCGACCGAAGCCCAATACCAGGCCCTCGATGAGCTGATCCGGTACCTGCGCCAGCGCGTTGGCAAGGTGGACGGCAAGTACGCGATTGTGCTTGGACACCGGGAAATCAACCCCCGTCCCACGGACTGCCCCGGAAGCCGGTTTCCCTTGAATTGGTTGCACCACACATTTCCAGACTAGCCCGTTTGTCGTATAATGAGCTGCATATGCACATCGGCATTACCGGAGCCTCGGGCTTTCTCGGCCGGGAAATCATCCGGCAAGCTGGCGAACAAGGCCATGCGGTGACTGCCTATTCGCGCCGGCCGGAAACCCCCGTTGCGGGTGCGGCAAGGACAGTGGCGTTCGGTTCGGACCTGACGTTTGACGGCATTGAAACGGTCATTCACCTGGCCGGTGAATCCATCATGGGGGTATGGACGACCCAAAAGAAGGCCCGTATCCTGGACTCCCGGATCCACGGCACCCGTCGGGTGGTGGAAGCGATGACTCGAACCGTGCCCAAACCGCGCGTCTTGATCAGCGCCTCCGGCGTTGCGATCTATGGCTCCCGGGGGGAAGAAATCCTGACCGAGGAGGCGGCCATTGGTCCGGGGGGATTTCTGCGGGAGGTGGCCGTCGCCTGGGAACAGGAAGCGGCCCGGGCGGGTGCCGCCGGCATTCGCGTGGTCTCCGTCCGTGTAGGCATGGTGCTTGGCCAGGGCGGGGGCGCGCTTCCTTTGCTGGCCCGCGTTTTCGGTTTAGGATTGGGCGGTCCTCTGGGTACCGGCCGGCAATGGCTGCCATGGGTGCATGTGCGCGATGTGGCGGCCTTGTTTTTGCATGCAGCGACCCATGACGGCGTCAATGGGCCTTTGAACGGCACTGCCCCTAGCCCGGTGCGTAATGTGGAGTTCACCCGCACCCTCGGCCAGGTGCTGCACCGGCCCACGGTCCTACCCGCGCCGGAGTTCCTGCTTCGCCCGTTGCTGCGGGAGCAGGCCAGCCTGGTGTTGGACAGCCAGCGGGTCGTTCCGGCCAAAGCCTTAAGCACCGGGTTCACCTTCCGGTACGCCGAACTCCGGCCAGCGTTGGAAGAAGGTGTGGGGGTGGAAGAACGTGTCGGCGTGTCGGCGTAACGGGGTATCGGGGTGGGAAAGATGAGGGCCTGACCGCGCTGCTCTGCTGAGTTTTAGCACCTCGGGGCTTTCATGGCCTGCCCACCTCATTACCTTCTTCCACACCCCGACACCCCGACACCTTCCCCATGGCCACCGTTCAGAACACCATCGCGATCGTCTACGATTACGACCAGACCCTCAGCCCGGCTTACATGCAGGATGATGTGTTGTTTCCGGCTTTCGGCATTCATGCCGGCAAGTTCTGGCAGCGGTGCGCTCAACTGGTACAAGACGAAGGGTACGACAACGAGTTGGCTTACATGAAGTGCCTGCTCGACTACCTCTCGGTCGACCGACCGACCAACGGGCAGTTGAAGACGCTCGGCGCCCACATGCAGCTCTACCGCGGTCTGCCTGACATGTTTGAGGAATTCAAGGATGGGCTGCTCAGCCCACAGCAGGTCAGCTTCGGGATCCGGGTGGAACATTACGTCGTTTCTTCCGGACTCCGGATTTTAATTGAAGGCAGCCGGCTCCGGCCGTTTCTTCGCGAGGTTTTCGGCTGCGAATTTGCCGTAGACGCCGAGGGCCGCATCAGTTTCCCGAAACGGGTCATCAGCCACACGCAGAAGACTCAGTACCTGTTCCGGATCAACAAAGGGTTGCTCGACATGACGCAGGACGTCAATGACCACATGCCGGACGAAGTCCGGCCCGTGCCGTTTCGCAACATGATTTATGTGGGTGATGGGCCAACCGACGTCCCTTGCTTCACAATCATGAAAAAGAACGGCGGTCAGGCGATCGCGGTCTACAACCCCGATGATCCGGACCGGAGCAGTTTCCGGAAATGTTTTAACCTGGCGACCCGGGCCGAACGGGTTCGGCACATTGCCCAGGCCGATTACCGGCGCCACAGCCACCTGCGCCTGCTGCTTGAGGAGATGGTGCAGGAGATTGCCGGGCGCATGCTGGCGGACCACCGGACCGCGGCCGAAGCCGGCGTGGTCCGGGCGCCCCGCCACGAGGCTTGAAGAAGGCACTCGAGCAGCGGGGTGGGTTAAATCATGGATGGATGACGAGTTTCTTCTTCCCTTCACCTTCCGCGATCCGGTGGGAAGCCTGGGTCGCCTCGTCCAGGGAGCATTCTTCCAGCGCAGGCGGCACCAACCACCCGCTTTCGACGCCCGGCAGCAACCTGCGGAGAATGTCGGCGCTTTGCTCCAAGGTCAGGGCGAGCGAATCTGCGCCGCAAAGCCGGGCTTCCCGGTGATAAAAATGCCGGAGATTAAAACCTACCCGTCCGTCTCCCGTCGAGGCTATGGCCACTTGCCGGCCGCCGTGCGCGAGGCATTGCAGACACGGCTCAAAAAGGGGACCACCCACCACGTCGAAAACCACGTTGACCCCGCGGCCTTCCGTCGCCGCCAGCACGGCTTCAGGCAGGCTGCCAGTTTCCAAATTCACGTACAGATCCACAGGCAAACCCTCCAGGGGGTTGCTCAGGCGACGAACCGTGCCCAACACCCGGTCGGCCTTCAACCATTTGGCCAAGCGCGCTACCGCGCTGCCCACCGCACCCGTTACCCCGGTCACAAGCACGGATTCGCCGGGTTGGAGGTTCGCAGCGTTGACCAGTCCCGTCCAGGCGGTCAGGTGCGCCACCCCGAGCGCCGCGGCTTGCGCAAAGGAGAGAAATGTCGGCTTGTCCACCAGTGCTGCTACCGGCACAACGACGAACTCCGCATGCGTGCCGTCACGGCCGAAGCCGAGGTCGCCGCCGCTGCCAAAAATCCCCCGGCCGACCAGATCGCCCGGACCTTCCACCACCACGCCGGCAAAATCCCGGCCCGGAACGCGCGGCAGGGTGGTGCGGTGCATCTTGCCGAGCACGTTTTTGACGTCACTGGGATTGATGGCCGCCGCTTCGACGCGCACCACCACCTCCCCCGGTTGCAGCGGTGGCAACTGGATCTCAGCCAGTCGCAGATGGTCCAGGCTGCCGGTGCGTTCAAAATGCAAAGCTTTCATAAGCGAATGCGGCACCTTTGAGCGAAGATGCGTGTCTGCGAACCCCCTTACCGCCCTCAGAGTGCCACGTCACCCAGGTAACGGTCCAGTCGCAACGTGCGGACGCCGTCCCGGCACTGCCACAATCGCTCGGCAATCGCGTGGCATCGATCCACCAGTTCAAGCAGGTGCGCCACGGCGTCGACGTCTTCCTGTGCCAGCACCCCTTCATCCCGAATCCGGATGGCGGCTGCATCAACAGCTTCGAGGCTGCCGTCAACGTCGGGAAAGTGGACATCGGTGGTTCGGCGGCCGAAGCATTCGGCCAGCCTCGCCAGAAAATCGTCATACGCGGCGTCGAGACCCCTGAGTGGTTCCCGCAACATCTCAGCCGCAGCAGCCGGCAGCGGCCGGGCGCGTACCTCGCGAAGGACGGTGATCTGCATCCCCAAGGGTTGCGCCACGCGGATAAAATTACTGAGGCGTCCCCGTTCATCGGGAGCACAGCGCGGGAGGGACATCGATTCCGCCGCCTGCAAGGCTTCGCCCGGCAGCAGCACCGTTCTGGTCAGGATCGCTTCACGGTCCTTGGTCTCACCCGACAGCTTCCGAAGGTCGTCGAAGAACGCTACCAGGTCGCTCCGAAGAATGCCTTGCGGCAACACCGGCCAGAGCAAACGAGCAACCACCGCGGCAATGCCCATGCCCGTCACCAGCCCAAGAAACGAATCCATTACCGAATGAGAAGGAACCGGCTTTTGCGGATTAAGCCCCACGAGCACATTGATTGCGAGGACGATAACTTGTTGAGGGAAACTGACCCCTGCCTTACCCGCCGTGAAATAACCGTAGGCGTAACAGACCACGAAAAGGAAGACGTTCATGGCCCAGTAATTGGATAGCAGCGGCAGGATCAACCAAAGCAGGGCAACGACCGGAAAAACCAGAAGGAAAGCCAGGAACACGTTCTGGAACACCCGCTGGTCACCGGTTCCGCCAGATCTCACGAACGTGCGGCCAAAAATGCTGAAAATGTAGGCGCACAAAGGAATGGCCGTTGAGCCGGGTGGTTGCAACCACTCAACCAGAACGAACGCCAGGCAAACGGAAATCGCGCCCTTGACGCCGGCCTTGACCCAGAAGGGATCAATCGAAGGGAGGATCGGCCTCCGTTGGGGTTGAGTGGGCGGCGGTAACCGGAGCCGCGGCAGCTCGCCGAGGATATCCCGCAGAAGGCTAAGCTCCTCGTTGATTAACCGTAACGTGGCGAAATGACCGAAAAAGGCTTCCCCGGCCGGAAGGGGGGTGGTGCGGAACGTCCCTTGGTCCCGCAGTTCCTTGACCCTTGCAGCGAGCGCCGAAAAGGCTGCCTTCAGATCGGTTGTGGGCAACGCACCGTGCGTCGAGTGGGCTGTGCTGAGGATTCCAAGTTCCGCATCCACCGCGGCAATAATGCGATCCAACTCGGGCCGGATCCGCTCGAGCACCGGCATCTCCTCGGACCGTCGACGTTGCAATTCCAGCACGGCTTGAAAAAGGTGGGTCATGGCAACGATAAAACGTTGGTAGTTGCCCAGACGAGCGCGGAACTGAGCGCTCTCGCTGCTGCCGGTCTGCAACAACGTGCGTAACGTGGCTAACTGCCGGCCAAACTTGCCGCGGAGGTCTCCAACCCGGTCCAGGTCGACGGCTTCCCCAAGGTAGGCGTGCACCTCCGTGCTCAACAGTGACCGAACCGTTTTCAGGGCGGCATCAATTTCCTGGACAAATGCTTCCCGCGCGTGACGCGGCCAGATCACGCTCGTAACGAACGTCGCGCTCACGACGCCCACCAACGTTTCCAAGGTTCGGAGAAGGGCAACCCGCCAGACCTGATTGGGATCAGGCAGCCCGTACGTGGAGACCGAGACCAGCGTCATCCCGGTAAGAAAATAGGCGTAGGGCGCCGATGCGCTGGCCAGTTGGCCGAATTTGTACGTCGCGATCACCACGACGATGAAAACCCAAAAGAGAAAAACGAGAGGGGCCGAGGCGAAATTGCCGACCGCCCATACCCCGAGCAAAGCACCCGCCACGGTGCCAATCGCGCGCATGAGGGCCTTGGTGCCGGTAGCGCCCACGTACTGGGCATTCATCAGCACGAGCACGGTCAGGGCCGCCCAGTTCGGGTATTCCAGCCGAAGAACCTGGGCAACCCAAAGGGCCAAAAGCATGGCCAAGCCCACTTTGATGCCGAACTGCACCCGGAAATCGCCAAACGGATTCAGCGCCTTCCAATCCCACCGGGGACGGCCGGCGGCAAACGCAGCGGAGAGGAAGCGTTGAAAAGCCTGCATTACGGAAAGTCCGAACGGCCGCACCCCGGGGTCGGCTATCCGGCACTTATCAAGCCCGGCCCGCGGCAACTGGCAAGCCAAAGCCTTGGAATTTACCCGGAAAGGTGAAATTGGTGCTGGCGTTCCGTCCGACGCCACCGGAAGTAGGGTTGAACAACATCGATCCCATTGCCATGGACCTGCGTTCTCCCGAGTTACAGCTGCTCGATTTATTGGTTCCTTGGAACTTGGGCATTGCCATTCTCGGGTTCCTTCTGGCGTGGGTCACCGTAACTCTGCTTGAGCGCACCGGACTGACGCGGTTCATCTGGCACCTTCCCCTGTTCTTCCTGGCCTTGCTTATCCTGATCACGAGTTTGCTCGGCCTTGTTCTTCACCCATAATGCGCCGAATTTTCAATTATGCATTGACCCTGGTCATCCTGGCGGTCGCGGCCTGCGCCGCCTGGACGCTTTACCAGAAGTATTTGCAAGACCCGTGGACCCGCGACTGCCAGGTGCGGGCCAACGTCGTCGGCATTGCCCCCCGGGTGGCCGGGCCGATCATCCAGGTGGCCGTAAAGGACAACCAACAGGTTAAGAAAGGAGATTTACTCTTTGAAATCGATCCCGCGGACTACCGGGCCAAGGTCGATGTCGCCCAAGGACAAGTGCTGAATGCTGAATCTAACCTGAAGCAACGGCAGCAGGAGATGGCCCGGCAGACCGACCTCTATGAACGTAAGGTCAACACGGTTCAGGATTATGAAAATGCTCAGAACGCTTTGGCGGGTGCGCAAGCACAGCTGGCCTCGGCCAAAGCCAACCTGGAACTGGCTGAGCTGGAACTGGGTTACACCAAAATCTCCGCGCCTGTTGATGGGTTTGTTACGAACATGAACACCAGCGTCGGCACCTACGTCAGCGCCGGCAAGGAATTGATGGCCCTGGTCGACACCGGTTCGTACTGGATTGCCGCTTACTTCAAGGAAACGCAGCTGCCTAGCATCCGGGTGGGCCAGAAAGCGCGGGTCACCATCCTGGGGCATGCGCATGAACCCTTGGATGGGGTCGTCCGAAGCATCGGGTGGGGCATTTACGTGCAGGACGGTTCCGGAGGCGACAACACTGGCCTGCTGCCCTCGGTCAATCAGACCGTGGACTGGGTCCGGTTACCCCAACGATTCCCCGTTCGCATCCAACTGGCGGCCGATCCCAATGTCCCGCTACGCATTGGCCAGACTGTTTCCGTGGCCATGCAGCCAGTGACCGAGCAGAGTGCACCCACGGCCGAAAGCGTCGTTCGGCCTTGAGCGGGAGGAAGAAGGTGTCGGGGTGTCGGAGTAGAAGAAGATCCCGGCCTCGGTCCTCACGCCCTCGATCCGCTAAGGATGGCTGCTACTGTCGTTCCAGCGCACAGGAAGCGATTCTCCACTCCAATACTCCCATACCCCGACACCCCGGTACCTTCTTCCGCCCCGCCATCACGACTGCGCGACCAGCGCTTGGGACAGGTAAAGGAAAAGAACGCAGCCTACCAGGAACAGGAGCCCTGCCCAGGCGAGGTCGATCCGCGAGCCTTTCCCCGAGCGTGCATCCGGCCGTTCGATGTTTTTTGCGTTCATGACAAAGCGCACGGCCGCCATGACAACCGTAGCGCTGCCAAGAAAAACAAGCGCCAACCCCGCCACGTTGCCAAGCTTTTGGCTCGGCAATGCCAGGTGCCGGTTTGGCAGGGAAGGCACAACCAGCTCCATGAAAAGATCGAACTTTCCCACCAGAAACCCGAAAGCCATCATGGCGATGGCGGTCCGCACCCAGGCGAGAAAAGTGCGTTCGTTCGCCGAATGGTCGCTAAAGTTCTTGATCATGGTCGGTCCCCTCAGATCGACCGAACCTCGGCTGATTCGACGTCTGCCTTGATGCTCGTTGACGGCGCAGAGCGTTCCAACGGCCGTCTCTGAAATTGACCGAACCCGAGGGGAGTCGAAAGCCGGTTTGCCTGCAGGTAGTGGCGCACCGCCGGCTCTTCGGGGCCCGCGTGCATCTCCCACGCGCGCTCCGCCAGCTCGGTTTCGGTTTTTGTCATGCGTGCATGCTGCCGTATGTGCTCGGCCCAAGAGCCCACCATCATCTCCGTTCGAAAGGTGCCCGGGTATTCCAGGTTCTCGTCGACCCGGTAAAGAAAAGCGCCGTTGCGCAAAAAGATCGGCCGAAGCTTCTCGACCAACGCCAGAAAGGCTTCCCGATCCTCCGCGCGAATGATTGTTTCCACCGTGACCGTCACGGGTCCGTCTTCCGGTTTGGGCGCAAATGGAAAATCGTGTGCAGCCTCCAACGGCGCCGGGTCAAGGTTGAGGGATTGAACAAAGTTGATCGAGAGCGGAATGGCCAGGGCCAGGCTGGCGGTCAGGAGCAGGGCGCCACCCACCAGCGTTGTCCCGAGCCCAAACGACGTTGCGGCCCCGCCCCAAAGGACCCCGCCGAGTGCGACTCCTCCCTGCGAAGCCATCATGTGCACCGCATTCATCCGCCCCCGCGCCCAATCCGGCATGGCCCGTTGACCGGCAACCCAGAGTTCGGAGGCCGACACCGTCCAGCTGATGCCGGCCAAGGCGGCCACCGGCAAAAACATCCAGAGATTGGAGACAACGGTCATCAAGACAAAAACCGCCACCAAAATCACCCCGGCCAGCATCGTCAGCGTGTTCGGCGTAACCTTGGCGCGGGCGTAGGGAAGCACCAGGGTTGCTCCAAAAAGCGATCCCAACCCCATGCTCGTGAACACCAGGCCGAGCTGGCTGGCTTGAAGCCGCAGGTGTTGGAAGGCCACCACCGGCACCAAAGCGGGAACCACCGCAATGAAGAGCCCGAATAACAGGTCTCGCATCAGAATGACCTGCATCCCCGGCGTGTACCGCACGTAACGTGCCGCGCTGGCGAACGACTCCAGGTAGCTTTCCAGGTGAGGCTCCGGCCGTCGCCGGCTGCGGTACTGGCGTGCGATCACCCACGCTGCCGCCAGAAAAGCCAGGGTGGTGACGGAGAACACCGCCGCCGGGCCCACCAGTGGCAGCAGAAGGCCCCCGAACGCAGGCCCCGCGATCCCAGCCAGGTTGAGTTGCACTCCCCCCAGGGTAATGGCCGAGGCGAGCTCTTCTTTGTCGACCATTTCGGGAACAACGGATGCCCAGACGGGTGCGCTGAAAGCAAAGCCGATCCCGAGGAAAAAGACCGTCGCCAGGATGAGGTACGGGCTGACGCAATGAAACCACGCGCACGTCGCCAGCAATCCGGCCGCCGCCGCCAGCCATAGGTAAACCGCAACAAACAGCTTTCGCCGGTCGCTCAGGTCAGACATCGCCCCGGCGGGCAGGGTAAAGAGGAAGAACGGCAATGACGCACTCGTCGCCATCAGCGACAGCAGCAGCGGGGACGCACCCAAATCGTTCATCAGCCACGTCGCCACCGTGTCGTGCGCGGACACACAGACGCCGGAGGCCATTCCGGCCATCCACAACGCCAGAAAACGCCGGTTCCTCAACGCTAACCAGACGGACGTATTCGGTTTTGGTTTTCCAGGCACGCGTGAGGCTCAAAATGGCCTTGATCTGGTGCGTTTCAAGGATCAACGCTCGACCGCCTGGAGTGATTCGGGCTTGACGCCTGCGCCCGTGGGCTTACCACCTTGAGGCTCTATGGTCGTTACCCCGGCAATCACCCAGGTTTTACACCGGTTGGAAGCGCTCGGCCAGGCACACGATCGCACCGAAACGAACCATTCCCGCAAGCTGTTGAACCTTGAACGGGCCACGGCTGAACTCCTGCAGGTGCTGGTGCTAAGCAGCCGGCGGCGCCGGATCCTGGAAATCGGAACGTCCAACGGGTACAGCGCCGTGTGGCTCGCCGCTGCGTTGCGTGCCATTCCGGGCGCCCAGCCGCTGCTCACGATTGAGCAGAACCCAGCCAAGGCGCAGGAAGCGAGGGCCAATCTGGCCGCCGCCGGCCTGCGGGAATGGGCCAACGTCGTGGAAGGTTCCGCCACCGACACCGTGAAAACGTTAACCGACCGGTTTGACTGCGTGTTTTTCGACGCCGACCGCGTGAGTGCGGCGGAACAGCTCCAGCTGCTCTTGCCGAAATTGGAACCACACCTCATGCTGCTGGCCGACAACGCTTTGTCGCACCCCGCAGAGCTCGCCGGCTACCTTCTAGCCGTCGAGGCATTGCCAGATTTCATCACCACGACAGTGCCGGTCGGCAAAGGGCTGCACGTCGCCGTGCGGGGCCCGTGGCAGGAACCATCCGACGCCTACGAACCAATGGCCTGACGAAATGCCACAAATCAACCAAGCCACCGCGTAAACATGTTAGTTCAACAAAACCCGGCCCGAACCTGGGGTGATCCGTCCAATCACCTTGCCTTTGGTCAGGGCCACCGCCTCATCCTGATGACGTTTACTCACGACGAGCACCATGCCGATGCCCATGTTGAACACTTGAAACATTTCTTCCGGATCGATGTCCCCGCCTTTTTGGATCAGTCGAAACACGGGCGGCACCTTCCACGCGGTGGTGTCGATCAGGGCGTCGCACGAACTCGGCAGCACCCGCGGCAGGTTATCCATCAACCCACCCCCAGTGATGTGGGCAGCCCCTTTAACCATGCCGGCCGGCAGCGAAGCCAGGACCGGTTGGTAATTTCGGTGAATCCGAAGCAATTCTTCTCCCAGCGGCTTGCTGTGACCTTCCGGTTTCGCTTGAAGGTTCAGGTTCATCTTTTCCAACAGGACTTTGCGGGCTAACGAATAACCATTCGTGTGAAGGCCGTTGGACGGCAGGCCAACCAGCACATCGGCCGGAACGATCCGGCTGCCGTCAAGCATCCGGGCACGGTCCACGACACCGACGATGCAACCCGCCAGATCGTATTCTCCGTATGAATACAGGTCCGGCATCTGCGCCGTCTCCCCTCCAATCAGGGCGCAGCCGCTGGCCCGGCACGCCTTTGTGAAACCACGGATCAATTGATTAAACACGGCCGGTTCAAGCCGTTGCGCACCGATGTAATCCAGGAAGAACAGCGGGCGCGCCCCCGTCACGGCGATGTCGTTCACGCAATGGTTAACCAGGTCTTGAGCCACGGCCTCGTGCTTTCCCAACTGGATCGCAAGCTTCAGCTTGGTGCCAACGCCATCGATGCTCGACACCAGAACCGGTTCTTTCATCGCCGAAAAATCGGCCCG
>DASWVC010000319.1:0-5149 GCA_036401335.1 Chthoniobacterales bacterium
GAAAGCGCCTTCAGCACCGCCTTTGAAAGGGTGATAGGCTGTTCCCCAAGGCAATACTGCCGTGGCCGCCATCCCGCGCCGCCTATCCAGCGGGAGGGGGAAACCGCCCGCACCCATCGGCAGACACGGATTGCAGTTTGATCGGCGCGATTGGCGGCTCGTGGCGTGGCAGCGCGTCTAACGCCTTTTTTAGCAAACCGGCTCGTTGGCTTGGTTCTGGCGCAAATTTCAAGATAAGTCGGTGCGCGGACTCGGGTACCCGAGGAGAAAGGGGTTCACCGGCCTGCAAAATCGGGCTAAAATTCAAACCTGAGCAAGGGACCCACCGCGACGTCAACGGCGACGGGTATGAAAGGCGCAAACCTTCGCATCCCATTCTACCAAGCCTGAAAGGCGGTGCGAATCCGCTTTCGAACCGGTATTTCGAAAAAGAAATAGGAAAGGGCGCCCACGACGAGCGAAAGCAGAACGCTGGAGGCAAGGTAGCCGACTTTGGAGGTCAGCGAAGCCGCCGGATCAAGTTCCGATGCCCCCAAGGAACGAACTCCCCAAACGTGCGTCAGGCCCAGGACAATTGGCCAGTGCCAGATGTAAACCGAGTAGGAGATTTCCCCCAGAAACACCAACCACCGTCCGGACAAGGCCTGAGAGAGGAACGTTCCTTGATCGATCGTGAACGCAACGATGGAGGGCAAGATCAACGCCAAGGCCATTTTGGGCAGGACATCAAAAAATGCGAGGATGGCAGCGGCCACCGCCAGCATGGAAGCAACGTCTACGAAACGGGACCTCACGCCGTTCGGAACGCACTGGCAAAGGGCGAAGCCGATAAGGAAACCGCTGCAACCTTCAAGGATATATGCCCCCGGAAGCCGATCCAAGAGAGGGCCATTGTCGTGCTGCAGCCACAAGGCGACGGCTGCGCAGGGCACGGTAAGCAGCGCAATCAGGCCCGTATGCCGTCGGCGCAGAAGGATCAGTCCGGGAAACACCAATAGGTAGAGGAACGCTTCGACCGAAAGCGACCAACCGGGGATGTTGATCGAATCCTGGTACACGAGCGGCCAGCTCTGGGTCATAAGCACGTTGGCCAGGACCTGTCCTGCCGAGACGGGGAGGGGCACCTCCCGGATCGCCGCCGACAGAAAGATGTTTCCCAACGCCAGCAGCAAAGTCAAAATGTAAACCGGGTAGACCCGGGCGAATCGGGCCACAAAGAAGGCGCGCCACCGGATCGGCGCGCCGCCATAAACGAAATTGAGAATGAACCCGCTCAGGATAAAGAACAGAAAGACCGCTTCGACGTTCCAGGAAAAGAACTGGCAGAGGTAGAAGGTGGTGGACGACCTGGGAAATAAGCCGGTGATGGGGAGGTGCCCCAACAGGACGGTCATAGCCGCGATTCCGCGCAAGGCGGTGTGACTGCGAAGCCCTTCTCGTGGCTTTCCCATCGACCGATCCGGAGAGGAGGGTAGCGTAAGGCCGTCGCCCTCGCGCGAACGTAGGTCCATCGGCGTGAACTTTCGTGAAACGGGGATCATACGTTACGTGAGGAATGGCCTTCCCCGCGGCCAGAAAAGGCCTGCAGCGGAGAGGCCGTCCCGTCATTTACTCAAACGATGGTGCGCCGAATCCATCATGGAATTTTTGAAACGTCCGGGGGCAAGCCGCTCAAGGCCGAACGCCGCCTCTGCTGTGCCTTTAACCATGGTGGTGACCGCTCCTGTCCATGGCTGGCATGTTTTGCATCGGCCCGGCCCCAGGTTTGGCTTCGGGCATTTGGCCGAGATCGCGCCGCAACTCCTCGTCGGTTGCCGCAACGGCGAGGGTACCCGGTGGGTTCTCGTACCAGCCCGGGTCCTCGTAGTTGGCGAGGTTCTCCCGGATTTTCACGATGGTGAACATGCCGCCCATGTCGATGTAGCCGTGCTTGCCGGGTGCGCCAACCATGGGAAGGCTGTTCCGTGGCATCGGCATGCCCATGTCGCCCATCTCACTCATGCCCGTCTCGCCCATGGTCATGTAGCCGGAGAGGAATTTTCTAACCCGCTTATCCAGGTTGCCTTTTTCGACGCCGATCAGGTTGGGCGAGTTGTGGCCCATCTGCGTCATCGTGTGATGGCTCATGTGGCAGTGCATGGCCCAGTCGCCCGGGTTGTCGGCGGTGAATTCCATGGTCCGGGTGGTTCCGACCGGCACCAGCACGCTGGTCTCGGGCCACTGGCCGGCTTCGGCAATCGGGCCGCCGTCGGTCTCGACAATTTTCCAGGCAAACCCGTGGACGTGGATCGGGTGATGGTCCATCGCGCTCAAATTGCCGATGCGGATGCGGACGCGGTCCCCAAGCCTCGCCACCAAGGCTTCCGTGCCCGGGTAGGTTTTCCCGTTGATGGTAAACACGTTGAAATCGGTCATCTCAATGGGGTTGGGACGCATGGTGCCGGGGTCGATGCGCCATTCGCTTAAGAGCAGCGCGAAGTCGCGATCGGGCCGGGGCCGGGTCGGCCTCCTCGGGTGAATGACAAACAGGCCCATTAAGCCCAGCGCCTGCTGCGTCATCTCGTCGGTATGCGAATGGTACATGTAGGTGCCGTGCTGGCGCAACGTGAACTCGTACCTGTACGTTTCGCCGGGGTCGATCGACTTGTGGCTTAGCCCGGCTACGCCGTCCATTCCACTGGGAACGAGGACCCCGTGCCAATGAACGGAGGTAGCTTCGGGCAATTTATTCGTGACGTAAATCCGGAGGCAATCGCCTTCCACCGCTTCGATCGTCGGCCCGTGGACCCGGCCGTTGTACCCCCAACAATGGGCCTTTAAGCCTGGCGCAAACTCCTGGTCCACTTCTTCGGCCACCAGGTGAAAGACTTTGACGCCGTCGACCACGCGAAACGGCAGGGCCACATTGTTGGGCGTGATCACGGGGGTGTAATCCCGGCCGGGTTCGCCGGGAGGAAAGGCCTGGGTGGTGTTTCCTTCCGGGTACCCCTTGATCCGGGCCGACTCCTGCAGCGGCAATTCGGCAGGCGCCTCGGCGCCGGCGGCATGGACGAGAGGACCCGCCACCGCGGTGCCCGCAGCAGCCACCGCAGCTTTGGAGAAGAAATGGCGACGTGTGATCATAAAATTAATCCTTGGGAGACGCTGTTGCTCCAGGGGACCTTGAAATGCTTTTGCCGCCTGCGGGAACACGGGGATGAAGGCTACCGCCGACCGCACGTTCGAGCTCGGCACGGGCCGTCCAATAGTCCCGGACGGCCTCGATGTATTCCCGCTCGGTCCGCGCTTCTTCGGCTTTGGCGGTGAACAATTCAAAGTTGTTCAACGCCATCGCGTTGAAGTTGAGCAGGCTCTGGTGAAGGATTTGAACCTCATTAGGCAACAACGTTTCCTGGTAGAAGCGGGCGATTTCCCGCTTGCTGGCCACTTCATCCCGGAGCTCGCGTACCTGCGATCTCACGTCGACCGCCAGCGCCTCCAACCGTTTTTGCGCCTGGCGCAAGCTTGCTTCGCCCCGGGCAATCCGCGCTTGTCCCTGGTTGAAGATCGGCAACTGGATTGCGAAGGTAGGGCCGGTCCGGGTCTGCGCGTCGGTTTCCCGCTCGCTTTCGACCCCGAAATCCAGCGCGCCGAACCAGCGGAACGCGGCCGTCAACCCCAGTTCCTGCGCTGATCGGGTCACTGCAAGGTAGCCGGCCTGGAGGTCAAGCCTTTGGGAGATGGCCAGCCGTTCCAAATCACCGGCAGCCGGATCGGAGGCCGGCACCGGCGGCAACTCGCCTTGCAGGCTCCATTCAGTGTCTGCCCCCCAGAGCCCCAAGAGGCGGTTGAGCTTTTCCCGGCTGCGGCGCAGGTCCGCCGCGGTCGCGGCGACGTCGAGCCGGGACCGGCTGTAACCAGCCTGTTGTTGGGCCAGCGAGAGGTCGCTGCTGTTGCCGGCTTCATGCTGCCTCACGGCCAGGTCCAGCCCGGCCGCGTTGACGTCGACGATTAACTGGAAGCGTTTCAGCAGCTGTTGAAAAGCTTGGCAGGCGTAGAAGGCTGTCTTTACTTCCGCGACAAGCTGAAGCGTTTCATCCGCCACGCGTAAGACCGCGGCCTGCAGTTGCACCTTCGCGACCCGCCTTTTGAGCGGGATCATCGCAATGCTCAAGAAATCGATGACGGCGCCGGCGTTGACGTACGTCCCGGACGGAGGTTTGTCGGGCAAACGAACCGCCAGATCGAGGGTTGGGTTGGGGATCATCCCCGCTTCGCGCAAATCTGCGGCGGACAGCCCAATCTCCTCGAACGTCGCTTGCAGAGACCGGTTATTGAGCAGCGCTACCTGGACCGCCGCCTCAACCGTGAGCGGCTTTCGTAGAAGCCGGCGGACCGCTTGTAGACTTTGCGCATGCGCCGCTCGGTCCGCTTCCCAATCGACCGTTTTTCCTGCGCGTTCCTGCACGGAGCGCTGGACGCCCTCAAAGGCCTGTTCATCCGCCCGGGCAACGTTGGCCGTCAACACGGTTCCGCCTAAGGAAGCAACGGCAATCCATTCTTTCATTTCCATGCTAGGGCGATGCGGGCGTCGGTGAAGGGTGAGCGGGGGGCATTTCCATTCCCGGCATGCCCCCCATAGAATCTTGCGGCGCGGAGGGGTCGTGGTTCGACGGCGCCTGCATGGAGGGAATGTCCTCCATGGGATGGCTTGACGATTCGCCCGCTGCCGGAGCGTTTCCGTTCGCTGGCGGCTGCATTTTGCCAGCCTGCACGAAGGCCTGGCGCGCCTGTTTCGTCAGGGCGTCCCGGCCCAGCGTGTGCGGCAGGGGCTGCGTGCGAGCCGCCGGGGCCAAAGGGCTGGCCGGGTTATCGACCCCCAACGGGGGCGGCGGGCTGCTCGCACAGCCCCCGAGGAGGCTCAGAGCCAAGTAGGGAATGAAAAAGGATCGGGCCATTTAGTGGCGGGGCGGTTGCGCTTCCGTCGAAGGGGTGGGCGTGTCACCGGGCCGAAACTCCGGGTGACGCACCCGGCCCCCAGCTTGTGAAATGTAAACAGCGAAGCCGGAACACGCGAGGGCTCCAGCCAGCGTTAGCGCGGTCAAGGGCACGCCCGTCTTCGGCCATTTGACCGGTGCGAGAAGGCCCGCAATGGCCAGGGCTGCCAACC
>DASWVC010000320.1:0-22704 GCA_036401335.1 Chthoniobacterales bacterium
CCGGAACTGCGGGACCGCAATGCCCGCGGCATCTGGCGCTTGATCAACGGGCAACTCACGAAGGACCACGTCGGGGGATCCACCCCTGCAGCTGGTTAGCTCTTTTCGGCCGCCTTCACCAAGCCCGAGTTTGGCCCGCGCGGGTCCTTGGAACGGCCCACGGCACGAATCTGCGACCGTTCATAAGCCCGGATGTAAGCCGTCAAACGCGGTTCCATCTGGCGCATCCGGTTGCAGACGGTCGTGTAGTAGGCGCGCAGGTAATTGCGGCGGGCCTCCACGCTCAACGCCGCGTCGGCATCCTGCAGCAACCCCAGCGCCTGTGCGTTTTGCATCGCCACCGATCGAACCGCCACCAACCGCTTTTCGTCTTCACGCCGTTGTTCCTCAGAAACGACCGGGGTGGCGGCTGGAGCGGCGGTTCCCGTTTTGGGGCTGCTACTCGGGTCCGGGAAAAGGGGTGCGGGATCCGGCAAGGCATCGGTGCGCGGCAACAAATCGGGGGCGGCCTCGTTCTGAGCGTTTCCTTGTGGCAGCGGCGTTCCAGGTGCCAACGCCTGACCCCGGGCCTGGGCGGCCACTGCCACCAAAGCCAACCCAAGCATCACGTGCCGGCTCGTTTTCATGACCCGCTACCCTCTGTATGAAAGCACAGGCGCCAGCGTCCGCCAACGACAATCGCCTGCCCCACAGGGGGCGATCAGCAGACGCCGCCAGCTTCAAAAGGACCGGTCGATCCGGCACGTTGCCAGCACCACCCCGCCCGTGCCCGTCAGGATCAACCAATGGTTCCAGGGATCCGGCACGAAAAAGGAGGAGAAAGTCATCACTGCAAAACAGATCAGCCGGACGTACAACCAGGGTTGTTTGTCGTCCTGAACGAAAATCCGCCGGATGTCCCGCACGAGCAGCGCGCCGCTGACCAAGCTGACCAAATCCAGGAAAAGGTTCAACATTGAGCGGGACTTCCCGCCTCACTATAGCAGGTGCCAAGAATCCGTTCCGAATGAGCCTGGTCGACGGGATGAAAAGGGCCCGGTAGGGCGGCGTGTCCCTTCGCCGCCGGGCGTGCCGGGGTCAACGTGGCGGGGAAGCCGGGCAGTGAGCGTGCCTTCGTCACCAGGCGGGACGTCGCCCGTCCCTTGCCAGCCGGCCTCCGCACCGCCGCCGTACCCTGAGGCGCTTGAGGAGTCCGCGTAGGGACAAGCGGCCCTGCCTGCAGGAGGCTCCGTGGTGCCACACGACTCGCCGCCCTACCGAGCTTCCGCACAGGCCCACACGCCGAGGCCGTAGCCTTTTTGAGGCAACCGGCATAACCCCGGCCCCGGACCGTTGGAGTTTACAGCTCAAGCCGGAGGTTCAACTCGACGTAAGGAGCGCCTTTCGTTCTAAACGAGGGACCCGAGTGAAAGTAGTCAAACTCACGTTCAAAACTCCATCCGGCGTGGAGAGATGCGGACACGCTCCGGATGGGGTTGAAGGATACACCTGCCCCGGCCCGGTATTCCCGGTATTCCAGGACGGCGTTATTCGTCCGGCGATCGTTCGTCGGCCCGTTGCGAAAAGCGCCGCCGAGTAACTCTCCTCCGGCAAAAACCTGTGTCGAATCACTTAATTTGTAGCTGATGTTTGGTCGCGGAAAAACTGCTTCGACCTTGAGCCGGTCGGTTGCTCGCCAGATTAGCCCGCCGCCCGGCAGCACCGGGTATTCGTCCAGAATCGAGGCACGCAGCCCAACGACCAGATCCAACGAGGGCCGCAACGGGTAGCCGACGCCTACGGTGACTGGAATGTCGAACGAATTGTCCGTCACGTGGTCGCGGGTAAAATAAGCACCCGGCTCAAGCCGCAGCTGAAAACCCAGCCGGCCTTTACTCCAGTATTCAACCCCTACGTCGGCGGCAACCTGGTTCAGGGAGTAAGGAAGGGCCGCGTTGGATCGCGAAAAGTCGAACCGCTCCAGGTCCGGGCCCACGCGGAAATACCACCCGTCCGCAAAGTTGATCCGTCGAACGGCGTCCAAGCGGTAGTGGTACTCGGCCTGGGAACCAAGGCCATTGTACCACCGGAACCTGCTCCCCAACGTGTAATCCCCCTGCAGGTCGACCGTCCACAAAGGAACCGCTGCCGACACGGGCAAAGGCGCCGGAGGCGGTTGGACGGCCTTGTCATCTCCAGCCAGAGCACCCCTGGTACCAAGGAATCCGAACAAACCAATGAGCAGCGGCGCAATAAATCGAAGTTTCATAAACGGGATCACGGGTGGCGGCCAGCCTAACGCATGCATGTCTTACCTGCTACCATCATGACTCCACAAGTGGATACGCGTTTATTTTCGGCGTAGGGCCGATGACCCGGCAGCTTTTGCGAGCCAAACATCAACTTTGATAACATTGTTGGAATTATTATAAGTATTTAATTGAATCTAGAGAATGGATTATGTAGTCGGTGCATCTAATCAGAGGGTGGTTCCGCATTTATAAGCGTAATCGACCTTTGCTCTTGTCCATCTCACCTTCATTATGAACTTACCCAATCAAGAAAAAGTTGGCTTGCCAGCTGCCGCTTTAGCGGCCGCCAAAGCTCCGGGTTTTCTTAGCCGGCGTTCTTTCCTCCGCCGGGCTTCGGTTGCGACCGGCGCCACCGTGGCCGCGGGGACCGGCGTCGGGCTGTTAGGCTCTGCGGCGCCGGCCAAGGCCGTCCCGGCGACGGACCTCGATCCCGCCGTGCTGAATTTTGCGCTGAACTTGGAGTACGTCGAAGCCGAGTTCTACCTGAACGCGGCGTTCGGGCAAGGACTCGAGGCGTTTGGCGTTGATGTAACCGGGGCTGGAACTTTGGGCCCCGTAACCATCAAACCGAGCCCACAGCTACCCCTCGATAACGTTGCCATCCGCGAGTACGCCAATGAAATTGCGATCGACGAATACCACCACGTGTTGTTCCTGCGGGCAGCCCTTCAGGCGGCCGGGGTCCAGCCAGTGGCCAGGCCGGCCGTCGACCTCCTCAACAGTTTCAACACCCTGGCCCAGGCAGCGGGGCTGGGTGCCAGTTTTGATCCGTTTGCAAGCGATGCCAATTTCATCCTGGGCGCGTTCATCTTTGAAGACGTCGGCGTGACCGCCTACAACGGAGCTGCCACGTTGCTCACCAATCCGGCCTACCTTCAGGCCGCGGCCAGCATCCTGGCCGTTGAAGCGTACCATTCGGGGGTCCTTCGTTTGCTGGCCTTTCAAGGCGGGCTTTCCTCCCAAGTGGCGGCTGACCAGATCTCCAACCTTCGCGCCGTGCTCGGCGGGGGTGGAGACAAAGGGGTGTTGACGCCGGATAACGCGGCCCAACTGATCCCGGTCGACGAAAACGGTTTGGCCTTTTACCGGTCGACCCGTGAGGTGTTGAACATCGTCTACGGAAGCGTCGGCGCCTCCAGCGGCTTGTTTTTCCCGAATGGGTTCAACGGCGCAATCACGTCTTGAGGGCACGAAGGTCGGAAGGAACCGGGCTGGACTGCCCGGTTCCCCTGCACCCGTATTGAAGGGGAAAGCGCCTCCCTCGGCCTGCTTTTTGTGCAGGCGGGTTCAACGGGCCTCAACCTGCAATTCGTAATCCCCGGCTCCAAAGCCTTGGACAACAACCTCGGACCCGCGCAGCGTGGTATGCACGACGTAGGCCGCCGGCGTGCCGTTCAGGTGGACCTGTTTGACGGTGGCGCCGGCCGGCAGGGCATACCCGATTTCTGCCTGAAAGCCGGGAGGAACGCTTACCCGGGTGGTGTAGACGTTGCCGTCACGATGCGCGGAGGCGCAAAGAACCTGATCACCGACCCGCACGCCGTCGATGTTCAGGCTCGGCAGGCCGGCGGGGAGCTGCGGCACGACACTGACCCGGTGCTGCGGTGCATCGGGCCGGATGCCCAGGAAATAAGAGACGACCGGGTAAACCACGCCGTAGGAAGACCAGGCCTGCATGACCATTGCCCGTTTCGTGAACGCTTCGAGGTGATCGTAGCCTGGGCTGTCGAACAACTCGGGTAAAGCACCTGGTTGCTCCGCGTCGAGTTGATCGGCAATGAACAGTGCGTAACGGAGGGCTTCATCGACGCGTCCGTAGTTGCTTTCCGCCACGGCCATCACGGAGGTGTTCAGCGCGGAAGCTTCAAGGTCACCGGTCCCGGTTGAGCCGCCGCCCACCCCTGCCTGGTAAAAGCCGGTGGCGCCGGTGAACGTGGAGGATTCCAGCCGGGCGAACGCCGCCTGGGCGTGGGAAGCGGAAGCAAGGCTGGTCTCCATCGGGGTAGCATTGGTCCAGAAAAGCTGCTGCAGCTTCGTCAAGGACGTTGCCCCGGCAGCCACGTACGCTGGCGGGTCGGTGGGAACGGCGTGGTTTAACGCGAGTGAATCGGCGTACAATGATTCGGCCGGCATCCACCAATCCGTGTCGAAGCGGTTGAGCAACGACTGAACCTTGGCCGAAGCCCAGCTCCGGGTCGCCTCATCGTTCCGGGCGGAAGCCATTTCGACGAGGTCATTCAGCGCCCGGACGGTGTACACCGCCACGTCGACCTTTTCAGCCCCTTGCCCCGCAGATTCCTCCATGCCGGCCCCTTCCGGCCAGCCGTCCTGGTTAAGGTCAAGTGCCGACGTCAGGTAATGAAGGCCGCGCACGATAAAAGCGTAATTCGCGTTCAGCACGTCCGGGTCGCCGCTCCATCGCCAAAGGGTTGCGACGGCTGTGGCAAACTCGGCCGTTTCATTGGAATCGCCGGGTTGCTGAGCCGTGCCGAAATAGATGTCTCCCGTGGTCACGATCTCATGCAGCACCTTGCCCGTTGAACCGTTTACCGTTTCGGAGACGCGGCGAAGCAGGTTCAGGTGTTCTTTCGCCTGTTGGAACTGGCCAACGGCCACCAGCGGGAAAACGGTGTAGCAGCCGTCGGTTCCAAAATACCACGGGTAATCCGGGTAACCCGCCCCGAACCCGCGCAACCTGGCGTAAGTGGCAATGGGAGGGGGGTAAACCGTGCCTTCCTGCGTGTCGCGGATTTGTGGCTGCTCCACCTCCCGCCGCATATCGGCCAGGTTGAATTTTGCCCAGTCAAAAGCGGCTTGCAGGTCTTTGCGAGGGATATCCACCCGGCTCCGGCCAAGCAAAGCCAGCCTTTCGTGGACCTTTGCCTCGAGTTTGCACTCCGGCCCTGATAAAGCCTCGCAGGCCGTGTGGTAAACCTCGCCGCGACCAACATTGGAGCCGGCGATCACCAGCCAGAGGCTGAGTTCACTTCCGGCTGTGATGGTCACCTGCCAGGTAAGTTTACCCGAAGCCTGTTTGGGTTGAGGAGCCGCCAAAGCGACGTTCGCGCCGCTGAATCGCGCCGAGTTGGTGCCCGCTGTAACGAGGGGCGAACCGGTCACGAGGGCGGTCCACGGTTTACCGGGCTGGGTGAAGACAAGGCCCGAGACCGTCGGGTCGAAGGTGACCTGGTCCGGTTGGTGAAGGTCGTCAAACGTCGGGACGGTACCGGACCAGGGGTAAGCCGAGACCAACTCGCTGGTGGCAAGGATGGAAAAATCAAACGTCCGCGTGGCTCCCGAACCGTTGCGCAGCGTGAGGCCGACCAGCACAGCCGGCAGGCCGTCCGGTGAAAACGTGGTTCGGGTGACCTCGATTCCGTTCACTCCAGGGTAATTAAAGCGGACGAATCCCGGAGCGGACGTAAAACGATTGGCCGGGGGAAGCGGAACGCCGGCCACGCTAAGCTGGTAAGTGTCGAGAAGCTTAATCGGATGGGCCCACACGCCACCCATGTGCCCTTTGATGTGCCAACCCATGCTCGGGAAAGCACCGTCCAAGGTTCCAATTTCGTAGGCGCGGTCACCCGCGACCACGTAGCGTTTCTGGCTGAGTTTGTCGGAGGTCGAGCGGGTAAGAAAATCGCGATTGTCTGGGGAAGGGGCCAGAGGCTCCTGGGATAATAGCGGGCCTGCCGCGGCGAGCGTGAGCAGGCCTGCCACGAAGAATGGTTTCATGGGAGGAAAGGGTTGGGGAAGCCGGCTGCCGTGCCGCCACCCTCGGGGTGAGGCAACGGCCGTTGGTCTCGGTGATTAGGGGGGTTGAAGGCGGGACGGCCCCATTAAGCTCGCCCTGCCTTCGGCTGTCAACCGTTCGCTGCGAGTGGTTTCAGCACGTGCGTCTAAGGCGCAGCACCCAAGGAACACAACATCCCATTTCCCGGAGACCCCGATACCCCAGCCGGCTAGGGACAGATACGCCTGCCGAGCGGCGCTAACCGGTTAGCCTCCTGCCGGACTCGACCCTGCCAGGAACGGGCAATGCGTCGATCCTTGTTTGCCGACTATTTAGAATCCGTGGGTGTGCCGGTGCCGGTAAAAGGGATAAGCCGTCGCTGCCTCGGTTGCTGGCCGTCGCTTGCTTTGGCCACGGGCTGCGCCGCCACGACCGGCTGCGGCGGCTTTTGCGGCCGTGTCACCTCGCGCCGGAGGTTACCCTTCCGCAAATTGGTCCACCAGAGAACGATCGGCGCCGCAATGAAAATCGAGGAATAGGTTCCCACCACGATGCCAATCACAATGGTGAACGCAAAATCGACGAGGACCGCCCCACCGAAAAACAGCAGGGCGAGCATGCAGAGCAGGGTCACTCCGCTCGTCAGAAGGGTCCGGCTCAGCGTTTCGTTGATGCTGGCGTTCATGATGGCCTGAGTGCTGCCTTTCCGCCCCGCCTTGAACCCTTCCCGGATGCGGTCAAACACAACGATGGTGTCGTTGATCGAGTACCCTCCGATCGTGAGCACCGCACCCACGACGACCAGTGAGAGTTCGTGGCCGGTCAGGACAAAAACACCCAACGTGATGACCACGTCATGGACGAGGGCCACAATGGCGCCGACGGCAAACGAAAACTCAAAACGGATGGTGACGTACAAAAGGATGCCGAGAATTCCCAGGCCCATCGCCTTCAGCGAAGTCCATGCCAGCGAACTGCCGATGACCGGTCCAACCCCTTCAGCCCGCTCCACGACAAAGTTGGCGTCCGGAAAGGAGTGTTTGAGCTGGTCGACAATCCGGCTGGACGTCTGGAACGGCGACCGAATCTCAAAAAGGTTCGCGGCGGCTTTACCCTGGGTGGCTTCACGCTGGATTACAACGTTGCCAAGGTTCACTTTCTCCAGTTCCGAACGCAGCTGAGATTCGGTCAACGCTTTTTCAGACCGCAGCCGCAGCGAATCGCCGCCGGTGAAATCGATGTTGAACGCACCCCCTTGACGAACGGCAAAGGCGGCGACGGAGGCCAGAATCAAGATCAGCGAGGCGCTGATGGCAAGGCGGCGTTTGCCCAGGAAGTCGAAATTCTTGGACCGGATCAAGTGCAACATCGAGACGGCCTTGATCGCGTGAAAGGCCGTTGCCCAGCGGAACACGTTGCGGGTGACGAGCAACGCCGAGAACATGGAGGCGATGATCCCGACCGTGAGCGTGATCGCAAAGCCTTTTACCGGGCCGCTGCCCAGCCAGAAAAGGATGCCGGCCGTGATCAGCGTCGTGACGTTGGCATCGAAGATCGCGCTGAACGCCTTGTTGTAAGCGGCGTCGATGGCGGCCCGCAGGCTCTTGCCGGTTTCAAGTTCTTCGCGCAACCGCTCATAGATCAGCACGTTCGAGTCAACCGCCATGCCGATGGTGAGAATGATGCCCGCGATCCCGGGCAGGGTAAGAACGAAGTTAAACAACGACATCACCCCGAAGAGCAGGATGCCGTTGACCGCCAATCCGACCATGGCCACCAAACCCGCCGTTCGGTAATAAATCAGCACGAAGATCAGCGTGGCGGCGAGGCCGCCAAGTCCGGCGGTAACGCCGCCGACGATCGAATCCTTACCCAGGGTTGCGGAGACCGAATGCGTCTCGTCGATCACCACCGGGGTCTGCAGCGGATTTTCAAGCGCACTGGCCAGTGAGCGCGCTTCATCGGCCGTAAAGGTGCCCGTGATTACCGCCTGCCCGTTGGGGATCTCACTTTGGATCACGGGAGCTGACACGACCTCCCCGTCCAGCACAATGCCCAAACGTTGATTGATGTTGTCCCGTGTCACCTCCCGGAACTGGTCGGCGCCTTGGGCCGTAAATTTCAGTGAAACCTCATACCCGCGCTGTTCAAAGGTCGCCTGGGCGCGGGTCACCTGGTCGCCGGTCAACTCCGGCCGGCGTTTTACAAGGTATTTTTCCCGTTTGCCGTTGCGTTCCTTGTCGCTGTTCAGGATCACGTAACCGGGCGGGGTAAAGGTCGCCCCGGACTGGATCTGCGGGAGGAGGGAATCACTTTCCGGGTGGACGAGCCGAAACTCCAGCCGGGCAACGCGCTGCAGTTGTTGCTGGGCATTCTGGATCTGGGCCGTATCCAGGCCGGGAATCTGCACCAGGATGCGGTCCGTGCCTTGCTTGGTGATGACCGGTTCACTCACGCCGAATTGGTCCACCCGCTTGCGGATGACCTCAACGGCTTGCTCTTGCATGGCCGGCGTGATGATCCGCGTCTGACCCTCGTCGCCGTTTGGAGGCACCAGACGCACCAGGAAAGACGTGCCGCCCTGGAGGTCAAGGCCGAGATGAAGTTTCTGACTAAGTGGAAGGAAGGCGTCGATGCAAAACGCGCAAAGCAGCACGGTTAACGTCGTTCCAAGCCAGCGTTTGACCCGCTCCGAATCGGCAAGAAAATACCATCCAAAAAGGACCAGCAACAAAATACCGAAGAAGAAGGTCAGGGTGGGGCTCATACAACCGCGGGCGGGGAATGGGATGATCGGGCAGGCAAAACTCAGGCTACCGGCTTGGCGGCAACCTCGCTGGAACGGTTCACGTTAGCGATGGCGCTTTTGTCGAATTCAATCTTCACATTGTCGGCCACCTTCAACACGACCGTGCTATCCTTGACGTTGGCGATCAGTCCATGCATGCCGCTCGAAGTGACCACCCGGTCGCCGGTCTTGAGCGATGTGAGCAGGTTCTGGTGCGCTTTCTGGCGTTTTTGCTGAGGACGGATCAGCAGAAAATAGAAAATGACGATCATGAACACGAACGGCAGAAAGCTCGTGAGCATGTTGGATTGCGGGGACGGGCCGGGTCCGGCAGGAGCGGCTTGCTGGGCGAGAAATAAAATGGTGGCGATCATGGGAATCAACGTAACCCTGGGCAGAAGCTAAACCCTGCGCCTAACGGGAAGGGAAGGTCAATACCCCAAACGCAAGCCCCGGGCAAAAAGAATTTGACTCGGCTAACCGCCTACTTTGAAGCGGATGGCCTGAATGCTTTTCCCGCCGAAACGCTCGCGGAGCTTGACCAGGATCATCGGCTTCCAGTGGCGGTCCAACTCGTACATGATGGTAGGTTGAAGGACCTGGACGAAAAGAATTCCTTGCTGCAACCGGGTCGGGTGTGAATGGCGGGCAAAAAATTCACCCACGATGTCTCCCCAGGCGGCCACCACTTCCTCTTCTTTTAGCCGCTGGCTTAACCCCAGTTTCGGCGCGAGTGAGCGCAACACCGCGCCAACGGTGTGCGTGCGGTCGGCTTCAGGTTCCGGTTGCGGCAAACCGCGCCATTCCTCCAAGACCCGTCGGCGCAAATTGGGCTTCATTTAAAGAGGGCCACCCGCGGACACGCCTGGATCTCACCTGTCGGTCGAACCACCAAAGCGGGGCCGGCGGCAGGGGGTGGTCAGGGGCCATCGCTCCCGATGGCTTCGACCGGGCAACCTTCCATGGCTTCCTTGCAAAGCGTTTCTTCGTCATCGCTGCCCGGTTGTTTGAAAACGTAGGAATGGCCGCCATCGTCATCCCGGGTGAAATTGGCCGGTGCCGTTTCACGACAGAGATCACAATCAATGCACTGATCGTCCACGTAAAAACGCCCGGGTACGTTTTGTGGGTATTTATTTGCTACGTCGGCCATATCAGATTCTGTCTTTCGAGTTACGCTCTGGCGCCATCTCCATGGCCGCAAGAAGGCTTCCAACTTAGCGATTCACCCTGGGACTGCAAGTACCGCCTTGCCGGGCACCCTCAAGGACTCAACCCCGGGCAAGACCGCCCGTTTTCGGTCCGCAACGGGTTCCGATGGCAAACCCTGGACGCGGCCCGCTCCCGGTTTAAGGTGAAGCATGATCGAACGAGCGAGCTTGCGTCCGAAGGAAGGCTGGCATGTGTTGCACCTCTTCTACCGGGTCGAGCACGGCAGCTGGCAGGGGCTCAGCAACGAAGAAAAGTACGCCGCCAAGACGCATCTGGCGGCGCTGGTGCAGGAAGCAAGGGCGTTGCCGGCAACGCAGTTGCTTACCTTCAGCATGATTTCTCCCAAGGCAGATCTCGGCTTTATGCTGTTGGCGGAGGACCTTCACACGGCCAATCGCTTGGAAAAGCGGCTCAGCCTGGCCCTTGGTCCCGACGTCCTGTCCCCGGTTTTCAGCTTTTATTCGCTCACCGAACGGAGCGAATACACGACCACGGAAGCTGAGTTCGAATTGTCCTTGGAAAAAGAGCGACGGCTTCAGCCTGGCACGGAGGAGTACGAATCCGCGATGGCGGATTTCCGTCGGCGCATGGAAAAATATTTGCAGGACCGCCTTTACCCAAACATGCCAGACTGGCCGGTCTTTTGTTTTTATCCGATGCTTAAACGGCGGAACCCACAGCAGAACTGGTACGAGCTGCCATTGGATGAGCGCAAGACACTCATGCTCGGTCACGGCCGGGTGGGCCGCAGTTATGCCGGCCGCGTCCGGCAGCTCATCACCGGCTGCACTGGCCTGGACGATTGGGAATGGGGCGTGTCGCTCTTTGCGCACGACGTGTTTGAGCTGAAATCCATTGTGTACGACATGCGCTTCGACCCGGTCAGCGCCCGGTACGCCGATTTTGGAGAGTTTTTCGTCGGCCTGCAATTGCCCCTTGATCAGCTTTACCAGCAACTGGCACTGTAAGAAGGTGTCGGCCTGACGGGGTACCGGCGTGGAAGCGGGTGGCGGCGGATACGGGGATTGGCCCACCGGAATCGTGGTTTACCGCTGCCCATTGTTTCAGCATGGTCCGTAACGTGATTCTGGGTTGGTCCGGCACCCTGGTGGATGACCTTGACGCGGTTGTCCAAGCCACGAATGCGGTCCTGCAGGCCTTTGGCCGGACGGTCCTCTCCCGGGACGATTTTCGCCGTGAATTCGAACTGCCGACCGCTTGCTTTTACCGGCGGCAATTGCCGGATTGCGCGTTGTCGGACATCGAGGTGATTTACCATGACCATTTTTCGCGATCGCGCGAAGCCGTTCCGCTGCTGCCACATGCCCGGGCCTTTCTGGGCTTCTGCCGGGCCACCGGGCGCCGCCTGTTTTTGATCAGTACGATCCACGCCAGGCACTTCGAGGCACAATCCGCCCGTTTGGGCGTTCGTGGCCTGTTTGAAGCCGTTTACCCGGCTACGACGGACAAAACGGCTCGCGTTGCCGAGGTGCTCCACGAACATCGGCTGGTGGCGGCGGAGACGGCCTGCCTCGGCGACATGGTCCATGACATTCAAGCGGCCAAAGCCGCCGGGGTCGCCTCCGTGGCGGTACTGACCGGGATTGATGCGGTCGAAAAACTTGCGGCAGCTGGGCCTGACCTCATTGTACAAGACCTGGGCGTGCTGCAGCACATTTTGGAGGCGGGTTCAGCCGGCCATCACGAGCGGATCGAGATCAGCGACCTGGAAGTTACGACCCACATCGGCGCGTCTCTCGCCGAGCAGGAAATGCCCCAGAAGCTCTGGCTGGACCTGGCCCTTGAAATTGGGCGGCCGTTCGCCGCGCTGGAAGATGCATTGGAGCGCACGGTCGACTACGCGGCCGTGGCAGACGCAGTCACGGACTTCGCCCGAACCCACCGGTGCCGGCTGATCGAAACGTTCGCGGCCGAGTTGGCCAAGCTTGTAACCGGGCGGTTCCCGGTGCTCCAGGTTGATGTCACGGTCAAAAAACAGATTTTGCCGAACACCCGCCAGGTTTCCGTTCGGACCCGGCATACCCGCCGGTAGGGAAGAGCGTGTCGGGGTGGAGGAATGCCACAAATCAAAGAACCGAGGAATGCCACGAGTGGTCGGGCGGCTTGCTCTCCATCCTTTGATTTTTCGGCTTGTGGCATTGTGGGGGGTACGCCTCACCCTGCGGCGGGCACGGGACTGCCGGCCCGGTTGGCGCCGTCGCACGCCTTTCGTCAGCTCCCAAACAACTGCCGGGCGAGCGCCGTCAGCGGCCGTGTGTCCTGGTATCCCATTGCAAACACGGGAACTTCCACAAGTTGCTCAAGCACGCCCGCATTGGTGGCGGCGGCAAGGTCAGGGTCCTGGTTGCGGCCGTTCAGGATCACTCCGCGGCAGGTCAGGTCGCGGGCGGCCAGGGCCTCCAACGTCAGCCGCACGTGGTTCAGCACGCCGAGACGGTTTTCTGCCACCACCAGCACGTCGAGCTCCAGGTCGACGGCCAGGCTGCGGAAATCGTAATGCCGGGTGATCGGCACCAGCAACCCGCCCGCTCCTTCCACCACCAGGTGCGCATGGCGGCTCCCAAGTTCCCGCAGGGTGCCGACCACGCCGGCCACGTCAACGTGCCGGTTTTCCACCATGGCCGCGGCGTACGGGGCAAGGGGAGTACGAAACCAAACGGCGTTGATGACGTGGTCGGATTCGATCGACCCGTTCGCCTCTTGCAGTGCAGATACGTCGGCCGCATCACCGGTGCAGAATGGTTTTGCGGCGACGGCGTCAACGCCTGCTGCCCGGGCCGCGCTGACCAACCGGGTCGTGACGTATGTCTTTCCCACACCGGTGTCGGTGCCGGTTACGAGCAGGTTCAACCCCCGAGTTCCTCTCGGACCACCCGCTCAAGTTCGTCCGCAGCTTCGGTTAACTCACCCAGGTCCGGTCCTTCCAACAGCAGGCGGACTTTTCGTTCGGTGCCTGAATAACGCAACAACACCCGGCCACGGCCTGCCAACCGCCGTTCCGCGTCGGTAACCGCCGCTTGCACCACGGGGACTTCGGCGAGGGGCACCCGTTCACGCACGGCCACATTGCGCAAAACCTGCGGGAATTTTTTTAGCACGGTCCGCAACTCACGCAGCGTTTGACCGGTCTCGGCCATGATCGCCAGGACCTGCAACGCGGCAATCAAACCGTCACCGGTGGGGGCATGGTCGCGAAAGATGAAGTGACCACTTTGTTCGCCGCCGAGGTTGAGGTCGAGTTGCCGCATGGCGTCGAGCACAAGCCGGTCTCCCACGCCCGTCCGGAGTACCGCGCCGCCTTTGACGGCCAGCGCAGCCTCCAGTCCGTAGTTGCTCATGACCGTGGCTACCACCGTATTTTCCCGGAGCTGGCCTTTGGTCAGCAGGTGGGTCGCGACCAGGGCGAGCACCTCGTCCCCGTCCAGCAGTTCGCCCGCTTCGTCGCAGAAGAGGACCCGGTCGGCGTCGCCGTCATGAGCCAAGCCGATGGCGCCTGGGTGGCGCCGGGTAAGCCCGGCCAGGCACTCAGGGTGCATGCTGCCGCAGGCCGCGTTGATGTTGTAACCATCCGGGGTGATGTGGTGGGCCTCAAAACGAATTCCCACGAGCTGCAGAGCCCGCGGGGTGGTTTCAAACGCCGCGCCCTGGGCGCAGTCGACGACGACCAGCGGGAGGGGCGCGCCCTTCAGCCGGGGCACGGTGGAAGCCGCAAACTCCGCGTACCGTTCTACGGCATCGGCGAGGGCTCGGGTGCGGCCAACCCCAATTCCTGTTGGCAGGCTCGTGCCCAGTGAGCAGTCTCGGTACCTGGTTTCAATGGCCAGTTCTTCGGCATCCGAGAGTTTGCCCCCATTTGCGCTGAAAAATTTGACGCCGTTGTCTTCGTACGGGTTGTGCGACGCCGAAATCACAACCCCGAACGCCGCCCCGGCACTCCGGGCCAGGTGTGCAACCGCAGGCGTGGGAACAACTCCGGCCAGCCGCACATCAAGGCCGGCTCCCGCCAACCCCGCAGCCATGGCGTGCTCCAGCAATTCGCCGGACGCCCGGGAGTCCCGGCCGATAAGCGCAAACGGCCGTTCCGTGCCGCCGGTCTGCCCAAGCACATCCGCGGCCGCCATGCCAAGCCGTACCACCGAAAACGGAGTGACTGCGTCCCGGTTTGCGAGGCCCCGGACTCCATCGGTTCCAAATAGGCGTGTTGACATGGCGAGAGCGGTAGCCGGGTGGCGGTTCCTCCGCGTTGAGGAAACGCGCTACCGGGTCACCGAAGGCAGTGCCGGTGCGTGCTGTTCCAGCCGCCACCGTTCGGGGTAGCTGTCCACATTCTTCTTGATCAGGTACCAGACTGCCGTCGCTACGACCAGAGACATCAGTTTGGCTTGCCAGTTTTCCATGAAGAACCGCTTCAGCATGTCACCTTTCCACCGGGCCCGCTTCTGTCCGCGACAACCCGGGTGACCCTTCTGTCTTGCCCTGGTCCCCCGGGTGAAGCAATAGCTCAGAGAGCCGTTTCTCAAAGTGTTCCGGCTTGAATCCGCGCTCGATCTTACCCCGGTGACAGATTGAGATGTGACCCGTTTCCTCCGAAACCACAATGGCTATGGCGTCGGATTCCTCCGAGAGGCCGAGGCCCGCGCGGTGCCGTAACCCAAAAACCCGGTCGAGGTCTTCCCGCTGGCTTACGGGAAAGATACAGGCCGCCGCCAGAATGCGGTCTTCCCGGATAACCACCCCGCCGTCGTGCAATGGCGTTTTCGGGAAAAAGATCGTCAGCAAAAGTTCCTGAGAAATTTCGCTGTCGAGGTTCACGCCGCTTTCGGCAAAGCTCCGTATCCCGGTGTCCCGTTCGATGGCGATTAATGCGCCGGTCTGGCGGTTGGACAGTTCGAAGACCGATTCGATGATAATATCAAGATTTTCCTTTTTCTGGCTCGCGGACGAAAACAGCCGGGTGCTGCCGAGTTCCGCAAGGGCCCGCCGGAGTTCAGGCTGGAAGATGACGACCAGGGCGATTGCGATGAACGCCGTCAAGCTTCGCAGCAGCCAGCTGATCACCGTCAGGTTCAGCAGTTGGGAGACGAGGGTAAGGACGATGAAAACGATCGCCAGTCCGGTCAGTACCTTGGCTCCGCGGGTTCCGCGGAAATAGAGGTACCCATAGTAAATCGCGATCGCGAGCAACAGGATCTCGAGCCCCGCCGTCCAGTTTTCCCGGAGAAGGTTGGTGATTGAGTCCATCAGGGCGCCATGATTGCTTCAGTCATGCGTAACGCTTCAAAGTTTAATCTGACGTCATGCACGCGGAAAAGATTAACCCCTTGCTCACGCAAATAACTCGTGAAAGCAACACTAGGCCAAACCCTTTCCGTCATTGGAAGTGCCGGATTGCCGAGAAGCCGGGCCAGGGTGGACTTTTTGGAAATGCCTGCGACCACCGGGCGGCCCAAGGTGGTAAGGCGTTTGATCGACCGGAGGAGGGTCAGATTATGCTCCATGGTTTTTCCGAAACCGAAACCGGGATCGACGGCAATGGCTTCCGCACGAATGCCTGCGTGGACGGCGAAATCGCGCCGTTCGATCAGGAAAGAGGTGACTTCACCCACCACGTCGCCATAGCGGGGCGCCAGCTGCATTGTCTTCGGCAAACCTTGCATGTGCATAAGGATCAAGCCGGCCCGGTGCGCCGCGACGACCTCGGCCATCCCGGGATCGAGGCGCAACGCAGAAATGTCGTTGACGATACAGGCGCCGGCCCGCAGGGCCTGACGGGCCGTTTCGGCTTTGTAGGTATCGACGGAGATCTTCAGGTCGGGGAACTCCCGATGGAGCGTTGCGATGAGCGGAATCACGCGAGCGAGTTCCTCTGCCAAGTCAACCGGGTCGGAGCCGGGACGTGAAGATTCACCACCCACATCCAGGATTGCCGCCCCCTCTGCGACCAGGGTTCGGCCATGGGCGAGGGCAGCCGGAAGGTCAAAGTAACGGCCACCATCCGAAAACGAGTTGGGGGTAACATTCACAATTCCCATCACATGCGCGGACCTGCCAAAATTTATAGACACTCCGGGTAGGTCCCAACGCATGAATGACACTCGTAAATTGTAGACGGAGGAAACAAGCAGATCTTCAGCTCGAAGTCCGGAAGAGTGACGTGGATCGACCAATTGCCGAAGATTAACGACAAAAAAAGCCGGCGTGAGCCGGCTTTTTCTTTAACAACGGTCTGTGCTTTTCGTTCAGGAGGCCGTGGCCGGTTCACCTTCGTCGGGCTGAGCTACCTTAAACGCGAGGTGCTCGCCTTCCGTGTTCACCTCGATCGTGTCACCAACTTTGATGTTGCCCCGAAGCAGCTCCTCAGCAAACGGGTCTTCCAGGTAACGCTCCACGGCACGTCGCATCGGACGAGCGCCGTACGTGGGATCGTAGCCTTTGTCGATCAGGAACTGAACAGCCGCAGGTTCCAGGTGGATCCGGATGTCCTTGGCGCGGACGCGTTCCACGACCTTCGCCACTTCCAGATCAACGATCTTGACCAGATCCGTCCGCTCCAGGGTGTGAAAGACGATGATGTCGTCGAGCCGGTTCAGGAACTCCGGCTTAAACACGCGTTTCGATTCTTCCAGAATCTTGTCGCGCATCTGCTCGTAGTTTTCCTGGCCCATCTGAGCACCGAACCCCAGCGAGGTCTGACGTTTGATCAATTCCGCGCCGACGTTGGAGGTCATGATGATGATTGTGTTCCGGAAATCAATTTTCCGGCCCAGGCTGTCCGTGATCTTGCCCTCTTCAAGAATTTGCAGCAGCAAGTGCATCACGTCAGGATGCGCTTTTTCGATTTCGTCGAAGAGCACCACCGAGTACGGACGGCGGCGAACCGCTTCGGAAAGCTGACCGCCTTCTTCATACCCGACGTACCCGGGAGGAGAACCAATCAGCCGTGAGGCCGTGAATTTCTCCATGTACTCGGACATGTCGATCTGAATGAGGGCTTCCGCATCCCCAAACATGAACTCGGCAAGCGACCTGGCCAGGAACGTCTTGCCAACGCCAGTCGGCCCGAGGAAAATAAACGACCCAATGGGCCGCCGGGGATCCTTCAGGTCCGCGCGGGACCGCCGCAAAGCTTTGCTGATCGCCACCACCGCTTCGTTCTGGCCGATGACCTTTTCCTTAAGTTCATCTTCCATCTTAAGCAGTTTTTGGGTCTCCTGCTGCTCCATTCGCTGCAGCGGCACACCGGTCCATTTGGAGACAATGTGCATGATGTCGTCCGCCGTCACCAACACCTCGCGTTCTTCCCGTTTTTCGCGCCACTCAGCGAGAATCCGTTCCAGGTGATCTTTGGCCTGCTTTTCCGAATCCCTTAAAGCCGCCGCTTTTTCAAAATCCTGCGCTTTAATGGCGGCTTCTTTGTCGCCGCGGATGCCGTCGATGTCCTTTTCGATTTCCTTGACGTCCGGTGGCCGCGTCATGGCGTTGATCCGGGCCCGCGCCCCCGCTTCGTCCATGACATCGATCGCTTTGTCCGGCAGGAACCGCCCGGTAAGGTAGCGGTCGGAAAGCTTTACGGAGGCATCCAGGGCTTCATCCGTCAGCTTGGCTTTATGGTGCGCTTCATACTTCGGCCGCAAGCCTTTCAGGATCTGCACGGCTTCCTCGATCGAAGGCGCTTCCACCTTGACGGTCTGGAACCGACGCTCCAAGGCGGCGTCCTTCTCAATGTATTTGCGGTACTCATTCAGGGTGGTTGCCCCGACGCATTGCAGCTCACCCCGGCTCAGTGCCGGTTTGATAATGTTTGAAGCGTCCATGGCGCCTTCCGCCGAGCCGGCGCCCACAATGGTATGCAGTTCGTCGATGAACAATATGACGTTCTTCGAACGCCGGATCTCGTCCATCACTGCTTTAATCCGTTCTTCAAATTGCCCGCGGTACTTGGTCCCCGCCACCATCAACGCCAAGTCCAGGGTAATGACCCGCTTGTCGCGCAACAGTTCCGGCACGTTGCCGGCCGCGATCTCTTGCGCCAGCCCTTCCACAATGGCCGTCTTGCCCACCCCGGCTTCGCCCAGCAGCACCGGATTGTTCTTGGTGCGACGGCACAGGATCTGGATCACCCGCTCGATCTCGTTCTTACGGCCGATCACGGGATCCAGATCGCCCTTCTTCGCCAATTCGGTCAAATCACGGCCGAACGCGCGCAAGGCAGGCGTTTTAACATCTTTTTTGTTGCCTTCCTGCGGGGTCTCAGCCTCGTTTTCAGGCGGCGTAAAGTTGGGATCCAATTCTTTTAATATCTCGTTTCGAGTTCGTTCGATATCAACTTCCAGGCTCTTCAGAACGCGTGCGGCAACGCCTTCGCCTTCACGCAGCAATCCCAGCAAGATGTGTTCCGTTCCTACGTAAGAATGGTTTAGAGCCTTGGCCTCTTTGCCTGCAAGCGCGAGAACTTTCTTGACTCGCGGAGTGTACGGGATGTTGCCCACCATTTTTGTCTCAGGATGGGAGCCGACGTGTTTTTCGACTTCCATGCGGACGGTCTCAAGGTCGAGGCCCATCTTCTGGAGGACGTTTACGGCAACCCCCTGGCCGAGTTTGATCAGCCCGAGCAAAAGGTGTTCAGTTCCCACATAATTATGGTTAAACCGATCAGCCTCCTTACGCGCAAGCGCCAATACCTGTTGTGCACGTGGAGTAAAATTGTTCATCATTGCGATTCCGATGCCGGGTCTACCGCCTTTTTGCCCGACCTTCTATTAGTAGGTGGATTAGGGAAGTTTTTCAACTTCTCACGGACAATGTCCGCTCGCAGGTGGTCCCTTTCCTCCGGGGCGAGCTTCTGTTTCGAAAGGTGCTGCAGATGGGCAGGTTGTGTATCCATCAGCAGCTGATTGACCAAAACACGGCACCCATCCGGAAAAAATCCTAAATCAATTCCGAGTCGCAAAATAGAAAGCAGGTTCAATGCCTCCTTTGAAGAGACGGAATAAGCGTGCGTCAAAACTCCGTAAGCCCGCCCGACTTGGTCCATTAACATCGTTTCCTTGGTCTCCAGAAGGTTTTCCCGGGCCTGGTTCTCGCGCTGGATCAACGTGTCAATCACCTTGTTTAGGCGGTCGATGATCTGTTCCTCCTTTTCCCCCAATGTGGTCTGGTTGGAGACCTGAAACAAATTGCCCATGGCCTCAGTACCTTCACCGTAAAGGCCTCGCACCGCCAATCCGATCTTGTTGACCGAATTGACCACCTGGTTGATCTGCTCGCTCAAAACCAGGCCGGGCAGGTGAACCATGGCCGAGGCGCGCATGCCCGTGCCCACGTTCGTCGGGCAAGCCGTCAGGTAACCAAGGTCAGGATCGAACGCAAAATCCAGGTGCGCCTCCAGTTCCGTGTCCACGCCGTCGATCATCTGGTACGTCTTGGCCAGTTCCAGCCCGCAGGTGATCGCCTGCATCCGCAAATGGTCCTCCTCGTTGATCATGATGCTCAACGTCTGGGCCCCATTGATGACGACCCCGCTGCCCATTCCTTTGGCGGCATGTTCACGACTGATCAGGTGCCGTTCAACCAGCACCTGTTTCTCGGTCGCAGACAATTCGTTCAACTGTTCCGAAAACACGTTTTGCATTTCTACCAGCGCGTCCACTTCCGGCTTGATCTCATCCAGGATCCGGATTCGTTCGGATTTCTTGGCCCATCCCGGAAAAGGGACCTTAGCCAGGTTCCGGGCCAAACGGACCCGGCTGCTGATCACCACCGGGTGGTGCCCAGCTTCCGGAGACAGCCAATCGCCCGGGGACGCTAAAATGTTCGCAATCTTCATCGTCATTCCTCCGCTTCCAGTTGCCGGATTTCATCCCGGATTGACGCCGCCGATTCATAATCTTCTTTCTGGACCGCCTCTTCCAGATGCTCACGCAGTTCGTGCAACCGATCCGACCGGGCCAGATTCCGGTAAAGCCGGGCCGGGATTTTACCCGTGTGCCGCGTGCCTTTGTGCATTGCCTTGATCAGGGAGGCTAACCCTTCCGAAAAGGTCTGGTAGCACTCGCTGCAGCCCAAACGGCCCGTTTTTTTCAGGTCAGCCTGGGTGAAACCGCACACCGGGCATTGCTCCGCCACCGGGGTAGTCTCGACTTGGTGAGACTCACCAAGCCCCAGGAGGAGGTCGGCCAACGCAAAACCCGTTGGGTCCGACACCCCTTTTTCTTTGGAACATGACTCACAAAGATTAATTTTTTTCATGTTCCCATCAACAATCTGCGTGAGATAGACCGTGGCGGGATTCGTCTTGCAAACGTCACACGTCATACCGCTACTCCCCTCAATCGGAAAAAATTTAAGTCAGTTGACATTACGACGACCTAAAACCGCAGTAGGCCATCCGGTCGGACAGCCAGTAACCAGAACGGACCCAGCAGTGGGCGCGCAGCGTTCTGCGTAAAGCCAATGCCGGAAAATCCGTGTGGTCACTCTCATTCATAGATCGGGGTGCCGGTTGAGCGTGTCAAATCGCGGAATTGCGCGATCAACCGCAAAGTTATCGGTCCGGGGTGTCCGTTGCCGATGGGTCGCCGGTCGAGTTCCACCGCCGGGATGATCTCTGCCGCGGTGCCGGTGAGGAAACATTCGTCGGCAGTGTAAAGGTCGTAGGTGGTCAGGTCACGCTCCACCATGGGGACGCCGATCTGTTCTGCCAGTTCAAACGCCACCCCGCGGGTCACCCCGTTCAAGAGCCCGGCATGAAGCGGTGGCGTGTAGATCCGGCCCCGTTTGACGGCAAAGATGTTGTCGCCCGTGCATTCGGCCACGTACCCTTGCTCATTCAGCATCACGCCTTCGGCTGCACCGGCGTGCTGGGCCTCGATTTTAGCCAGCACGTTATTCAGGTAATTTAAGCTTTTAACGCGAGGGTTGAGCGCCGCCGGGGCGATCCGGCGGGTTGAGCAGGTGACCATGGTCAACCCTTTCTCGTAGAGGTCAGCCGGGTAGAGGGCGATCGAGGCGGCGATGATGATGACGCTGGCGCGCCGGCAGCTTTCCGGGCTCAAGCCCAGCGAGCCGACCCCGCGCGTCACCATCAGGCGGATGTAACCATCCCGCAGGTCGTTCTGCCGGATGGTTTCGAGCGCAGCGCCAATCATTTCACCTGAGGAAATGGGAATCTGCAACGCCAGCGCGTGCGCCGAGTCGTACAGGCGATCGATGTGTTCATCCAGCCGGAACACCCGGCCGGCGTAAAACCGGATGCCTTCAAAAACGCCGTCCCCGTACAGCAGGCCATGGTCAAAGACGGAAATTTTGGCTTCCGCCTGATCGTAGAAGTCTCCGTCGATGTAGATTTTTGCGTTCATGCTGAGCTTGAAGACGTTGAATTGAATACGGGCTCCGGGTCGAGCTGGATGAGGGAGCCATCCCGCATGAAGACCTGGCGGTCGCCAAGGACCGCGAGTTGCTGGTCGTGCGTGACCACCACCAGCGTCCGCTGGCGTTCCCGGGCAAGGTCCAGCAGCAATTTCATGACCAGTTGGCCGTTTCCGGAATCGAGGTTGCCGGTCGGTTCATCGGCAAACAGAATGGCCGGGTCGTTGACCAGCGCCCGGGCGATGGCAACCCGCTGTTGCTCGCCCCCTGACATCTCGCTCGGCAGGTGGTGGAGCCGATCGCCCAGGCCGACCCGCTCCAGGTAAGAAGTCGCTTCCGCGACCTGGCGCCGGTGGCCGATCAGCGAAGGCAGAAGCACGTTTTCCAAAGCGGTAAGCTCCGGAAGAAGAAAGTAACTTTGGAACACAAACCCCATTTTTTCGTTCCGTAACCGGGCGTCTTTCGAAGCACCGCGGCGGTAAAGCGGCTGCCCCTCAAAGAAAACATCACCCCCGTCCGGCCTTTCCAGGCCCGCCAGCGAGTAAAGCAGGGTCGTCTTGCCCGCACCAGAAGCGCCACAGAGGAAAACCGTCTCACCCCGCGCAATCTCCAGGTTAATCCCCCGCAGAACCTCAATCCGACGTGAGCCGATCCGAAAGGAACGACGGACGTCACGGGCGCTAAGTTGTGGTTCAGGAATCACGTTCGGTCTGCCTCACTGCTTCAAACAACACGATCGCCACGGCCGTAGCCAGATTTAAGCTCCGCGCTTCCGGCCGTAAAGGGATGCAACAGGCCTGCTCCGCACGGTTTCGGAGCAGGCTTTCGGGCAATCCTCGGGTTTCGCGCCCGAAAACGAGGTAGTCGCCGGGCTGGTAAGAAACCGACCAGTACCGCGCCCGTGCTTTCGTGGTGAAGAACCAGGTCCGGGCCGTTGCGCTGGTTTTCTCAAGGAATTCGTCGAGTGAGGCCCAGTACCGAACCTGAACGTGTGCCCAGTAATCAAGGCCGGCTCGCCGGAGGGCACGGTCGTCAGTGGAAAAGCCAAGGGGCTTAACCAAATGTAACACACTCCCGGTGGCCAGACAAAGCCGGCCCACGTTCCCGGTGTTCGGCGGGATCTCGGGTTCCACCAAAACGACGTTGAACATAAAAAACAAAAAAAGCGCCTCAAAGATCGAGGCGCTTTTTCCGTCGGGAGGGAATCTCGTTGCCGGTTTTCCTCTACGTGTTCACTGGCGCCACGGCAGTCGGATCGACATTAACCCGGCGACCCACCCGGTCAAACCGGA
>DASWVC010000321.1:0-7912 GCA_036401335.1 Chthoniobacterales bacterium
CCAATGGCACCAAGGTAAGGGTTTTTGGGTGGTAAAGGGGCGGTGGTTCGGTAGGCCGGCAGTCCCTTGCCGGCGGCGGGGTGCGGCGGGCATCCCTCCAGGGGGCGCTTGAGGACAATCTCCTCTGCCAGGGGGATAACCGTCCTGTACTTTCTCTTTGGCTGAAGAAGTTCACTCTTTCACGAAACGGAAATTTCCAATCCGACCACCCACTCGATGGCCGCTCCCTTGCTTCCCGCTGAAATGAGCGTTCACGTCATATTCATACATTTCCCGGTATCCCCATGACCCAGATTGTATTCGCGACGCCCGGTGATTCCCTTCGCGTGCGGAAGGGCTGAACCGTCTGGCTGGATCTTCCCATTGAGCTCAAACCAGGCTGGCGCACCCCGGGTGCCTCGCTCGCCGTGGAGAACTCCGTTGATCACGCGTGCAGGGTCCACCGGTCGCGGCTGCCTGTCAGAACAAGCGTTTGTGAGGGTCAGGCTCCGGGCCGCCTTCTGTGGCGTCCCTTTCCCCCAGGGGTGTTCAAGGAAAGGGCGGTTGCGGCAGGACAGAGAAATTGTAAACCCCGGTTACGTCCGTGCCCCCGACGACCGTGCTGCCGGTGCCGCTGGCCGTGTTTTGAAAACCACCGGTAACACCGGACCACTGGCCGTCGGCCGTGTTTTGGTGCCCTCCAGTAACACTGGCCCATGGTCCGTCGGCCGTGTTGCCCTGACCGCCGGTCACGCTTGCGCCGGCCCGAGCGGCGCGGTTGTTCAGGCCGCCGGTGACGCTGGCCCATAAGTCACTTGCGCTGTTCAGAAAACCCCCGCTGACGCTCGCAGCTTCGTTACTGATCGTGTTTTGCTCTCCGGCCACGAGGCCGCCGAAGGCTGCCCGGGTAAACCGATGGTAACTGCCGACCACCAGGTTGTGTGACCCGCCACGATCGCCGGGTCCAAGGGGTTGGTTGACCTGGGCCGGGTCTTCATTGTAACCAACGATAAGATTGCCGAGGCCCCGGGGATTAAGGTTGTCGTTGGTTGCTCCCGAGCCGCTGACGATGTGAAGGTTCGCGCCGCTGAAGGTGATGTTCGGTCCCGCCACGTCCAGTTCCGGGCCGGGGTTAACGGCGACGAAAGAACCGAGCGCGAGCACCGGATTGGTTTGAATGGCCGCCAGTTGGTTCCGAAGCGTGGCGTTGGTCGTCTGGAGGTTCCGGACTTCGTTGTGAAGGTCATCAACTTGCCGTTGCAGCGCCGCATTGCTGGTCTGCAGGTTTCCGACCTGGGCTTTTAAGGCATCGAGCTGTTGCTGGATGCCTTGGGCGTGCGCGCCAGGCCCGGCAGCCAGAACCGCCACCAGGACGCCGGTCAGAAAGGCAAGCCTGGCGCTCAGCAGAACCATCGTTTTTCTCCAGTGGGCGGCGGCTAGCTCAGCCCCCCTTACCACGCCGCTCCTTCGGCGTAGTGTTCGCCGCTCCAAGGCGTGCTAGCCTCGCGCCAGGGCTGCACTTTTTCCTGGCTTTTCTGGTCGGCAGCAATTTGGTCCCAGCGGGTGCCGTCCGCGGTTTCGTTCTTGCAGGCGTTCAAACCCATGCTCAGCACGGACAGGAGGAGAACAAAAATGCGCATAAGGATGAGTGGATCAAAAAATGTCACGAATCAAAGAATGGAAGAAGAAAGAATGCCCCGCGCCAGCGGACGTCTCCATTCGTTGCATTCACCGCCATCCGGATTCGTGGCATTTTTTTCACCACTCGACCCAAAAGCTCTTGAGGTAATCGGAACCGGGAAAATCGGGCGGCATCCGGCGCTCAATGATGGATGGACGGGCAGGGAGGGCATGGCGCAGGATTGCCCGGAATTGTGCGGCCGAAAGCCGGTGGGTGTTTGCGCAGCACAGGAGCCGGCCGCGTTTGGTCAGGACGGCGCAGGCCAAGTCCACGATCATGCCATAGTCCTCCTCGATGCGGAAGACGCCGGCTTTCCGGTCCCGGGAAAACGTGGGCGGGTCGAGAACGACGGTGTCGAACCGTTCACCCCGCCGGGCAAAGCGCCGCAACCAGGCCAGCGCATCTCCGTAGATGAAATCGTGGCGGCTGGGGTCCAAACCATTGGCCTCGTAGTTGCGGCGGCCCCAATCCAGGTAGTGCCGCGACAGGTCGACATTGACCGTGCGGGCTCCACCCAGCGCGGCGGCCACGCCAAAGGCGCACGTGTAGGCGAACGTGTTGAGAACGGTTTGACCCGCCACGGTACGGCGGATTTCATCCCGGTTCTCCCGCTGATCCAGGAAAAGGCCTTGCGAATAACCGGCCTGAAAGTTGATCCAAAACCGCATGCCATTTTCTCCGGCCAGAAAAGGTTCTGTGATCGGTTCGCCTGCCAAGTGGATCGGTGCCTGACGATCGCGGGCGGAGAGGATCTTCAGAAACAAAGACCGGTACCCGAACTCGGGGGGGAACGCCGGGAGCACAAATCCAGGGCGCGTCTGCAAGAGCCAGTGGCCGGCGTACACGTCGATGGCCAGCCCCCCCAGGCTGTCGCCGTCGCCGTCCACCAGGCGGTAGGTGTCGGTCGCCGGCAAAAGGATGCCTTCACGCCGGCGGTGGGCGGCAAAAATCTTTTCGCTCCAGGTGCTGGGGGTTTGCGAATCCATCGGCGGGACGCTAGATCCTGAAGGTATGATCGATTGGCGTGAAGAGGTGAGGCATGCGGTCGAGCGCGGCGAGTTGTTGAAAGCCAGCCTCGACAACATGAACCAGTTTCTCGCGGGCAGCGACAACCCGCTTTACGAGGCTTCCCTGGAGGAACTTGTTGAGCGGAAGCTTTGGCCGGAGCTCAACGACCGTTTTTTTAAAACGCTCACGTTCGGCACCGGCGGGTTGCGTGGCCGTACCATCGGCAAGGCGGTCACGGCCGCGGAGCGTGGCCAGGCAGGGGCCGATGGCTGCCCGCAATTCCCTTGCGTTGGCACCAACGCGCTGAATTTTTACAACGTCAGCCGCGCAACCCAGGGTTTGGTCCGTTACCTGAAAATCCACCTTGGCCGGAAAGTTCCGGGTTCGCGGCCGAGTTTCGCGGTGGCACACGACACCCGGTATTTTTCCCGCGCCTTCGCGGAATTTGCGGCCAGGGTGGCCTCGGAGAACGGCTGTGACGTCTACCTTTTCGCCGCGGCGCGCTCCACCCCGGAGCTCTCGTTCGCGGTCCGGCAGATGAACGCCACCGCGGGTGCCGTGATCACCGCGAGCCACAACCCTCCTCACGACAACGGCTTTAAAGTTTATTTTTCTGATGGTGCGCAGGTGGTTGAGCCGCACGCTTCCGGCATCATCGACGCGGTGAACGGCGTCGGCAATGAGGTCTACACGCCGGTGCCGGAAGGCGAGCGGGGAAACGTCGTCGCGCTGGGGCCGGAACTCGACGCGATTTACCAGGAACGGCTCCGCACGCTGGTCCTGCGGCCCGAAATCGTTTCGGGCCAGAAAGACCTCAAAATAGTTTTTACCCCGATTCACGGCACCGGCGGGGTTATTTCGGTTCCGGTGTTGCGCGGGCTCGGTTTCCAGGTGCTTACCGTGCCGGAACAGGAACAGCCGAACGGCGGTTTTCCGACCGTCAAGTCGCCGAACCCGGAAAACCCTGAGGCGCTGGCGATGGCCATGGAGCTGGCCGACCGCGAGGGCGCCGACCTGGTGCTGGCCACCGACCCGGACGCAGACCGCATGGGTGTTGCCGGCCGGAACCGGGAAGGTAAGATGCAGCTGTTGACCGGCAACCAGATCGGGTCGTTGATCGGGTACTACCGGGTCCACACGTTAAAGGAACTTGGCGTGCTCACGTCCGCAAATTTGTCCCGAGCCGTCCTCATTAAAACGCTGGTCACGACTGACCTGCAGAAGGTGATGGCTGAAGCGGAGGGGTTGCGCTGCGTCGAAACCTTAACCGGTTTCAAGTACATCGGGGAAAAGCTCGGCAAATACGAGCAGGAGCTGCCCTTGTCCGCGCAGCAACCGTACCGGTCCCTCACGGAAGAAGAAACGCGCCGCCTCAGGCTGGAGCATTCTTCGTATTTTGTTTTTGGCGGCGAGGAAAGTTACGGCTACAGCGGGGCGGATTTCGTGCGCGACAAGGATGCGAACGGGGCTGTCGTCATGTTTGCCGAAGTAGCGGCTTACGGCAAATCCCTGGGGCTGAGCCTCGATCAGCTTTTGGACCGGGTGTACCTCAGGTACGGCTACTTTTCTGAGCGCAGCGGCTTCCTGGTGTTCGAAGGAGCGGAAGGAGCGGCCAAGATCCGGCGCCTCGCGGAAGCCTACCGGCAGAATCCGCCGGTGACCCTCGATGGGGCGCGTGTCCGCGACACCCAGGATTTTAGCGGCGGCGGCATTCGGGACGTTGAGGGCGATACGTTGCCGGCCGAGCACATGTTAATGTTCTTTCTCGAAGACGGACGCAAAGTGGTGGTGCGCCCGTCCGGCACGGAACCGAAGATAAAGTTCTACCTCTTCGGACGGCGGGCAGGCTTGTCCGAAGCCGACCTGCCGGGGGCCAAGGCCGAATTGGCCACTGCGCTTGACCGGCTTTGGCAGGAACTTCAGGCCGATGCGCACGCCCGCGTGGGTTGACGCTTCCTTGATCTCACGCGAGAAACCCGGGCTGTCTGCTCCGTGACCGCGACAGCACGCCTGCACCTTGTTTTCCAAACCTTTCAGCTTGGGCCCTTCCGTCGCCGGATGGCTGCTGACCTCCCTCCTGCTGGGGCTGGCGGCAGGCTCCGGTCACGGTCAACCCCTCGTCGAGGCGGATGAAGTGCCGCGACTCTCGCCCGGCGCGACCGTTTCGCTGGTTACCTACAGCGCCGGCGAGGAGCTTTACACGGTGTTTGGACACAGCGCGATCCGGATTCTCGACGAGGATTCAGGGTTCGATCGCCTTTACAATTACGGGACTTTCGATTTTGACACGCCCGACTTCTACCTCAGGTTTTTTCGGGGCGACATTTTCTACGTGCTGGCCGTCGGCCCGTCCCTGGTAGAGATGAACGAACGTGGCGCGCTCGGCCAGGGCATCACCGAACAGGTGTTCGGAATGACGGCAGACCAGAAACAGAAGTTATTTGAATCCCTGGAAATCAACTTGCGGCCGGCCAACCGCGCCTACCTCTATGATTTTCTGCTTGATAACTGTTCCACGCGCATCCGGGATGTTTTTGAAAAGGTTTACCACCAGCCGCTGGGCGCCTCGGTGCCCGCCGGTGAGACCTACCGCCAGATGCTGGACCCGTACCTTCAACGCATCCCTTGGGTGCATTTCGGATTGTTCCTGCTGCTTGGGGCCGGGGTTGACCGCACGGTGGATGCGCGCGGCGCTTGTTTCTTACCCGCCGACCTTGAGCGCGCCGTCGTCGATGCGCGGGCCGGGGGCCAGCCGTGGGTGAGCCGTCACGAGCGGTCCTTCGAGGCGCAGCCGTTGCCGCAACCGGTCTCGGCGTTGAAGCCCTTGCCGGTATTCTCCGCGTTTGCGGTAGCTTGGTTTCTGTTTTGGGCGGTGCGCCGCCATCGTCCCTCGCGGCGACTCTCTGCGCTGTTTTTTATAGTGGTCGGACTGATCGGGTGCCTGATCCTCGCCGGCATGGTCTATAGCCGTTATTGGGTGTTGCACGAGAATTGGAACTTGTGCTGGCTTTTCCCGCTCCACGCCGTGGCGGGGACCTGCTTGTGGTCCGGCCGGCTGCAGAACGGCCGGCGGCTTTATTTTCAGCTGACCCTTGCCGGCACGCTGCTTTTCGCCCTGGCCAGCCCGTGGCTTCCCCAAAGGTTCTTACCTGGGGTTTACCCGTTGGTGGCGCTGATTGCCTGGCGCAGTTTCCTGGAGGTCCGGTGGCGATGAAGGCCCGGGGGCGGTTCCTCCTCGCTTTCGGCGCGGCCGTCGCAAGCGGCGTGCTCACCACCGTGAGCGTGGAGCACCGGACGGCCTCCGGGCTCGGCTGGGTTGCGTTTGTGCCGGTGTTGGTGCCGCTGCTTTTGTTCAAGGAACAGGTTGCGCCCGCCATCCTGGCCGGCGGGGTGTTTGGTGCCGTGCGTGGAGGCTTCCTGTTCGGATGGTTGATCACGGACGGGCGCTGGGCGGAATGGGCCTGGGTGATGCTCAGCCACGTCCTCGCGGGGTTGCTTTGGTCCTGGCTGGTCTGGCGTTTCGGCCAGTTGCCGGCGCCTGAACTTCAACCAACGCCAGCCAGGAAAGCCGGCCGGCAACGCCCGTTGGCCCCCATCTTGCCGGGCGCAGGCGGGGGTGCCGATGCCTGGCAGAGGTCCATTGGCCATCTCCGGCTGGCCATGTTTGTCTCCGCCAGTTGGACCGTGGTGGAGTGGGGCCAGGGTGTCGTGTTGCCCGCATGGAATCCCGTCGGGTTGGCGGTTGCGGCGAACCTGCCTTTACTGCAACTGGTCCAATCCACCGGCCCGGCCGGGCTGAGCACGATGCTGGTGTTCGCCAACGTGATCGTTCTGACCAGCATCCGGCGGCTGGTGCGCGAACCCGGCCGGATCAGCTGGGCTGGCCGGTTCGACGTCACAGCGACCCTTGCCGTCATCTTTCTGGGCGCCCTGACTGGCTTTTACAGCCTTACTCACCGTGTCCCGCCCGACCCTTTGCAGCAGGTGATGTGTGCCGCGGCAAAAGGCGGCGCCGCCGGCTCCCTGACCGCCTTGTCGGCCGCTGCCGGCCCAACCGCAACGGACCTTATCGTTTGGCGCGAAGTGAAGTTTACGCCGGCCGATTACCAAAAACTTGCGGAACTCGGCATCGGGAAAACCGGTGCCCTGGTGAGCGGCGTGCTCGGCGACAACGGGCGTGGTTTGGTCGGGGCGCGCACCGTGCTCCCGGGCCTGGTTACAAACCTTTATGCACCGCTGAATAATGCTCCGTTTTTTGTGCCGTTCGGGGCGCCGCCGAACCGCAACCTCAGCCCGTTTCGCCAGCGCGGGGTGAACTGGGTGACTTTCCTCAACTGGCAGGCGGGATCGCCGCCGGTGCTGCGCGCCGCCCTTCCCAGCCAGGCACAAGGGTGGATCGTGCTGTTTGACCCACCCGGGCATTCCCGCCGGGCAGGCCGGCAGTTGCGCGAGAATCTGCGCGTCTGGGCAGTTGCCTACGGCCGGGCATTGATTTTTTCCGGCCGCGGTGCCGGTTCACTCTTGCAAGCGCCCACGGGCCGCCTGGTCGCCCAGACCGGCGAGCAGTCCAGGGAATCGGTCGCAGGGCAGGTGCCCGTTGCTTCTGCGCAGACCGAAACGCTTTACGCGCGCCTCGGCGATTGGTGGCCGGTCGCCACCGGGATTTTAACCTTGGTGTTCGCCCTGGGCGAACGCCTGAAACGCAGCCGTGCAGCCAGCCCTCGTCGTCTCCGTCCATGACGTTTCGCCGCTGACGCAACCCGCGTGCAGTCGCATGCTGGCCGAACTAGCCGGGGCCGGTGTCTGCGCCACGTCGTTGCTGGTCATCCCAAACCACCATGGCCGGGCTCCCGTGGGGGCGGCACCGGAGTTTCAGGCCTGGCTCGCGCAGGAAGTCGCAAAGGGCCATGAGCCGGTGTTGCACGGGTACTTTCACCTGCGGTCAAGCCGACCCGGGGAAAGTTGGCGGAACCGGTGGACCACCCGGGTTTACACGGCAGGCGAGGGCGAGTTCTATGACCTTTCGCTGGCCGAAGCTGCCGCCCGGCTCCACCAAGGCCAGAGCGACCTCGCTTTTCTGCCGGCCGCCCTTGAAGGGTTCATCGCGCCGGCGTGGCTTCTGGGCATGGCGGCTGCGCAGGCTGTCGAGAACGGCGGGTTCCGGTACACGACTTCGGTGAACGAGGTGCGGACGTTCCGACCGGCCACAAGGGTGGGGGCACGCTCGCTCGTCTGGAGCACCCG
>DASWVC010000322.1:0-4478 GCA_036401335.1 Chthoniobacterales bacterium
CCGGATGGCTGCGCCGCCGCCATGAATGAGGGCATGATTTAAGAAACGGACGATTTTAGTTTTCATGAACATCCTGGTGGTGGAGGACAATCCGATCGACCGAAAGCTGTTCTGCTACCTTTTTCGCACGGACGGCCACGGTGTGGTAGAACGCGGCTCGGCTGAAGCCGCTTTGGAGGAGATGCGGAAGCGCTGTCCGGACATCATTCTCCTGGACCTCAACCTGCCCGGACTGGACGGTTTGGCCCTTGTACGCTTGATGAAGGCCGACCCGGACCTGCGGCACATTCCTGTCGTTGCGGTAACGGGCGCACAGGAGTGGTTTTCCCAAGAAGATGCCCTCGCGGCCGGTTGCAACGCCTTCTTCCCGAAACCGGTGGACACCCGCGCCCTGCCTGGCGGGGTGGCCAGAGTGTTGCAGACGGCACCGCGTGCCGGTTGATCGTCCAGGCACCCCGCTTGATCCTGGTGCAATTCAGTGAGGCATGCGGCGCGTGCGTCCCTTCGTTCAGCTCTAAGGAGCACGAGACACGGAACCGGGTTTCGTGGGAGAAGGCTCCCTCACGTACGCCTCGGCTACTTCGGTCACCAGCTTGGGAAGGGTGCGGGTGCTGATCGGCTTGACCAGGTAGGAGTCGCAACCAGCCGCCAAAGCTTGCCTGCGGGTGTATCCCTCACTGTTTGAGGTCACTGCGACGATGTGAATGCCACAGGTTTCCGGATCGGCCTTTAACCGGCGAACCAGGGTAAGGCCATCCATATCCGGCAACACCATGTCCAGCAGGATAAGCGTGGGCCGATCCCGTTTGATGGAGAGAAAAGCCTGCTCGGCCGCTTCGGCGTCCAGCACGGTATGGCCCGCGGCACTGAGCACCACGTGCGCAAGTTTCAGGTGGGACGGATCGTCCTCCACAATTAGAATTTTAATGGGTCCTTTCTCGCAACGCTCCAGGCGTCTGGCTTTTGTTCAACAATTCAGTGATTTGGCCGGGCAATTTGCGGGTGTTGACCGGCTTGGTGATGTAACCGTCGCACCCGGCCGCAAAAGCCATCGCATCATCACCTTTCATCGCGAAAGCCGTGAGCGCGGCAATGAGGATGTGACGCGTCGCAACGGCAGCTTTCAACATGCGGGTGAGCGTCAGGCCGTCCATGCCGGGCAGGGCAATGTCCATCAGAATGAGGTCCGGAGGCGACTGCTGAACAATCGCCAGGGCCGTCTCGGCATCCTCCGCCTTGAGGATGTCGTAACCCTCAAACCCAAGGATATCGCTGACAAGCTTCAGGTTGGTGGCGTTGTCGTCCACCACGAGGATGGTTCGTTTGGGCGCCTGCGTTGGCATTTGGGTTTCCACGCTGATGGGAGCGGCCGGTCGTTCGGTCATGCGCACGCGCCGACCATTTCGGCGGCCTCCAGGGGTAGCGTTACGATAAAGCTGGACCCTTTCCCGAGTTCACTCGCCACGACGATGGTGCCGCCCTGGCACTCCACGATGCTGCGGGTCAGGGCCAAGCCCAATCCGGTGCCCTCATACCGCCGTGCGGTGCCGGTGTCGAGCTGTTCGAACTCTTTGAAGAGCCGCCCCAGGTCTTCCGGTTTGATCCCGATGCCGCTGTCGGTAACGACCAGCTTGAAGTGGTCTGCGGACTGCATGCTGACCAGGATTTCCACGGTGGCCCGGGGAGGGCTGAACTTTATTGCGTTAGAGAGCAGGTTGTAGAGCACCTGCTTAAATTTTTGCGGGTCCAACATAACCTCGTTCACCTCCGGGTCGACTCGCACCGCCACCTGGATGCCCTTTTTCTGCGCGATCGGCCTGGCCACCGTGCATACTTCGTCGACGGCTTCCGGGATGGAGAACTTTTCCGGGTTCAATTCCATCTTGCCGGCTTCCACTTTGGCCAGGTCAAGGACGTCGTTAATGAGCTGCAGCAGGTGTTGGCCGCTCCGAAGGATGTCCTCAAGGTACTCCCGCTGTTTCGCATTCAGTGCCCCGGGCTTGCCATCGACCAGAAATTCGGCAAACCCGATGATGCCGTTGAGCGGGGTTCGCAGTTCGTGCGACATGTTGGCCAGGAAACGGTTTTTCGCCAGGGCGGCGTTTTGAAGGTAAAGGTTCTGGTTTGAGGCTTGATCCGCACGCCCGCGTTGCTGGATTTCGCGGCACGCGATGAAACCGGCGGCGCACAGAAAAAGGAACGCAAGTGCGTTGGCACCGAGAATCACGGCTTTGGTGGTTTGAGAGGCCGTGTCCACGACTTTGCCGCGCAACAGCAACAGACGTGCTTCTTCCTGCTTCATGCCGAGCACGATGGCTTTCATCTGGTCCATCAATGCCTTCCCGAGCGCTTCCCCCTTCGGATCCGGTTCAACCGCCGGCCCGGCTCGCTGCCGGGCCTCAATCCGGTCGTGGAGGTAAGCCAAACTTTGCGTCACAAGGGGTTGAAGACGGTTCAACGCGGACCGCTGAACCGGATTATCCACGGTCAGCCGGCCGACTTCATTCACGTCGTTTTGCAGGGCGTCAATGCCGGTACGGTAAGGCGTGAGGTAAACGTCGTTTCCCGTGAGGAGGTAGCCGCGCTCACCGGTCTGGGAGTTGAGCAGATCGGTGAGCACGGAATCGAGCTGCTCACGCACCTGGTAAGTGTGCGCCAGCCACGACCGCTCCGCGTCGTGCAAGAGGGTCATGCGGTAGGACACGACACTGAGGCCCAGGAGGAACAATGCCGCCACGCTGAAACTGACGACCATTTTTAGGAAAGAGCTCATGCAATGGTCAAACGGAATCACCCTTTAGGGTGAGGGAAGGTTCCGGGCTGTCTCGTTCCGCCGAAGGTGGTCGGTCCGGAACGGAAAACGAGAAGGTGGAACCTTGACCCGGAACCGATTCGACCCAGATTTTTCCTCCGCGCCGTTCGACGATCTTTTTCACGATGGACAGGCCGATGCCGGTGCCGCCGTATTCTTCCCGGGTGTGCAGCCGTTGAAACACGGCGAAAACCTTGTCGGTGAACTGTGCCTCGAACCCGATGCCGTTGTCCGCGACGCGAAACACCCAGCTTTCGCCTTCCCGAGCGGCTTCAATGCGGATTTGGGGGGGAGCCTTGCCGCGGTACTTCAGGGCGTTGCCAAGCAGGTTTTGGAGTACCTGCATGAATTGCAGTTTCGCGAATTGAAGGGATGGCAGTTTCTGGGCGATGATTTCGGCTTTGGATTCATGGATCGCCGAGGTCAGGTTTGCGAGGGCTTCGTCGAGAACCACGGCGGTGTCGATCGTTTCCTTTGCCTGGGTTTGTCCCGCCCGCGAATATTCGAGCAAGCCCGAGATCAACGCTTTCATCCGGGCCGTTCCATCCACGATCATCCCGATGAGTTCGTCTCCCTGTGCATCCAGCTTGCCGGCGTACTTTCGTTGGAAAATCTGGACACACCCAGCCACCGCTCGCAACGGCTCTTGAAGGTCATGGGAAGCTACCGACGCGAACTGCTCGAGGTCCGCGTTGGAGCGGGCCAGTTCCTCCGTCCGTAACGCGAGGTTCCGCTGTTTGGAGGCGAGTTCCGTTGTGCGTTCTTCCACTCGCCGCTCCAGTTCCCGATTCAACGCAGTGAGTTCACGATTGGCGTTTTCCAGTTGCAAGGTCCGCTCGTGAACCTTCTGCTCCAGAACCTTGTTTAACTCGCTCAATTCGCGTTGAGTAACTTCCAGCTGAACGCTTTGCTCTTCCAGCTCGCGGATCATCCACTCGCTGTATTGCTTCATGACCTCGTTAACCCGGACCGGCTTCGCGGGTCGGTCGGGCATGGGCGGCGCACGGTGCCCTGTCGCCGTTACTTCCTCGATGGCCTTAAGGACCATGCGAATGGAACCATGGTGAGTGAGCACCTGGGTGGTCCCGAGAGCCACGGCAAATGCCTCGTCTTTCGCGCTGAGTTGCAAAGACGTGCAAAGAACGAACGGAATGTGCCCGTATTCGCTGCGTTGACGGACGGCGGAGCAAAAGCTGTATCCGTCCATGTTCGGCATGAGAAGATCCGAAATGATTACGTCAACCGGCTCGCGCGCCAGGGCGGCCAAGCCCTCAAGGCCGTCCTCGGCGAGGACGGTGTCATAGCCGTCGGACTGCACCAGGACCCGGAGCAGCTTCAACGTCACCGGGTTGTCGTCAACCAGCAGGACCGTTTTGAGCCGCTCCGCTTCCCGCGGGCGCGGCCCGCTGGCCATTTCGGCTTCAGCCACCTCCACGGTTCCGGAGGTTGCACTCATGCCTGGCAGAAAAAGGCAAGTGAACGGATGATCCTTAATTCCATGGTAATTATATATCGTATCATACAACCCACGACTTAAAGGATTTATCGGTTTGAATGGTCGGGCAGCGGCGTCGCGCTACAGTTCTACGGCGTCGCCTTCGCAAACCGTCAAGGTCCGCGAGTTTCCATCCGCATAGAAAACCCGGATGCAACCTGCACCGATGGA
>DASWVC010000323.1:0-3466 GCA_036401335.1 Chthoniobacterales bacterium
CGCTCCTACGTCCGGCTTCTCCTTGAAGCAGGGCTTCGCGGAACGGACTTCGGACAACGTCCCTCGGAGGGCGTTTGGACCCAGCACCTTCGCCTTGAGTGAATGCTTGGGGATCAGTGCTTCCCGCCGGACCGGAAAGGAAGGCCGGAGTTGGGTGCGTCAAGTTCTGCGATAACGAACTGGCTCGCGGATGGTTTATCAATCCTTTATTACTTCCGTTTTTTGGGTCTGTTGACGCGTTTAGGCGGCTTCGGCCAAGCGGGCGGTGCAAACCGCCCCGGCCAGGTTGGGCGACGGGGGCTGCGTTGCCACCATCGATACCCCGGCGGCGAAGGGACTCGCCGCCCTACCGGGCCCATGCCCCGGTCGGCGAGGGACCGCCGACCCTACCGGGCGGGCGTGACCCCCACGTTCTTCCACGCCGACACGCGCTTCTCCCCGGCGGCGAAGGGACTCGCCGCCCTACCGCGGACGCTTGAGGACAAGCTCCCCGACCGGACAAACACCCCATCACCCTCGCCGCCGGCGGTTTCTCTCAACCGGGTGCGTCCGTGGTCGTTCACTAACCCCAACCACGTGGCTGCTTTACTCCTTTCAATGCACCGATTCGCCCGTTGCGGCGCTGCCCACGCGCCTGCCGGGGAGTCACGGACGTGAACAACTCCCTGATTTGCCTCCGCCGTTCCGGCAATGACGGCCTGACCACCGTGAACCCGGCCCGGCCTTGTTTCGCATGAAACGCTTCGCTCTGCCAAACCGTCAGCGATCAAACCGAGGCATTTTGTCCTGGCGGGTTTTGCTGGGGATGATCGTGCTCGCGTGTTCCTTCATTGTGCTGCCTTCAAGTTACGGCTCCCAGCCCAACGTGTCGATCAACGCCGTCACGAGCAGTGTCCCTGTCACGGCGGGCAGCACCAACACGTTTACCATCACACGCAGCAACGGTTCGGGTTCACTCACGGTTAATTTCATAACCGGTGGCACCGCCGTCGAGGGCACGGATTACACCGTGGACAGTTACACCCAGAGCGGGGATCCGGTTAACGAGTTTTACGGGTTCTTCTACGTGACGTTCCCGCCTAACGTCCTCACCGAAACCATTTCGATCACACCGCAGAACCCCTTGCTGAACCCCTCTGCCAGCATGGTGTGGCAATTGCCGCCTTACTTCGCAAACTACAACATCGTCAATGCCCAGGCCACGGTCACCTTGGCCGCCATCCCGCCGGCGACCGTAACGTTCGGGAGCATCAACGGCGTTACCTCTTTTAGCGAGACCGCAACGAATGTGCCCGCCTTCGCCCAGGTGGTGCGCTCGGCTCCGGCGGCCCAGCCGCTGACGGTTTACCTTGTCAACACCACGACCGCCGCCCAGTTGGGCGGGGATTATACCTGTCCTGCCCTGACCCCGGTAAGCGGCTTCGTCGGAGTCTACTCCGTCACCATCCCGGCGAATCAAACGACGGTGCAGTTGACGGCGAGCCCGATCGCAGACTGGACCCCGGAGGGCAGCCAAACGTTTGGGTACACCCTGTTGACCCAGGCAAACACGGCCTGGCAGAACCTGTCGCCACAGCCGCGGTACCCGAGCCCGGTGAACGTGTCGGAGATCCAGGTCACCGTCACGGACGTGAACATCAATGCCTCGGTGACGTTGACGAACCCGACCACGACGCAAGGTCAGACCGGCAATCCACCGACCCTGACGTTTACCCGTGACGTTACGCCGATCAATTCCACCATCTACTTTTCTCTGACCAGCTCGCAGAGCGGCAATCTTAACCAGCAGATTCAGGTCAACGGGGCCACTTTCGTCAACGGCTCGACGTCCACGTACTCCGTTCAGCTTAACGGCACCGCCACTACGGCCTCCGTCCAGATTCTGCCGAAGAACGGGACGGGTGCGGGCTTCACGACGACGATCACCGCCCAGATTCTGGGTTCGACGGACCCGGTCGTGGGCAGCCAGGTCCGGTACGTGGTGGCAACTCCGTCGTCTCAGACCATCTCCATTCTCAACACCTACCCGACCGTTTCGCTGCAAGTCCTCCAGCCCATTGTTTACCAAAACGACCAGACCGCGAACGTCATCGCCGTAAACCGTACCTCGCAGGGGCTGGCCAATCCGCTGACGGTTACGCTCACCCAGACAGCCGCCCAGGCGCGCGTTGTGTACGACTATTACCTTTTCGATAACCTGGGCAATAACATCAGCAATCCCGCCTCGTTTACCTTAACGTTCCCGGCCGGGGTTAGCCAGATCCTGATCGGGTTGCAAGGCGTCGCCAACGGTCAGGTCGAGCCCAACCAATTGGTGGCCTGGCAGTTGGCCAGCAGTTCGAGTTATGCGCCCACGACTGCCCAAGCGAACATCCTCCTCATCAGCACCACGATCCAAGTTTTGAACCCCGGCCTCAACGCGGTTTTCACCCTTGATTTTGAGCACGGCATGGAGGGCGCAACTTCCAACTACTTCGTGGCGCCGATTACCAACCCCGTAAATCGCACCTTGTACCCGGAAGGCGATTACCTGATCGGTTCAAATCCATACACGTACCACGACCAATTCTACAGCATGTCCGACCACACGTTCGGGACCCCGGCCGGTCACATGATGATCGTGAACGGCGCCCCGGACGTCGGCACCCTCCTGCTTGGCTTCACGATTTACGGTTTGTCACCGAATCAGCCGTACTACGTCAATTATTACGGAACGAGCGTCAACCCGGCCAGCCCGGCGCTGATGCAAGTCACCGTGAACGGGCAACTGGTGGGGCAGGCCCATTTTGAGGCACCCGCTGGGTGGCACCAGTACACGTACGTTTTCAACACCGATGCGAACGGAAACGCGGCCATTCAGTTCATCAACTTGAACACGCAGCGAAGCGGAAACGACTTCGCCCTCGATGACATCACCTTGGGTACTTACACCACCAAGACCAACCTGCCCGGAGTGGATATTTCCCAAACGCCGTCCACCATCCCGGAATACACGCCGCCTCCCGCCAGCGGTTCGTACAAGGTCTTTACGGTCACGCGCGATCGTGACAGCACCCCGAACGCTCCGGAGCGCATTTACCTGACCCAAACGGCGCAAACGCTCGCCCAGGCCCTTTACGGGGTGGACTACACCTCCACTCAGCTCCAGTTCGACTCGGTCAACAACGTCTATTACGTCGATTTGCCGGTCGGCCAACTGGCCGTCGACGTGTACGTTACCCCCATCGACAACTGGATTCCGGGCCCGGACAAAGCCTTCGGGTACCGGCTCCTTACCTTCACGGACCCCGCCTGGGCAACGTTAACGCCCTTTTATTACCCCGCTAACGGCAGCCCGGCCCAGGTCACGATCCAGAACGTCAGCATCAACGCCACGGTTACGGCAGTTACGCCGAACCTCTTTGAGAACCAACCCAGCCCGTCCCAGGTCTTTGCCGTTAACCGGGACGAAGGCGGCCAGATCGCC
>DASWVC010000324.1:0-4715 GCA_036401335.1 Chthoniobacterales bacterium
GGGCACGGGGGTGACGGCCACCTACCGGAACGTGAGCGCCTACTTCTTCTACAACCCGGAGTTCGGCTCCGGCAACCTCATCAGCCACACCATTTCGGGGGGCGTCCGGCTGGCCTTCTGAAACAATGAACCGCAATGAACTGCACGGCCCGGTAGGGCGGCGAGTCCCTTCGCCGCCGGGGAGCGACCGCTCCTCCGTCCGGCCTCTCCCGTGAAGCAGGCCTTCTCGGAAAGGACTTCGGACCACCTTGCTCGGAGGGCGCTTGGGCACCGGCGCTTCGCCTTAAGTCAACGCTTGGCGGTCGGTTCTCCCCGCCGACCGGAAAGGGAGGCCGGCGTGTAAGGGCAAACCCGCCATGGCAGGCGGATGCGACGGGGGCTGCGGCTCCACCGCGATACCCCGGCGGCGAAGGGACTCGCCGCCCTACCGGACCCCCGGTCACGTCCACGCGCCGAGACCAGGGCCCCTCCTTATTGCAGGACTTTCGGCACACGATCCGCTTTCCGGGGAGAGGAGCGTTTCGGCACGGCCGGCTGCCCCACGGCCGGGAAGGGGCGTCAGAGGCGTTTGGAGATCCCGGCTCCGGCGAAAGTTAACGCCCGTGGGCGGCGAGTCCTTGCTGGAGGTCGCGTGCGCCGCGCAACCCCACCGGCTCACCTGGGCACAATCCGAACGACCAAACCCCTTTAGCCACTCCGAACCACTTACAATCCGAAGGATGCAGTGTAATAATTGTTTTATTAATAAATATTGTATAACCCAGGCCGGGTAGAATATAGCTCGTGCTTGCGGCGGTCTTTTCGTGATCCGGTTGGGCGCTGATGGACGTGGCCGACCCTCAGACAAGCATTCCTGAGTAACCGGTGGCCAGAACGCTGCTAAAAAAAACTCAACCCGAAAGCTGTAAGCAGCGATGAAGACACAAAAGACGGAGGTACCTGAAAACGCCGTATCCCAGTTGTTGCGCCACGCTGCGTTGATGCTGCTTGCCGGCCTATGCCTTGGCGTCATCGCAGCTCAGGCTCAGGACGGGACCTGGACCCCGGGAACCAGCGATTGGAACACCGCTGCGAATTGGACTCCATCGACCGCAGTACCGACGGGCATTGCTACTTTCGGCAGCACGCTAACGCCGCTCATCACCTTTTCTAACGATGCTTCGGTGGGCACGCTCCAGTTTAACACCGGAGCGGCTGCTTATTCCTTCAATCTCGCGACCGACAGCCTTTTCGCGATTACGGGGTCCGGTATCGTCAACAATTCGTCGAATGCAGTGACTTTTACGACGAGCAACGGCGGAGGATTGCAGTTCCAGAATTCCAGCACGGCCGGCAGCGCGACACTCATTACCAACTCGGCCGGGATCACGTCCTTTGAGGGTACGAGCACTGGCGGGCAGGCCCGCGTCATCACAAACCCGGGAGGGATTTTTGATGTATCGGGCCTTTCTTCAGGGGGAATGACGGTCGGCTCGATTGAAGGCGCCGGCACCTACCGATTGGGCTCAAACGTGCTTACCGTCGGCAATGGTTTGAGCACGATAGTAAGCGGGAACATCGTCGACCCCGGTTCTTTCTCCGGCGTAGGCGGCGGATTAATCAAGGTTGGCACGTCGACGCTGACCTTATCTGGCGCGGACAGTTATACCGGCGGCACGCTGGTCAGCGCCGGAACCCTTCAGGCGGGCTCGAGTACTGGGTTCAGTCCCACCTCAGCCTTCACGGTAGGTTCCGTCCTGGACCTGGCTGGGTTCTCCAACACCGTCGCTTCGTTAGCGGGTACCGGGAGCGTCACCAACAGCGGCGGAAGCACGGCAACTTTGACCGCCGGGGGCGACGGCACGAACACCGTTTTCGGTGGAACGTTGGGCGATGGGACTGGCAGCCTTGGATTTACGAAAGCCGGGGCTGGAACTACAATCCTTACCGGCACAAATACTTACACGGGTGGAACGACGATCAGCGCCGGAATTTTGCAAATTGGCGGTGGGGGTGCCACCGGCAGCCTTGCGGGCAACGTGACCAACAACGGCAACCTGGTCTTTGGCCGAAGCGGTTCGCTGACCTTTCCCGGCGCTATTTCCGGTCCGGGGACGGTAAACCAGAATGGCCCGGGTACGCTGATCTTCTCGGGGACGAGCACGTACACTGGCGCGACCGCGGTGTCGGCCGGCACGCTGGAGGTAGACGGCAGGTTGGGAAACACGACGGTAACGGTCCAAAGCGGCGCGGTGTTGGCGGGTCAAGGGACGATCGGCGGAGCGGTGACAATCCAGGGCGGTGGGCACCTCGCGCCGGGCCCGGGGTCAAAAACCCTGAGCCTGAGCTCCCTTTTTCTCAACCCCACCTCGAACCTCGATTACCTGCTGACCACACCGGGAGTGATTGGTCCAGGGGTGAACAGCCTGGTCAACGTGGCGGGCAACCTGACGCTGGATGGAGTGCTCAACGTGACAAATGGAGGGGGCTTTGGGTCGGGATCCTACCAGCTTTTCAACTATACAGGCGCGCTGACCGACTTGACGCTTGCCCTCGGGACCCTGCCGACGGGTTTCTCCTCGGCGAACGTCGTGATAACCACGAGCGTCGCCCACCAGATTAACCTGGTGGTAAATGTCGCAGGATCGCCCACGCAATTCTGGGACGGGTCGACCACGCTGTTTGACAGCACGGTCCACGGCGGCACCGGCACCTGGGACTCCGAGACGAACAATTTTATCGATGGCGCCGTCACGGTGAATCAAGGCTGGCAGAACGGGGTTGCCGTTTTTACCGGCACACCGGGCACAGTGACGCTGGGGGATGACATCGCGTTCCACGCGCTCCAATTCGCGGCGAGCGGCTACACCGTGGCGGCATCGCTGGATTTTTCGCTTTACCCGACGGGAACGGCAACGATCACGGCCGACCGTGGCGTGACGGCGACGATCGCCGCGCCCGTTGTCGGCACGGGCGGCGTGAACAAGCTTGGACTGGGCACGCTGGCCCTTACCGGGGCGAACACTTACAGTGGGGGCACGACGATGTCGCAGGGCATCCTGAGCGCCGGCAGCGATGCAAACCTGGGGAGCGCGGGCGTCGGCCTTACCCTGAATGGGGGCGAATTGTTGGCCGGTAATGCGTTTTCGAGCGCCAGGGCGGTTGGCATTACAAGCAGCGGCGGCACGGTGGCGGCGCCCGTGGCAGCCAGTGCGAGCCTTTTCGGGAACTTCACAGGCACCGGCAACTTGAACATTGGGGATACGGTGAATACCGGGACCGTTAGGCTGGGCGGGACCGATACCTACACCGGCAGCACCACCATTCTGAGTGGAGCGACCTTACAAGCTCTTTCCACAAGCGCGCTGAGCAACACCTCTGCATTCGTCGTCAACGGCAGGCTGGACCTGGCCGGGTACTCGAGTCAGATCGGCTCCCTGGCCGGCACCGGCACAGTGACCAATACCGGTTTAGCTGGCACGGTGCTTACGGCGGGAGGTAAAAACACTTCGACAACGTTCAGCGGCGTATCCCAGGACGGGACCGGCACGCTCGCTTTGATCAAAACCGGTACGGGCACATTGACCTTGACCGGTGCCAACACTTACACCGGGGCTACCACCATCAACGGGGGAAGCTTGCAGATCGGTGGTGGAGGGACGACCGGCAGCATCACTGGAAACGTGACCGACAACGGCAATTTCACCTTTGACCGCGCCGATGCCATGACGTTCGCCGGCGTGGTTTCCGGCACGGGTTCCCTGAGCCAGATCGGCACGGGCACGCTGACCCTGACCGGTGTCAACACCTACTCCGGCGGCACCACCATCAGTGCAGGGACACTTCAGGTCGGCAATGGGGGAACTACCGGCAGCATCACTGGAACTGTGACCGACAACGGCAACCTAACCTTTAGCCACGCCGACGTCATAACGTTCCCGGGTATTGTTTCAGGGACGGGCAGCCTGAGCCAGGTCGGCACCGGAACGTTGACCTTGACGGGCGCCAACACCTACACCGGGGGCACCACCATCAGTGCGGGGACGCTCCAGGTTGGCAACGGGGGAACTACCGGCAGCGTGGTTGGAAATGTGATCGATGGCGGGAGCCTCGCCTTCAGCCGTAGTAACACGACAGTCTTCTCCGGAGGTATTTCGGGCGGGGGTACAGTAAGTCAGATCGGTACCGGCACACTGACCTTAACGGGGGCGAACACCTACACGGGAGGTACGAGAGTCGGGGCGGGGACCTTGCAGGTGGGCAACGGGGGCGCCACCGGCGGCATCGTGGGCGACGTGACCGACAACGGCGACCTCGCATTCAAGCGCACTGGCACGGTAATGTTCGCAGGCAATGTCTCGGGCACAGGCAGCCTGAGCCAGACCGGTACGGGCACAGTGGCGCTAACTGGCGCCAACACCTACACCGGTGGAACGACCATTAGCGCGGGGACGCTCCAACTTGGCAGCGGGGGCACGACGGGCAGCATCGTGGGCGACGTGGTCGACAACGGCGCGCTAGGTGTTAACCGGAGCAATGCGGTGACGCTTCCAGGCACTATCTCCGGCGCAGGAACGCTGAACAAGAGCGGGTCGGGCGCGTTGACGCTGACGGGCGCGAGCACCTACACGGGGCCGACGGCGGTGGCGGCGGGGGCGCTGCAGGTGGACGGCGCGCTGGGCAACACGGCCGTGACGGTCCAGGGCGGGGCGGTGCTGACGGGCCAGGGCACCATC